>JAEUJS010000461.1 GCA_016792935.1 Archangium sp. | reverse complement strand
ATCTTCTTCCGCAGCCCGCGAATCGGAATGCGCTGATCGACCGCGGTGGACGCGAGCGGCTGCCACGACGGAGCCGGACGCGCGGTCGCTCCAGCAGCCGGAGCACGACCACCTGAAGCGATGAACGCCTCGACATCGGTCTTGAGCACGCGACCTTGCGGACCCGTGCCGGCGATCACGCCGAGGTCGATGCCGTGCTGCGCAGCCATCCGTCGAGTCACTGGAGTCGCGAGCACCTTCTCAGCCGAGACCTTCGAAGCAGGAGCCGAAGTCGAGAACGTCGGAACGACCGTCGTCGGTGAAGACGAGAACGCGGTGGCAGGCGCTTGAGCGCCGTGGCCGTTGGAAGTTTTCGCAGTCGAAGGAGCAGAGCCCGCTCCGCTCACCTCGAGATCGACGAGCGCGTGGTGCACCTTCGCCAGCTCGCCCTCTTTGCCGTGCGTCTTGAGCACCTTGCCCGCGCGCGGAGAAGGCACCGTCACCGTCGCCTTGTCCGTCATCAGCTCGACGAGGCCGTCGTCTTCCTTCACGGTGTCGCCGGCCTTCACCAGCCACTTGACGATCTCTCCCTCGACGACGCCTTCACCGATGTCGGGGAGCTTGAATTCGAAGAGCGCCATGGTCGCGGCTCGTACTTCACATCACGGCGCGGCAACAGCGGTTCGTTCCTTCTCCATGAGGCCTTTCATGAAGAACTCCGCCGCGCGGTAGCTCGAGCGCACGAGCGGGCCCGACGCGACGTAGAGGAAGCCGTGCGCTGAAGCGCGCTGCTCGTATTCCTTGAACTTCTCCGGAGACGCGAAGCGCTCGACGCGCAGATGAAACTGCGACGGCTGCAGGTACTGGCCGAGCGTCAACACATCGACGCCGACGTTGCGCAGATCCTTGAACGTCTGCTCGAGCTCTTCATCGGTCTCGCCCAGGCCGATCATGATCGACGACTTCGTGTACAGCTTCTCGGGGCGCTGCTTGAGGTACTCGAGCACGCGCAACGACTGGGCGTACTTCGCGCGGCGATCGCGCACCGTCGGAGTGAGCCGCTCCACCGTCTCGATGTTGTGCGCGACGACGTGCGGCCGCGCCTCAGCGACGATGGCGAGCGAGCTCTCCACGCCCTGAAAATCGGGAATCAGCACTTCGACGGTCGTCTGCGGAGACTCGCGCTTCAACGCCCGAATCGCCGACGCGAAATGCGACGCGCCACCATCGGGACGATCATCGCGATTCACCGAAGTGACGACGATGTACTCGAGGCCCATCTCACGCACGGCGGCTGCGAGATTCTCCGGCTCTTGCGGATCAAGCGGAGGCGGCGCTCCGACCTTCACGTGGCAGAAGCGGCACGCGCGCGTGCACACCTCGCCCATCAACATCACGGTCGCCGTGCCACCGCCCCAGCACTCAGCGATGTTCGGGCAACGCGCCTCTTCGCACACCGTCGCCAGCTTCAGCGACTTCACGAGGCCCTTCACGCGCTCGTACCCTTCACCGCGCGGCAGTCGAACCTTGAGCCAGTCGGGCTTCCCCGTCGAAGTCGAAACAGCCAACGGGAGCTTGTGCGGCGTCGCCATGCGCTCTCATGTATTGACCTCGTTCCGCCCCGTCAACCGCCCGGAATGACAACGGGTTTGCGCGCCGATTCCCGACGCTCATCAATGGTTTGCACGCCTACACGAGCAGCCTGTGTCGAGGGATTCGTATGCACCGCGAGTTCTCGATCATTCGGATGAAGGAAGAGGCAAAGACCTGGGAGTTCCCGTTGTCGTGGGACGAAGTGACGACCTTCTCTCCGATGGCCGGGCCGTTCAGCGAGTTCGAGATGCACCGGCTGCACTACGCGATCGCGACCTTCCCGCGCGCGAAGCCGATTCACGATCAGATCAGCAGCCGAGGCTGCTGGGGCAGTGGCCGCCGAGCGTGGAACATCCACGGCGTCGAGGCGTGGCTCACCAGCGATGGCTGCCTGTTCGTCGACGGCTTGATGGATGTCGATTTCATGTACTCGTTCTTCAAGCACCTGCGCGCCGCGCTGCCGCACCTGCTCGTCGAAGATCGCATCACCAACGTGGTGCACGACGAGGTCTCGCTGCGGCGGCTCTCCGTTCAGACTGATCGCGCTGCGTGAAGCACACCGAGGGCGTTACGGTTCGCGCATCATGGCAACCGGACTCAAGGTGAATCACGAAGTGAAGGGCCACCGCAGCGCGTTCTTCCTCGAGAAGGACGGGCAGCGCATCGCCGAGATGACGATGTCGCGCGTGAACGATCACACCACGATGATCGATCACACCGAGGTGAGCGACACGCTGCGCGGTCAGGGAGCGGGACGCGAATTGCTGAACGCGGCCGTCGAGTGGGCTCGCAAAGAGAACCAGAAGTTCATTCCGGTCTGCCCGTTCGCGAAGGCGCAGTTCGACAAGGACGCGTCGATCGGAGACGTGCTGTCGAAGTGACTCAGAGTTCGTCGCGCAATTCCTCGAGCGCGATGCGCACCAACTGACTCCGCGTCCGCACTCCAGTCCGCGCGAAGAGCTGCTGGAGCGCTGCCTTCACCGCGCTCTCAGAGAGTTTCAAGTCTGAAGCCAGCTGCTTGTTCGAGTGACCTTCGAGCAGCAGCGAGAGAATCGAACGCTCGCGCTCGGTCAGCTTTAAGCGCTCACGCGACTCGGCAGCCTCGGTGATCAGCGTCTGGAAGTAGGCCTGATCGAGCACCACCTTCCCCACGGCGACGTCGAGAATGCTTCGCAGCAGTTCCTCCGGAGCGCGTTGCTTGTGCACGATGCCGGCGACTCCGAGGCGGATGAGCTCGAGCGCTTCGCGATTCGGAACGCCAGCTGTCACCAGCAACGTGCGTGGAGCGAGTTCACGGGTCCGCAGCTGACTGACGAGCGGAACGGCCGTCGCGTTTCCGAGATCGAAGTCGACGATCAGCACGTCCACCGCGATGCGTCCCAACTTCTCGAGCGCTTCATCGACCGAGCCGGCGCTTCCGACGACTCTGAGTCGCGCATCACTCTCGAGGAGCCGAATCAGCCCCTCTCGAAACAGCGCGTGATCGTCGACGATGAAGACGCGAACGGTGGCCGTGCTCATGGTGAATGCGCTCCTTCCCGGCGCAGGCGAACGTCGAAGCGGCAGCCAGTCGGAGTCGGCACGTGCACCAACTCTCCACCGACGCTGCGCGTGATGTTGCGCGAGATGAAGAGGCCCAGCCCGCTCCCCGCGCTTCCTTCTCGGAACGGCTGAAACAACGTCGAGGGATTCGAAATGCCCGGTCCGGTGTCTTCGACCGTCACGAGGATGTCGTCGCGTTCGCTCGTCACGGTGATCGCCAACTTCGGCGCTTTGGCCTCCTGGACAGCACGGAGTGAGTTCTGCGCGAGATTGATGAACACCTGCAGCAACGCCGACTCATCGCCGTGCACCGGAGGCAAGTCGGACGGCACCGTCACCGTCACGCCGCCTTCGAGATCCATCCAATCGGGCTCGACGACGAGCCGCAGATGCCCGAGCACCTTGTCGAGCTGCACGGCGTGGTGTGCCGACTGCCGCCGCGTGAGATCGAACGACGCGATGCGCGCGAGACTCTCGACGAGCGCACCGAGGGCAGTGAGATCCGCTCCGGCTGGGAGCTGCCGCACCAGATTGGAATTCACGACACGGATCGCGGAGCACAGATTCCGGATCTCGTGCGAGACGGCCGACGCGAAGAGCCGGTTGTTGTCGTACACGTGACGGAAGGTCTCACGTTCGCGATCGCGAACTTCTTCGGACGTGTCGACGAGAATTCCCGCGAGCCGCCGCGCTTCGCCATGACCGCGCGTCGAGAACCACGTCGCCACCGGAAACCGCGTGCCGTCGCGCCGCCGCGCCCAACCTGACGTCGAGGTGCGCATCGTCGCCGCGCCCTGCACTCGCAACGCGCCGGCGAAGAGCGGCACGTTCGAAGAGAGATCGACTCCGATCAAGCCATCGGGTGCGGAGAAGTCGAGCAGCTCGTGCGCGGCGCGGTTGGCCATCAACACCACGCCATTCGAGTCGAGCGTCAGCAACGCCGCGGGACTCGAATCAGCGAGCTCACGCAGCTGCGCTTCGGCGCGGTGACGCATCGCCTGCTCCAGCTCGAGCTTGCTCAACGTCGCCGACATCGCGCGGCGGTGACGGCTGATCTCTCCGACCAGCAACCCGATGCCGCTGTACGCCAGCACCGCCATCGCAAAGCGCAGCCAGAACTCCACCGGCGTGAGCGGCGGAGTGAACGCGCTGCGAATGAACGCGCAGATCACCGCGGCGGCGATCACCTCGCTGCGTCGAAACACCAGCGCCGCGACGGCGACCGGAAAGACGTAGAGAACACCGAGCGAGTAGTCGAGGTGCGAGGCCCACTCGAGCGCGACGATGCCGCCGAGCAACGCCAGCGCGAGGAACAGCACCGGAATTCGCCGAGAGGCTCCGTTCCACTCGAGCCTCGTCATCACTGCACTCACGGGATCACCAAATCCACTCCCGGCCGGAGCGCGCATCTATCTTTCGGACAATCGACCGGCGCCACGCATTCCTCCCAGGAGATTGACGATCGAGCGATGGTGCGTGTCGCGCGCGCGCCGTACTTCTTCGCGATGATCGTTCGTGACGAACTCTCGCTCCGCCGCGTGTGGCCGCAGGTGTGGAAGCGCCTCGCCTTCCTGCTCGCCTTCGATCTCGCGGTGGCGATCAGCTACTCGCTCTTCGATCTCGAATGGATCGGTCAACCGATTCCCCTCGCAATGGTCGGAGCGGCGCTCAGCCTCTTCCTCGCCTTCCGCAACAACTCTGCGTACGACCGCTGGTGGGAAGCGCGCACGTTGTGGGGCGCATTGGTGAACACCTCGCGTACGCTCGCACGGCAGGCGCTCACGCTGGTCGATGACCCAAAAGGCAACACCACGACTGGCGCGCAATGCCACGTCGCTCTCGTCGAACTGCAAATTGCCTACGTCCATGCGCTGCGTTGCCACCTGAGAAAGCAGAATCCGTTTCCCGAGTTGCAAACGCTGCTCCCGCGCGAGGTGGTCGAGAAGCTGCGAGTGGAAAAGAACGTGCCGGCGGCGCTGCTGCTCTCGATGGGCAAGGTGCTCAAGAAGTTGTTCCAGGCCGGACGCCTCGATTCGATTCGGCTCACGCAGCTCGACTCGACGCTGGTCGATCTCTGCAACGTGCAGGGAGGCTGCGAGCGCATCAAGAACACACCGCTCCCGCGTCAGTACGAGGTGTTCCCGCGAATGCTCGTCGCGATGTACTGCGTGATGTTGCCCATCGGCCTCGTCGGCACGCTGGGCCTCATCACGCCGATCGCTTCGACGTTGGTCAGCTTCATCTTCATCTTGCTCGAGACCATCGGGCGCGATCTCGAGGCGCCGTTCGAGAACGCGGTGCACGACACGCCGCTCACCTCGCTGTCGAACACCATCGAGCTCAACCTGCGTCAGCACCTCGGAGAGCAGGAGCTCCCGACCGAAGTGCGCGCCGTTCACGGCTTCGTCTACTGATCTCCATGCGACCACTCGAACTGCTGTTTCCGATCGACTTCACCGAGCTCGACTTCCGCGCGATTCCGTTCGTCGCGCAGTTGGTGGACGCGCTCCACGCGCACTTGACGTTGATGCACGTGCATGGCGACGGTGACGACGCCGCGCTCGCTGCGGAGCGACTCACCAGCTTCTTCGCCGAGGCCGATCGCTATCCGAACTCGGAACGGATTCTCGCGCGCGGCGCCCTGGTGGACCGCGTGGTGAGACAGTGCGCGACGGCTCCGGTCGACCTGCTGCTGCTGCCTGCGTCGGAAGGCGTGTGGCTTCCGCGACCGGGGCACTCGTCGTTGCGGCTGCAGTTGCTCGAAGCGACGCGACTGCCGGTCTGGACGATGGGACCGAACGCGAACGTGACGCGGCTGCATCTCCCGACGAAGAACGTGGCGTGTTGGATCGATCTCAAGGCGAAGTCGCATCCGCAGCTGCCGTTCGCGATCGAATACGCCGAGTCACTCGGAGCGCAGCTCCACCTGCTGAGCGCGCTGCCGGAGCTCACGATCCCCGTGCTGTACGACGAGAAGATCCCACTCCACCCCGAGACCGCGGCGGACCTGCTGCGCGCAGAAGCCCAGCAAGGCCTCACCCGCAGCGCGAAGGTGGCCGTCGCCGAAGCCGACACGCGCAAGTCGCGCCATCGACTGGTGCAGCAGTGCAACGCCGACGTGATCTTCGTTCCCCAGGCGGAACGGCCGCTCTTCGACTGGTTCGGCGCCCGACCATCGTGGTTTCACGAGACGGCCTGCCCCGTGGTCATGGTGCCGAAAGAACCGCGGCAGCGCTCGTGGTCCCTCTCGAAGAGACCCAACGAGGCTGCCGCCTTGCTTCGCGCGAGCTGAATCGCTGTGAGCCTTAGAGATTGATGGCGTGGCCGAGCGTCGCCTCGGCGGCTTCCTTCATGATCTCCGACAGCGTCGGGTGCGCGTGCACGGTGTGCGCGAGCTCCTCGGTGGTGATCTCGAGCTGCAGACCGACACACGCCTCAGCGAGCAGCTCGGTGGCGTGCGGGCCCACCAGGTGCACACCGAGCACCTCGTCGTACTTCTTGTCGCTGACGATCTTCACGAGACCGATCGCCTGATCCGAGATCGTCGACTTGTGCACCGCCGAGAACGGGAAGGTGCCGACCTTCACGTCGTAGCCGCGCTCCCTGGCCTTCTTCTCGGTCAGACCGACCGACGCGACCTCGGGGTAGCAGTACGTCGCGTTCGGAATGCGATCGTAGTTGAGCGGGCGCGGGTTCTTCCCCGCGATGAACTCGGTGGCCACGATGCCCTGGGCCGACGCGCAGTGCGCGAGCGCGGGGTGCGGCGTGACGTCACCGATCGCGAACACGTTCGGCACGCTGGTGCGCATCATGCCGTCGACCGTGATGTGACCCTTGGGGCCCACCGCGAGACCGATCGACTCGAGGCCGATGTCCCTGGTGACGGGGCCGCGACCGACGGCCGAGAGGAAGTACTCCGCCTCGAGCACCTGCTTCGTTCCGTCCTGCAGCGCGACCGTCACCTTCACGCCGCTCGAGGTCGTCTCGATCTTCTCGAACTTGGTGTTGGTCATCACGTTCATCTTGCGGCGCTTGAGGTGCTTCTCGAGCTCCTTGCTGACGTCGACGTCTTCGATCGGCAGCACGTTGGGCATGTACTCGACGAGCGTCACTTCCGAGCCGACGTGGTTGAAGATCGACGCGAACTCGGTGCCGACCGCTCCAGCGCCGAGCACGATGATCGACCTGGGGATCACCGGCAGCTCGAGGATCGAGTCACTCGACAAGATGCGCTTGTGATCGAGCGTGATGCTCGGGAGCGTGGTCACCACCGAGCCAGTCGCGATGATGATGTTCTTCGCCTCGATGACGGACTTGGCGCCGCCCTCGCTCGCGGTGAACTCGACCTTGCCCTTGCCCGCGATCTTGCCGACGCCGCGGAACACGGTGACCTTGTTCTTCTTCATCAGGTACTCGATGCCGCCCGCGCCTTTGTCGACGACCTTCTGCTTGTGCTTGTGCGCCTGCGCCCAGTCGATGCTCGGGTTGCTGGTGTTGATGCCGAACGTCGCCGCGTGCTGGATGTGGCTGTAGAGCTCAGCCGTGTAGAGCAGCGCCTTGGTGGGGATGCAGCCGCGCAACAAGCACGTGCCGCCGAGCTTCTTGTCCTTCTCGATCATCGCGGTCTTCAGACCGAGCTGACCGGCGCGAATCGCCGCCACATAACCGCCAGGACCAGAACCGATGATCACCACGTCGAAAGTGTCAGCCACGACCGCTCCTTGAGCCTTGAAGAGAGATGAAGACGGGCTGTCATTTACGCGGAGATCGGCTGACTGCAACGAGCTTTCGCGCAGGCGCAGGTGTATTGCAGCGCGCGTGGCTCGCTTTCCGACCCGCACGCTCGTGCTGATGACCCTCGCGCTGTTCGCCTTCGCATGGTTCTGGTGGCGCACCCATCAGGGCAGCTCAGCCGACCAGTCGGCTGGGGCGATCGCGCGACAGCCAGCGAAAGACACGAAGGACAACTCACCCGTGCCAGTCATGGTGCTGATGGATGGTGGCCTGTGAAGATCATCGTCGTCGGCGGTGGGATCATGGGGCTGTCGATCGCGCTCGAGCTGCGAAAGCGCAACGACATCGAAGTGGTCGTGCTCGAGAAGTCCGTGCCCGGTGCCGAAGCGAGCA
>JAEUJS010000455.1 GCA_016792935.1 Archangium sp. | reverse complement strand
TGCCTGGCGGTGACGCGGGCGTGGTGACGGTCTTCATCTCAGGTTCCTTGCCGCCATCGCCGGGAGTGGCGCGCTCTCCGTGGTTCAACAAACTCTGATGGCCACCGACGACGCACACGATGACGGTGTTCTGGAGCGCCTGAAGGCCGCGCGCGGAGACGCACCGACCGACCCGTCCATGGCGCGGCCTGCGCACGCGGCGCTCACCATCGACGAGGAGCCGCACGCGCCGACGGTGCGAGAGGCCGCGCTCCCGAACGCGCGACGTCAGTCACGTGAGGTCTCGACGACACAACACGCCGCGCACGCGGGAGATGCGGGAGACAAAGGTGCACCGTTGGACCCGCGTCACGCAGCCGGCTCGCCTGCTGATTCAGCCGTGCGTCGGCACTCGCGCGACCTCGTTCCGCCTCCGAGCGAGGAAGGCGCGTTCGAGCGGACCGTGCGTCGACACTCGCGCGACATCGTTCCGCCTCCGACGCACGCGGGAGTGGACGCCGGTCTCGATTCCACCGTTCAGCGAGATCAGCTGACGGGTCGCCATGAAGTGCCGTGGGCGGAGCCGGGTGATGCCGATGCCACGCAGCGACGGCCCGCGGTGATTCGCGCCAACCCGGCCATCGTCGATCCTCCGGCCGTGCGACGTCAGCCGGAGCTGGTGACGGGCCCTGATGTGCCGGCGGCTCCGCTCGAAGTGACGACGGTGCGCGCCATCAGCAGCGCGACCGACCCACTCATCGGCGCGATGTTGGGCGAGTACCGCGTCCTCGCTCCGCTCGGCACCGGGGGCATGGGCGTCGTGTACCGCGGAGAGCACCCCGTCATCGGCCGGCCCGTCGCCATCAAGTTGCTGCGCCGCGAGTACGCGAATGACCCCGACCACGCGCGTCGCTTCCTCGAGGAAGCGCGCTCGCTGTCCATCGCGCGGCACCCGAACATCATCGACGTCTTCAGCTTCGGCGAGACCCCCGCGGGCGACGCCTTCCTGGTGATGGAGCTGCTCGAGGGACAATCGCTCGAGCAGGTGCTGGCCGAGCGCGCGCCGCTCAGCCCGAAGGAAACGTTGTCCATCTGCATTCCGATGCTCAGCGGGCTCGGCGCTGCGCACGCCGCGGGCGTGATTCACCGCGACCTGAAGCCAGGCAACGTGTTCCTGCTGAAGCTCCACGACGGCTCGGTGTTTCCCAAGCTGCTCGACTTCGGGCTCGCGCGGCGCGGTGAGAAGGGCGCGCGTTCGCTGCGGCAGACGAGCGTGGGAGGCACGCCGCTGTACGTCGCTCCCGAGCAGGCGCGCGGAGAGAACGTCGGGCCGTACACCGACCTCTACAGCTTCGGCTGTGTGCTGTACGAGATGCTCAGTGGTCATCCGCCGTTCACCTCGGCGAACCTGCACGAGCTGCTCGACGCGCATCGCACGTTGGCGCCCAGGCCGTTGCGCACGTCGGCTCCGCAGGTGCCGGTGGAGTTCGACAAGTTGGTGATGCGGCTGCTCGAGAAAGACCCGCAGAAACGGCCCGCGTCCGCGCAGGAAGTGAAGGAGCAGCTCGAGCGGCTGGGCGAAGCGCTCGCGGCCGGAGTCGTTCCCACGCGCGTGCGTCCCGTGGCGCCCGCTGCCGATGCGGCGTCGCGCGAGACCACCGATGAACATCCCTCTCAGGGTGGCGGCAGCTGGAAAGTGCCTGTCGCGCTGGTGTGTGTGATTGCGGTGCTTGGCGGTGCGTTCGTCGCGCTGCGTCTTCCTGATGAGACACCGCGGCCTCCAGTGAAGCCGGTGGTCGAGCTGCCTCCGCCGGTCGAAGTGGAGAAGCCCGAGCCGGTCCAGGTGGTGAAGCCGGAGCCGGTCGAGGTGGTGAAACCCGAGCCGCAGCCCCCCAAACCGAAGGCTCCGGCGAAGGCGGAGCGGCACACGCAGAAGGACGTGAACAAGAAGTGGCGTGAGCTGAATCAGCGCGCGAAGACGTTGCCGGAAGACCTGCGACGCGCAGCGAAGTTGCAGCTCGACGAGGCGCGCTACTGCAGCGCGGCGCCCGACAAGTGCTGGTCCGAGTTGGCGGACATCGAGAAGACGTTCTTCAAGAAGTGACCACCATGTTCGCGCTCGCCCTCACGCTCATCGTCTCTGCCGCCGCCGACGTGGTGGTGGTGGAACGCTCGACGCTCGGCCTTCCTGCTCCCGCAGGAGCGGAGCTGCGGACGAAGTTGGCGAAGGCGCTCGAGGACGTCAGCGTGAAGGCCGAGGTCGTCAACGAGACGTGTGCGGACCGCGCCTGTCTGCAGTCGCTGGCGCGCGAGCGGAAGCGCGTGGTGGTCGGCATGACCATCGTGAAGAGCAAGAAGGGCGTGACGGTGGACCTCGACGCCGTCGATGGAGAGGCCGTCGTGTTGCAGCAGACGTTCCTCGTGAGCAACGTGGAGAAGTTCGAGCGCAGCCCCGAGGCGCAGGTGTTCGCGCATCAGCTCTCGACGCGGCTGTTGAAGGACGCGCCGGTCGCGGAGAACCCGAAGCCCGAGGTCGAGAAGCCGCCCGTGAAGGTCGTGCCGCAGCCCGAGTGGGTGGACACGTCGCGTGCCGCTCCGTCTGCGGCGCCGAAGGTCATCGGCTTCACGTCGCTCGGCGTAGGCGTGGTGGGCATCGCGCTGCTCATCGCCGGTGCGGTGGCGAAGGGTCAGCTCGACGCCGCGCTCGCGGAGCAGCCGGTGGTGACGACGCTGACGCGGCCACAGGCGCTCGAGCGTGCGGGAGCCGCGAACGCGCTGCTCGGCACGGGGAGCGTGGCGATTGGGCTGGGCGTGTCGGGCGCCATCACGGCGGCGGTGTTGGGTGCGAGTGAGTCGTCTCCGCCGCCGCTCGTCGATGAGGATTGATCAGCTCGTCGGAGGCGCTCCGAACAGGCGCACGTAGATGGGGTGCAGCACCTTCTCTTCGTCGCGCAGGCGGCCGGACAGCACCTTGAGCGTGGTCTTCCATTCTCCGTTCAGCTCGGAGAGGCGCGCGGGTTCGAGCTCGCCGTTCCATCGGCGGAAGAAGGCGAGCACGCCCAGCGCGATGCGCTCGAGGTTCTGGTGGAAGAGGAGCACGAGCTTGTTGGCTTCGGGGTCTGCCTGTTCCACGCGCTGGAGGAACGGCGGGTAGAACTCCTTCTGCTCGAGCGTGAAGTGCACGGTGAGCATGCCTTCGAGCTTGTCGAGCGCGGAGCGGACGCCACGCGCGCTCTTCGCTGCGAGCGCGCCTTCGAGCATGGCGACTTCTTTCTCCAGGGCGCGGTGCTGCTGCTCGAGCGTGTGGATGATGTCTCGCATGGCGGGAGTCTAACGGGCTGGACGAGACACGCTCGGGAGTCGCAAGGCGAACTCGCCACGCATGATGAGCGGTGACTTGTCGCGAGGTGCCGCGCCGTCACCACCGCGCTCGTCGGCTCGCCGTGCAGGACGCACGCGGACACCGGGGTGCATGGCCACGACAGGTAGGGCCTCGAGCGACCGTGCAGGTACGGCGCGCGGGGCTGGTGGCCGAGTCGCGACTGCGGCGGCTGGAAGCCGGCGTGACTGCGTGCGCCTCCATCGTGAGTGCGTGAAGCTCCCGAGCGACTGCGTGGGCCTCCAGCGTGACTGCGTGCGCCTCCGGCGTGACTGCGTGCGCCTCCAGCGGGACTGCGTGCAGCTCCCGAGCGACTGCGTGGGCCTCCGGCGTGACTGCGTGCGCCTTCAGCGAGACTGCGTGCAGCTCCCAAGCGACTGCGTGCGCCTCCGGCGTGACTGCGTGGGCCTCCGGCGTGACTGCGTGGGCCTCCGGCGTGACTGCGTGCGCCTTCAGCGTGACTGCGTGCAGCTCCCAAGCGACTGCGTGCGCCCCCGGAGTCACTGCGTGCGCCTCCGGGGTCACTGCGTTTGGCTCCGGCGAGACTGCGTGCAGCTCCCGAGCGACTGCGTGCGCCTCCGGCGTGACTGCGTGCGCCTCCAGCGTCGCTTCGTGCGGAGTGCGTGCGACTACTCCTCGACTTCGGTGGACTGCCGACTCGAGAAGATCGACTTGAGCGCCGCCCGCACCGGCAACTTCGGCGCATTCAGCCCCTGGTCGCGCGCCATTCCGAACGCGAGCTGCAGCGCGCGCAACTCGCGGAGCAACCTTCCTTCCACGCGGTTGAGCGCGGGCCCATCACCGCGCGACGGACGCAGGCTCGCCGCGTTCAGCTCGGCCTCTGCCAGCTGACTCTTCGACTCACGCAGCCCACGCACCACGGTCTCATCGAGCCCCAGCTCGTCTGCCAGGAGCCGCAGGCGCGCTTCCATTCGCCACAGATGCAGCAAGTTGGCGAGCGCACCGAGCGTCGAGGCGACCTCGTCAGCGTTGCAGCTGTCTTTGTTCGCCACTGCCAGCGCCGCGCCGCGCTCTCCGTTGCCGCCGACGAGCAAGGACATGCGGCTCAACGTCTTCGCGCGCAGATGCTTCGCGGCCGCGAGGTGCTCGTCACGCGCATGCCGCGCCGCGGAGCTCTCATCGTCCAGCTTCCCCGCGAGCTCGTTCTCGAGCTGCACCGTCAGCGACGCGACCCACGCGAGTCTCTGCCGCGACCACGGGATGTCTTCTGCTCCCTCGGCGCGCAGCGCCTTGTCGGCGAGCTGCAGCCAGTCGTTGGCCTGCTTCGCGACCTCGGGGCCCTTCGTTCTCCGGCCCCACGCATCGCACTGCGCGTCGGTCCACATCGAGGCGTACGCCTCGCGCATCAGCGGCGATAACTTCGGAAGACTTCTCTCGAGACGGCGTGCGGTGCTCAGCGGCTTCTCACGTGCCATGGACTGCCAAGCGAACTCGCACGCTCCTCGCCCGTCAACGCTGGTTCACTGCGCCGGTGCGAACACCAACTGCAGCGACGCGTCCACCGTCGGCCGCTTCGACTTCGGGAAGCTGAGCGCGGTGACCGCCTTCGAGAGACACGACTCGAGCTCGCTGCCGGTGAGGTCCTTCTCTTCGAGGTGCACGTCGAACGCGGAGCCATCGGGATGAACGCTCCACACCATGTTCGTCTGGGGCACGCCCAGCGGCGGTTTCTGCAGACACGGCGCGAGCGAGCTCATGTTCTTCTTCACCAGCTCCGTCACCGAGTTCGCGTCGAGCCCGTCTTCCATGAACATCTCGTCGGACAGATTGCTCCACAGAATCAGGTCGCCCTTGCGCAGCTTGCCCTTGAGCGCGTGACCCCAGAGGTGCCCCGACTGCCTGGGCCGCATCACCGAGCTGGTCGCCATGTACTCGGGGATCTCTTCCTGCATGACGCGGTCTTTGCTGAGCACCGAGCCCTCGGGCAAATCACGAGCGGCCACCATCACCGTCACCATCGATGTGTTGCTCTTGATGGTCTCGAACTGCGACCACAGCAACACGTCGCCCTTCTGCACCGGCACGAGGATTCTCTGCCCCACGATGTACGACGCGGCGTCGGGCTTGATGACCGAGCTGGTGACGTACATCGACGGCATGTTGCGCTGCTGAATCATCTCCATCGTCACGGTCGTGCCGTCGACGATGTCCACCGCGGCCATCACCACTGGCACGTAGTCCTCATTCGCGAGGCTCGGCTTGTCTGCCGTCTCGAACTGCTGCCAGGTGATGGGGTCGCCCTTCTGCACCAGCACGATGACCTTCTGATTGAGGATGTAGCTGAGCGAGTCGTGCGCGACGAACGAGGTGGTGACGCGTTCCCTCGGCATCACTTGTTGCTCGAGCATGTCGGCGGTGACGACGGTGCCGGGTTGCAGGTCGCGGCTGGCGACGACGATGGGAACGAGGTCTTTGCCCAGCGCCGCCGGCTGCGGAGCGAGCGTCGGAAAGAAATACACCCCTGCGGCGACGAGCGCGGCGGCGGCGGTGGCGGCAACGGCGCTCCACCCGAGCTGCTGGCTGCGCTCGATGGCGTTGAGCAACGCGGTGAGTGACGTGTAGCGACGCGACGCATCTCGCTCGAGGCCCTTGCGGAGAACGGAGCGCAGGGCACGCGGCACTCCAGAGAGGCGCGGCTTCTTGGCCAGACCCTGCGCGAGCTGCGCCCAGTTCTCTCCTTCGAAGGGACGCAGGCCGCTGAGCGCTTCCACCAATGACACGCAGAATGAGAACTGGTCGCTGCGCTCGTCGGCCGTCTTCCCGTCGATCTGCTCGGGAGACATGTACGCGAGCGTGCCGACGATGGCTCCGTCGCGCGTGACGACGGCGCTGTCGGTCGCCGGGAGCTCGAGCGCAGGTCCCGGCCGCGAGAGCCCGAAGTCGGTCACGCGCACGCGGCCATCACCACCGACCAACACGTTCGCTGGCTTGAAGTCGCGGTGCACCACGCCCGCTGCGTGTGCAGCGGCGAGTCCACGGCCCGCCTGAACGAAGGCATGAATGATGTCGGAGCGGCGGTGCTTCTCGCGCTTCAACCACTGCTCGAGCGTGACGCCGTTCACCAGCTCCATCACCAGGTAGAGGTCGCTCTTCCACTCGCCCAGCTCGAAGACCGGCACCACGTTGGGGTGCGTGAGCTTCGCCATCACCTGTGCTTCGCGGAGGAGTCGGGCCTGTGCCGCTTCATCTCGGCGCGCGTGCAGCAGCTTGAGCGCCACGCGGCGATCGAGCGTCACGTCGCGCGCCTGGTAGACGATGCCCATGCCTCCGCGGCCGAGCTCGCGCTCGATTTCGTAGCGGGCGACGCGCTGACCGGGTGAGAGCGTGTGCGTGACGGCTTGCGTCGGCAGGGTGCGCTCTGAAGCCGCCGCCGCCACTGCACGCCGGCAGTCTTCGCAACCGTCGAGGTGCGCTTCCAGGGCCGGGAGCTCACCCGCGGCACCGCTCGCGAACTTCAGCAACTCGTTCTCATCAGGGCACATTTCTTCCTCCTGAGGAGAAGACACAGCCCGCCGCGAGGCCTTGCATTTTGGTCGGCCGGACCCTGGCCAAATCGAGTCGCATGAAAGTGGCGTCCAATGACCGATTCATGCGACTCGATTTTACGGGGTCGAGCTCTGAAGCAGGCGGGCGATGCTCAAGTGCAGCTCGCTGTCGGCGGCGCGCATGACGCTGTCGAGGGCGGAGTCGGAGAGTTGAAGCTGTTGCGCCAGCGTGGCGCGCGTCTTCTGCAGCAACACGTCGCGACTCGCGGCGAGCCAGCGGGAAACGGTCGACGCGTCCTTCCCGTACATCTGGCCGACGGCGGCGAGACTCAGCCCGTCGATGCTGGTCAGCCGCAGAATCGTGCGGTCGCGCGGCGAGAGCACCTTCACGGCTTCGGCGAACGCCGCGCGAAACGCTTCACGGTGCCGGGCACGCAACAGCGCGAGCTCGGGGTCAGGGTCGGCGAGCGGAGCGTCAGGCAGCTGCGAGACGAGCTCTTCTTTTCCTGCGCTGCGGCGCGCGTTGAGGGCGACTCGCACGGCGACGGTGCGCAGCCAGCCGGCCAACGCGCCCCCTCCCGAGAAGTTGGCGAGGCGTTTGTGCACCAGCAGCTTCTCGCGCACGAGCTGCGTCACCTCGTCGATGAAGTGCGGAGTCGAGTCGAGCGGGCTGACGGCGCGGCGCACTTCGGTGACCAGCATCGTCTCGAGTGAGGAGAGCGCGGTGGCGTCACCTTCCAGACAGGCTCGGGCCAGCGCGAGGTCTTCCTCCGACAAGGGCATGCTGGAGGAGAATCCAACACACGATGCGAAGATGCCAAGCGTGTCTGATCAGCCCTTCCCTCAGAGCAAGTGCACCACGTGCCAGTTCCTGCGTGAGGTGAAGACCGCGCGCTCGGTGTTCCTGATGTGCACGCAGGGAACTCCGCCGAAGTACCCGCCTCAGCCGGTCCGCGAGTGCACGTTCTTCGTCGGGAAGTCTGATCAGAAGTAGTCTGGCTTTCGATGAGCGCCTTTCCTCACTTCACTTCTCTGTATGCCGAAGGGCACGGGCCAATCAGAGCCGCACGGCTGGGCGGTCTCACGAGACTGCACGCGCTGATTGGCCCGAACGATTCCGGCAAGTCGAAGACGTTGGAGGCGCTCAAAGCTGCTTCCCTCTTCCCTTTGCAGACTAAACCGCCCAGCGACTACCTGGCCGCGACGAAGGGCAACCTCACGATGAGTTATCGAGTTCGTGAGGGCTGGCAGTGGATTGTCGCTGGCCAGGCGGTTGATCGTCTTCCGGAGGGGACGCACGAAAACTGGGCGAGCGCCCGAACGCTCCGCCTCGATCCCGACCACCTTCGCGCACCGCTTCCACTTCTGACCGACAGTCAGCCGTTGCAGTTCGCGAATGATCGCGGTCAGGGGCTCGGTGCACTTCTCGATGCGGTTTTTGCGCGCAGCAAGAAGAACTACCTCGAGATCGAGAAGTCCTTCATTGCGCTCTTCCCGACCGTCGAAGAGTTCTCGCTCTCGACGACGAGTGAAGGGCGGCGAATCGGCGTCAAGCTCAGGAACGGCCCAATAGTCGGTCCCGAGCACATGTCCGAAGGAATGCTCTACTTCCTGGCGTTCGCGCTCGTTCCTTACTTGGCCCCCACGTCACTTCTGCTGATCGAGGAGCCAGAGAACGGCCTTCACCCAGCGCGCATCGGCGTGGTGATGAAGGTTCTTCGAGAGATCTCGAAGACTACGCAGGTGGTCTTGGCGACTCACAGTCCGCTCGTCGTCAACGAATTGCAGCCCGACGAAGTCACGCTCGTGACGCGCACCGAAGCAGAAGGCACGAAGTTCACGCCGATCGCTTCGACTCCGAACTTCGCCAAACGATCGAGCGTGTACGCACTGGGCGAACTCTGGCTGAGCTACGCAGATGGAATCTCCGAGGCGCCACTCTTCGAGAGCAAGGCAACTGGGACGAAATGAAACTGTTCGTCACTGGCGAGGGACCAGCCGAAATCGGCAAGTGGTCTGAATCGCCCGAGTATCGAAACCTCTCAAAGAGAACCGACGGCGTATTGGCCGAACTCTTTCGAACGCGCCGCGAAGGCACCGTCATCGGAGGCGTCGTCTGGAAGGACGTGCGCAAGTACCGCGTGGGCCAAGCCCATGGCGACACGCGCACGCTTCAGGGCGCCGCCCTGCTCGCAGACGAAGCGGGCGCGGAGGTGTTGCTTTGGGCTCGCGACTCGGACGGAAGTACGGAGCGAGTCAACCTGCTCGAAGCCGCCCACGCGCAGCTCAAAGAAGAACGCGCGGACCTCGAGATCATTGGCGGACTGCCTGAAAAGGCGATCGAGGCCTGGATCATCGCCATCGCTCAGCTGCTCAAGAACCCCGAGTCGCTGTCTCGGGACGCCGCGAAGACGCTCGTCCGGGAGAACGACCTCTCGAACGACACGAAGATGTGCGAGCTGATCAAGGGCGCCCCAAAGCCGCTGGATACTTCGCGGTCGCCCTCGCTCGCGAAGTGGATGGCCCAACTCTGAGCGGCTGATCAGAAGTGGAGCACCGCTCCACGGTGCTCCGCACAGATACGCGTGGCACATCGCTCGCTTTGTCGAAGCGCATGGCCGACAGAGACAGCAGAGAGCGCGACATCCTCGTAGCGAGCAACGAATACGCCTACGTGCAGGACCTCACCAAGGGCGACATCGTGCTGTACGTCGGCCCCACCAAAATCTCCCTGTCCAACACGGAGCGGTTGGTGGAGCTGAAGAACGATCGCTTCCTTCCGGTGCGCAACGAAGAAGGCACCGGCGTGCAGGCCTTCGTGACGGCGAGCAGCGCGCAGTACGTGGTGCTCGAGAACCCCGCGAAGGACGCGACGGTGAAGCCGGTGAAGGGGAACAACTCCGCGGTCGAGCTGCAGGTCGGTCGGCGCGTCGTCGTGCCTGGCCCCGCGACGTTTCCGCTCTGGCCGGGACAGAAGGCGCGCGTCGTCGCGGGACATGAGCTCTCCGAAGACCAGTACCTGCGCCTGCGCGTCTACGACGCCGTCGAAGGAGAGAAGTCCGTCATCGGCACCGAGCGCATCATCAAGGGCAGCGAGGTGAGCTTCTTCATTCCGCGCACCGGCCTCGAGGTGTTGGCGGAAGAGAAGGGCGGCTACGTGCGCAACGCCGTCACGCTGCTCGACGGTCAGTACTGCGTGCTGCGCGGACCCAAAGGCCGTCGTCGCTACGAGCGCGGTCCGGCAGTCGTCTTCCCCGAGGCGTGGGAAGAGTTCCTCATCAAGAACGGTGGGCGCGTGTTCGCCGCGTGGCCGCTCAAGCGTGACCGCGGACTGCATGTGCGCGTGTTGCAGGGCTTCGAAGCGAAAGACGGAGATGCAGTGCCTGCGGGTCGCTACGAGGCGGGGCAAGAGCTCTTCGTGCACGCGCGCGAGGGCTACTTCTTCCCCAACGAATCAGTCGAGGTGCTCGGAGAAGTCGCCGCCGTTCAGCTCGCTGCGAAGGAAGCCGTGTACCTGCGCGACCTCCACACCGGAGCGGTGCGCACCGTCGAAGGCCCCGCCGCGCTGCTGCCGGATCCAACGCAGGTCGAACGCGTGACGCGTGCGCTCGATGTCGAGAGCAGCAAGCGGTGGAAGTTGGGCAAGCACGACGCCTCGCGTGCTCCGACCATCGTGATTCCGCCCGGAGAAGCAGTGCTCGTCACCGGCACGCAGTCTCGTGAAGTGGTGCGCGGCCCGGCGGTGCGGGTGCTGGCGTTCGACGAGACGCTGGAGACGCTGGAGCTCAGCACCGGAACTCCGAAGAGCGCTGACGCTCTGCTCGCGACGTGTTTCCTGCGCGTCGAAGGCAACAAGGTCAGCGACATGGTCAAGGTGCGCACCGCGGACCACGTCGAGCTCGAGGTGAAGTTGTCGTACCGCGTGAGCTTCGTGCACCGCGAGGGAGTCGATGATGCGCGCTGGTTCTCCGTGCCGAACTACGTCGGGTTGTTGTGCGACCACCTTGGCTCATTGGTGCGTGCGGCGGTGCGGATGGTCGGCATCGAGCGCTTCCACGCAGCGTCGGCGGAGATTCTGCGCACCGCGGTGCTCGGCGAGAAGAAGGCCGAGAAGCGTGCGGGCCGCGAGTTCGATGAGAACGGGATGAGCGTCTACGACGTCGAGGTGCTCGACGTGTCCATCCTCGATGAAGCGGTCGAGACGTTGCTCACGGACGCACAGCGCACCGCCATCACCGCAGAGGTCGCGCGGAAGCGAGAACAGCTCCGTCTCGCGACTGAGGAGACGCGGGAGTCCGTGGCGCGCGCCATCTGGTCTGCACAGCGAGAGACGCTGGTGGTCGAGGCCGAGCTCGAGGTCGCGCGTCGCGCGGTGCAGGTGGCGAAGGTCGAGGCGAAGGCAGAGGCGCAGCGGCTCGAAGCGCTCGGTCGCGCGCGGGCTGACGCGGAGGCGCTCGGCGTTCGTTCCACCGCTGAGTCGGCGTCGATGGAGCGGCGCGTGGCAGTGGAACGCCAGCAGCTCGACGCGCGGGCGGCGGCGTTCAAGGAACAGATGGCCGCGCTGCATCCTGAGTTGGTGGCGACGTTGAAGACGCTCGGCGCGCAGCAGTTCTCGGCGTCGCTGACGCAGAACCTGTCGCCCCTCGCCATCCTCGGCGGGGATTCGGTGGCGGATGTCGCGAAGCGTTTGCTCTCAGGGCTTCCTCTCGGGTGGGAAGGAGTAAGAAGCACCTGGGAGGCTCCGCGTGAGCAAGGTCAAGAAGAAGCCCGCGGCTCGGGCCAAAACGAAGGCGACGCCTAAGTCGGCCTCGGCGAAGAAGACGAAGGTCGCGCCGAAGTTGAAGAAGGTCTCCGCCACGAAGCCCGCGAAGAAGAAGCCGGCGGTGAAGGCCGCGCCGCGCTCGTCTCCGCCGAAGTTGCAGCCCGATGTGACGGCGCCGCCCCCTCCGATTCGCAACGTGAATCGGCCTCGGCGCGTCAGCATCGGAGAGGCGCTCGCGCAGCTGAACGCGGCGACGCTCGAGGGTGTGACGGCGGAGATCACTCCGTTTGGTTTGACGACCGAGGTGGCGCTGACTCCGACTCCGGGCCTCGCGGCGTTGCTGGGCAGCGAGCCGCGGCCGCTGTCGGTGCTGGTGAGCGCGCTGGAAGAGTGGGGCGCGCATCGCTCGGAAGCTGGAGCCGCCATTCAGTTCGGCCGCCGCGAGCATGATGGCGAAGTTGCCGAAGGTGCTCAGCCTGCGACGTCTGACGAGAGCGCGAATCTGATTCTGGTCGCCGAGGCGACGACGTTGCTCGCGGAAGTTCCGCGCGTGCGTGAAGCGCTCGAAGGCTTTCTCAAACGAAACTGCCGCCTGTAACTTCATGACGCAGCCCATCCTTCACCTCGGCGCGGCCGACTCCGGACTCGCGACGAATCAGCGGCGCTTCTTCGACGAGGCGTTGCCCGAGGCGCTGCACGCGAAGTCGTTCGAGGCGTTCGACCCGAGCCGCTACGACGAAGACACCATCAGCTGGGCGCGCGAGTCGTGGCAGCTGCGCACGCTCGACGAGTATCGCTCGCAGGTCGGCTTCACCGAGTTCCTCTTCGAGCTGACGGAGCTGGGCTGCGCGTTCGACACGTTGACCGCCGCGGTCCGCGTGGTGCGCGATGAAGCACGGCACGTCGAGCTGTGCCGGCGATTGGTGAACGCGCTTGGCGGCACCGACGAGATTCCCGGCGAGCCGAAGTGGGTGCGCAGTGATTCAGCGGAGCCGCTGCGGGTGCGCGCGGTGCAGACGCTCACCGGAAGTCTGTGCATCGGAGAGACTCTGTCCACCGCGCTGCTCGCCGCGACGCGTGACGTGACGGAAGACCCGCTGGCGCGCGAAGTGGTGACGGCGCTGACGCGCGATGAGTCGTTTCACTCGCAGCTGGGGTGGACGTTGCTCGCGCAGCTGTGGCCGGTGCTCAACGCTCGCGAGAAGAAGCGCGTCGAGAAGCGCATCACGATGGACCTGGAGAGCGCGAGAGAGGCGGTGTTCGAGGGCTGCGACTTCGACGACACCGAGTCGCCTCGTAATCCCTTCGGACATCTGAAGAACGCCGAGCGGACGAAGGTCTACGAGAAGTCACTCGAGCGCGACGTGTTGCGGCGCTTCGACAAGCTGGGCATCAAAGTGAAGGCATCGCGTCGCTGAGGGCGGAATTGGTCAGGCGTCGGCGATGAAGACACGGTGCGAGGCCGTGAGCCGCGGGAGCAGACCGCGCGTCGGTCTCACCTGCACCCGACCGTCGCGTTGACCGAGCTGCCAGACCTCGCGTCGGTCCAGCTCGGAGGTCTCGGTGCCTTCGTCGTTCTCGCGCACGAAGCGTTTCCAGAAGAGGTCGAGGTCGCCGTCACTGCGGAGTCTCCACGTGCCGAGGAGCTCTCCGTTCTTGTGACGCTGGCTCGCCGCGCCGCCGCGCTCGAGTCGGAGCGTCTCGTCGTTGAACGCGTACGCGGTCGGCACCGTGTCGGGGAGTTCGCGCCACGAAGTGACTTCTCTCCACGCAGCTTCGACGTCGCTGAGCGCGCGCACTTCGTCGACCAATGCGCGGTAGCGCTCCGGAGTGAACGGCGCCTCAATGTCAGGCTTCACGTCGAGCGATGAGAGCGAGCCGGAATGGCCGAGCCACCAGCGCACGATGACGCCGTGACGCACGAAGAGCAGCTCGGGGAGTCCGGTGGGGCGACCGAACAGCACGTCGAGCTCGGCGGCGTGGGGCGAGGTCGAGGTGAGCCACGTCTCGGTGTTGCCGCCGAGTCGCTCACGAAGCGCGGCCGGCTCGTCCCCGAGCGCGATGACCACGATCTGGTCGTCATCGACCGTGCGCCGGAAGGCGTCGACCGAGAAGCCGTCGATGTGCATGGAATCTCCCAGGACCTGCGAACACGACAGTACTCGCCTGAGCGCAGCGCGCGAGTTCCCCCTCTCCCGCTACGCTCGAAATGTGCGGACGGCGTTCCTGATCTCGTTGGTGGTGAGCGGTTGTGCGGTGCCCGTCTCGAAGCTCCCCAAAGACTTTCATTGGGGCGTCGCGACCTCCGGATTTCAGAGCGAGGGCTCGTTCCCCGACAGCAACTGGACTCGCTACACGACGCGCCCGGGCACCGCGCACGAGCCGTACGCCGACTCGGTCGATTTCTTCCGCCGCTTCCGCGACGACATCGCGCTCGCCGCCTCACTCGGAGTCGACACGTTCCGCTTCTCCATCGAGTGGGCGCGCGTCATGCCCAGGCGCGGCGTGGTCGATGAAGAGGCCCTCCGGCACTACGACCAAATGTTCGAGGCACTCCGCGAGCGAGGCATGACGCCGATGCCGACGCTGTTGCACTTCGTCACGCCCGGCTGGGTGCTCGACGAAGGAGGACTCGCTTCAGATTCCATCGTTCGCGCGTTTCGCGACTTCGTCGAAGTGGTCGCCAGGCGCTACCGCTCGAGAGGTGCACGGTGGGTCACGCTCAACGAAGCGTCCTACTTCCTCACGCTCGAACGCCGACACGGCTCCGTCCCCGACGCCGAGGTCGAGCGCGCGAAGGCACGGCTCGTTCAGATGCACGTCGTCGCGTTCGATCTGCTGCATCGTGAAGACGCCGGCGCTCCGGTCTCGACCAACGTCGTGTGGGAACCAGCACCCGCGAGCTGGTTCGACGACTGGTTCTTCGAGCGCGTCGCACATCACGTCGATTTCATCGCGCTCGACTACTACTACGCGCTCACGCTCGACCTGTCCGTCGCGCACGCCGGTCGCGGCAAATTCTGGCGCGTGAATTTCCGCCCGAGCGAGTTGCTCACCGCGCTGCGCGACTACCACGCACGCGCTCCGCACCTGCCGCTGTACGTGGTGGAGAACGGCATGGCGACCGACGACGGACTGCCGCGCCGCGACGGCTACACGCGCAGCAACCATTTGCGCGACCACATCTATTGGCTGCAGCGCGCGCGCGACGAAGGCATCGACGTCATCGGCTTCAACTACTGGTCACTCACCGACAACTACGAGTGGGGCGACTACCGGAATCGGTTCGGACTCTTCACGGTCGACGTGCGCACCGACGCCACGCTGCAGCGCAAGGCGACCGATGCCGTCGAGACGTTTCACGAGCTGGTGAAGAACGGCGGCGTGCCGACGAGCTACGTGCCCGTCAAATGACGAGAGCGCACCGGGAGCGAGCAGGGAATCAGCACGCGTCGCCCATGTACGTTGACTTGCAGACGTTCTCTTCACACGTGAGCCGATTGCGCAGCCACAGCAGGTTCTTTCCGCAGTCGCCCTTCGGCAGCGGCTTCTTCTTGAAGCGCGCGGGCCGCGGCATCGGGCTGCCGTCTGGAGCGAGCCAGCACTCGTTCACCGTCTGACACGACACGACGCCACCGTCCGCCGTGGTCGTCTTCGGAGGCCGAAGGCTGAACTCGCCGGGCGGTGGCGGTGGCAACACGTCACCAGCGAGCAGCAAGAGCAAGAGAGCGAGCATCAGGTCCCCGCGTCCGTCTTCTTCGTGTCGGAGGACTTCTCTACGGCGCCCGCGTTCAAGTCGACGTTCGCGAGATCCTTGATGCCCGAGAAACGCCGAGCGAGCTCCGTCACCTTCGCGTCATCGAGCGAGAGCAGCAGCTTCACCGCTTCCTTCTCGCGCGCCGCGAGCTTCACGTCCTTGAGCTCCGTCGCCGCGACGAACAGCGCGACATGAATCTCAGGATCGAACGGGTTCACCGCGTTGGCCGCGAGATACGCCGTCTTCGCCGCGTCCCACTTCTCCGCGCGCAGATAGATACGACCGAGGTGCACGTTGGTGGCCGACACCCCGGGATGCATCACGAGGCTCGACTCGAGCACCTTCGCCGCGTCGTCGTACCGCTCGAGCTCGAGCAACGTCAGCGCGTATTTGTTCGACACCGACTCGTACTTGTCGCCCACCACCTTGTGCGCGCGCGCGTACGCCTCGGCCGCCGCCTTCATGCGCTGACGCTCACGGAACAGCTCACCGAGATGCGCATCACGCCGCGCGTCGTTCTCGGTCACCTCGGCGAAATCTCCGAAGCTCACCTCGCGCGCCTTCTTCTTCGGCTCGGCGTTCTTGTTCTCGGTGAGCTCCTTCTTCTCGAAGGACGACGGCGGAATCAGCTCTTTCGGGAACGGCTGCTTCTTGAGCGACGCCATCCAGCTCGCTTCGAACGCCGGCCACTTCCGCTTCATCACGTGCTCGACGGCCGCGCGGTCACTGACGCCCTTGCTCATCTCGTCGAGCAACCGCTCCAGCGCCTGCGGGCCGCCTTCGGTGTCGATGAGCTTCAACGCGAAGAACACCTCCGCGAACGCCGTCGCCGCGTCTTCCGCCGTCGGGAGCAACGCCATCGAGGGGTGCATCTTCTCGAAGGGCACCAGCGTGTTCTTCTTCACGCGCATGCCGAGCAACGCGAGCGTGGGAGGCGTCATCGCTCCGCCCGCAGGACCACGCCACCGAGACTCGAGGTACTTCGCGAGGCCCTCGTGCATCCAGATGGGCACGGTGTTGCGGCTCTTCTTGCTGACCACGAGGTGTACGTATTCGTGCGCGAGCGTGTCGAGCCAGTCGTAGCCGAGCACCAGCGCGCGGGGGCTCGTCACCATCAGCTTGTTGAACTTGCAGATGGCGATGGTGCCGGTGGTCTTGATGGCTTCTTTGGTGAGCGTCGAGACCTTCGCCAGCTCGCTCCCGCTGCTCACCACTTCGACGCGCACTTTTCCGGGAGGCGCGTAGCCGAGGTCCTTCTCCAACGCAGCGCGCGCACTCTCGAGCGTCTCGAGCGCCCACGGCACGAGCACCGCGTCACGCCCCTTCGGGTACAGAAAGATGAAGTGTTCGCTCTCGGCCTTCTCGTAGTTGGCGACGATTTGCCCGGTGTCCTTCGCGAGGCGCACCCAGCTGTTGGGCTTGTCGGTGAGGCCAGCCTTCTCGAGCAGCTTCGACGCGTCTTCGTAGCGGCCCTCTTCGAAGGCGATGCGGCCCTGGTAGTACGCCAGCGGCTCGATGTCGGCGGGCGCCAATTTCTCGAGCGCGGCGAGCTCTCCCTTCGCGGCCTCGAGGTCCCAATCGTCGAGGTACTGGTCGAGGTTCTGGATGCGCGCCTTCGCCTCGCCCTTCACGGAAGAGAGGTCGGGCTCCTCGGCTACCCCAGCAGGCAAGCCTGCTGATGGGGTCTGCGCGAGCACCAGCGTCGCGACGACGAGCGCGGAGATCACTTCACCAGCTCCTCGTAGTACTTCTTGTTCTGTTCCTTGTAGCGGTCGGGCTGGCCCTGCTTCATCGCGTCCATCACGTCCTTGCGGAACTCGCGCGGCGCGGCGTTGGGGTCTTCGTCGGGAATCTCGACCTTCTCGTTGCTCGTGCCGCGACCACCACGTTTGCCGCGCATCGGGAGCGGAATGCCGCCCTTGCCCTTGTTGCCCGACTCGCCCATCGACTGCTGCAGCCCGCGCAGTGACTGCAGCGCGCCCTGCTGTTCTCCGAAGCCGCGGCCCGGGTCTTTGCCCTGCAGCTTCTCTCCAGCGCCCTGCATGCGTTGACCGGCCTGCTGCGCCTGGTCCATCGAGTCCTGATTGAAGATGGGAGCGCGCTCGTTGATGTCGTCCATCTGCTGCTGCAACTGCGCCGCCTGGTTCTGCAGCTGCTTCTGCTGACGCGAGAGCTCGTTCATCTGCTGGCGGTCGGCCTCGCTCATCTGCTGACCGGGCTGCGGGAAGAGGTCGCGCAGCTTCGAGGAAATCTCGGCCGCCTTCTTCGCGTCCTTCGCGTACTTCTCGGCGTTCTGACGCGCCTCACGCCGGTATTCGGGCGGGTTCTGCGGGGAGTCTTCCCAGCGGTACATCTCCTGGGCGAGTGACGACATCTCCCACGCGCGCTTTTCCATCGACTCGGCGGCCTCGCTCGCGAGGTCGAAGTCGTTCGCCTCGAGCGACTGCCCGACGTTGGCGCGCGACTGCTGCGCTTCGCGGAGCTTCTCCTTGAACTCGGCGCCGTAGCGCTGCTCTCCCTGCGACCAGCTCTTCTCGAGCTCGGCGAGTTTTTCCTTCAGTTCCTTCTTGAGCGCTTCACCCTGCTTCGCGATGCGTTCCTTCTGCGCGGCGCGGTACTTGTCACGCAGCTGCCGCGTCTTCTCGGAGAGCTGGTCCTGCTTGTCGATGGTGTCCTGCAGGTTGTCCTGGAACTCGGTGAACTGCTGCGCGAGCTCGGGGTCCATCTGTTGTTCGGCGCGCTCTTCGGCCCGGTCGAGGTTCTCGAGGAACTGGTCCATCTGCATGGAGAATTCCTGCATGCGACGCAGCGCTTCGTCGGCCTTGCCTTCGCGGATGAGCTTCTCCATGTCGGCGAACACGTCGTTCATGTCGAACTCACGGTTCATTTCCTGGAGCGCTTCCGCGTTCATGAAGTCGTCGTGAATCTTCGACGACAGCTCGGCGATGCGTTTCTGCAGGTCGTCCATGCGCTGCTTGAGCGCATCCATCTGGTCGAGCAGCCGCTGCCCATTCTCGGGGTCGGGCGAGTTCTTGTATTCGTCGAGCAGCTTCGAGAGCTCCTGGCGGTCGTCGCGCAGCTGCCGCGTGAGCTCGCGAATGGCGTCGAGCCGCGCGCGGTCGAGCAGCGCCTCGAGGTACAGCACGTTCTTCTCGGAGTGCTTGATGTCGGTCTCGATGGAGATGGACACACGCCGCTGCAGGTCCTGCGTGTACGAGCCCGCGCGCGGGTCGACGAACTGTGTCTTGCCGTTGGGCGCGGCGATGCGGCCACTCAAGCGCAGGAGGAAGTTGCGATTGGTCGACACCTGACCGACGTCGTCGCGCAATTCGGTACCGACGTTCTGCATCGCGGCGAGGAGTTCTTGCGGCGGGTCTTGCTCCTCGTTGAGGTCGTGCGCGAGCTGAATGAAGTCGGTCGCGAGCACCGTGCCGCGCTCGTCCACCGGCTTGCCCGTCACCATCGCGTCGAGCCCCGAGCCCACGGAGCCTTTGGAAGGCGGGACGTTGGTCGCCTGCGCTCGGTCGGGACCTTCCATGCGGTCAGCGAGGTGGTCGATGAGACGCGTCCACAACACCTCGGCCTTCTGCAGCGCTTCACGTCGATGCTCCGCCGAGCTGTAGAGCTTGAGGCGCATCGTGGTGGAGGTGCCCTTCTTGTTGCCCTTCACCGCGTCGTTGTCCGTCGCCTCGAGCGCGTAGGTGACGATTTGGCCGGGGTTGAGCGCGAGGGGCGCGAGGTCCCACTGGTAGCTCCCGCGCGTGGTGCGGCCATCGTCGGGCTTGAGCGACACGCGCTGCGTCTTGCCGCCGACGGGCGTGAAGACGAGGTCGAGCGTGGTGAGCCCGTAGTCGTCGCTGGCGTCGAACTTCACGGTGACGACCTGTTTCTTGGGGTCGAGCTCGAGGTTGTCCACCGGCGCGGAGATGCGCGCCTGCGGCGGCTGATCGACTTCCGCGGTGACGGATTGATCAGGCCCCTCGGCGACAGGGTCCGTCCCGTCTTGCAACCCAACGGCGTCGCCCCAGGGGGCTTTGCTGAGGAACGCCACGTGGAACACGCCGCTCTCGTTCACCACGAAGCTGCCGATGAGTTCGCGCTTGTCCACGCGCAGCGGCACACGCGTCCCCGCGGGACCGAAGATGAGCGCCGCCGCTTCGACGTCACGGTCTGCGCGCGTCTTGAACGTCACCTCGGTGCCCGTCGGCGCGCTGACGTCGCCCGTGCTGCCCGCGATGGTGCGCGGCTCGAGGCCCGTGTGCGCGGGGTAGCGGTAGGTCAGCTCGACGTCACCGGTGATGGGCTGGCGTCGCGACGGCTCGGTCTTCTCGGCCGGAGTCACCGCCGCGGCGAACCCCTCGCGCAGCTTCTTGCCCTGCACGACCAACAGGGTGAGCACCACGAAGACCGTGGCCACCATCGACATCGCGGCGCGCTGCGTGGGGCGTTGGTCGATGAGCTTCTGCACCGACAACTTCGCGGCGCGTAGATCGACGTCGCGCAAGAAGGCGCGGGCCAGCTCGGGTGAGAAGTCTTCGCCGGTGCGACCGAGCGCCTTGCTCAGCTCGACCGCGGCGAGCAGGTCGAGGTTCAGCTCGGGGAGTCGCTCGGCGAGGAGCTTCGCGGTGCGCGCGTCGTCTCCGACTTTGCGGCGGGGCAACACCACGCCGAACCACGCCAGCACCGCGAACGAGAAGAGTCCGCCGCTGACGAGGACACCGAGCCCGACGCGCGCGTGCGACGCGCCGACCCACGAGCCGGCGACGAGGAAGACCAGCGCGACGATGAGCCCGAGGAGCAGCCCCTGCGTCCACAGCGCGCGGGCCTGCGCGGCGCGGACCTCGGCGAGCAGACGCAACGCGCGCCCGTCGGACGAGACGGGCGGGGGAACTGGTTTGGGCTCCGGAAGTGGACCCGGGGGCGGGGCAGACGGCTCGAGCACTGGATGTCTGTTTTAACCAGAAACCCGCCCAGAAAGTTCCTGCCCGGATGGCATCATGCGCGCCATGCCCAACGCGAAGGTGCAGGAGCTCTTCGACTGGTTGGTGGACGGTGCGCCGGGAGCGCCGACGCCGATGGCGGTGCTCGAGCGCCTCGGTCCCGACTTGAACGCCGCGGGCGTGCCGGTGCATCGCATGTCGGCGTTCGTGAAGACGCTGCACCCATCCATCGTGGGCCGCCGTTTCATCTGGGAAATCGAGACCGGCAAGACGCAGGTCGGCGAAGCGCCGTGGGAGTTGATCAACGCCGAGGTCTTCAAGCGCTCACCGTTCGCGCGCGTCTTCGAGACCGGGCAAGTCGATCGCTGCGTGCTGCACACGCTCACGCTCGAGAACACGCCGTCCGACGTGCTGGAGCTCAAGCAGAGCGGCTTCACCGACATCGTGTTCATGCCGATGCGCTTCATGGGCGGCACGGTGCACGCCATCTCGTTCGCCACGCGCGCGAACGGCGGCTTCACCGACGCGCAGCTCGAGACCATCACCTTCGTGGTGCGGCCGCTCTCGCGCGTC
>JAEUJS010000650.1 GCA_016792935.1 Archangium sp. | reverse complement strand
TTGTTCAGCTCGCGCAAGCGGTAGGGCTGTTTCGCCCGCTCACTCGCGGCGAACGCGGAACGTGCAGTGCGCGGTCTGCTTTCGGTAGAAGTCGGCGATCTTGTCGAACGCCACTTCGCACGTGCCTTCGTCCGAGCCGGGGCCGTCGTTGGTGGGCGAGGTCCTGGTGAGCTTCACCTCGCAGGTGCCCTCGTAATATTTGCCGTCGCGGTACCGGTAGCGCGCCTGCGTGCACTTGAGCTGACCGTCTTTCTGACGCTCGAGTCTCAGATCGAAGTATTCCTCCTGGCCTCCGAGCTTGGGGTAGCGCGGACCGTCGGTGTTGGCGCTGATGGTCAGCACCTTGTCGTCGTACGACATGATCGAGACGGGCCGGCGCGGGAAGTCGCCCTGCAGATCGCCGTCGAGCTTGAACCACGTCAGGCTCTTCTGGAGATTCGAGAAGTCGCACCACGGCGTGAACGCCTTGCGGTTGGTCTCGATGGTCGAGGCCTGACCGCCGGCGAACTCGTAGTACTTCTTCCAATAGAGCTCGGCGCGTTTGCAGTCGTCTTGCTTCGCCGCGAGATCCGCGAGCCGCTGGAACGCGTAGCCCATGCCCATGCGGTTCTCTTTGCTCGGCTTGCACTTCTCGATCTCGGCGGAGATCTGATCGAGGCCGCGAATGCCCGTGCGGTAGAGCCGCCGTTCCATGCTCAGCGAGCCGCCGTTCAGGTCGTCGTTGCACTCGGTGATCGCGCGCTGCCACTGCTGATCGCGCGAGAACTCGTTGCCGCCGCCCTCGAGCAGGTCCTTGATCTTCTGCTCGTAGCGCGACGAGTTGCCTCCGGTCGGGAAGACGTCGAGGTACTGCTGGTACGCCTTCACCGCGTTGTCGAAGTCGAGCGCCTGCAGCGCGACTTTGGCCTTGAGATCGATCAGGCGATCGATGTCCCACTGCGCGGAGTTGTCCTTCGCGAGGTGCCGATCGATCGCCTTCTTCAGCTGGCTGTCGAGCTCGTCGCGAATCGCTTTGTCTTCTTTGGGGTCGACGGCGGCGAGCACGGGGCCGAAGCGGAAACTCTCTCCGTCGTTCGCTTCACCGAGCAACATGAACTCGGCGAGTTCCTGCCACCACATCTCGCTGCCCTGCGGCGGGTTGCCGATCACTCCGTCTTTGACCAGCGCGAGCTCGTCTTCGGTGAGCTTGCCGTCGTCCATGTCGGCGAGCGTGGTGACGCCGTTGGAGACGGTGGCGTGTTGACGCGCGCCGCGCTCGAACTCGCTGCGCATCTTGCGGAAGTTCTCGACCCAGTTGCGCATGGCCACGACGGCCTTCGCCTCGTCCTGCTCGAGCGGGAGCTTCAGATAGTTGGAGTGCTTCGAGAGGTGCTGTTTCAGCACGCGCGCCAGGAAGCGGCCCTTGAGCACGCGGATCATCAGGAAGTGCCGCTTCTCGTCGATGCTCATCGCGTCGTACTTCCCCTCGTCCTTCAGCACTTCGTCGACGCGTTTTCCGAGCGCGATCACCTCGTTGGTCAGCAGGTCCTTCTTGCGGGCCTGGTATTCCTCGAGCTGCTTCAAGATCTCGGTCTGTCGCTCGCGCCCGAGGAGGAAGGTGGGCGACTTGCTGACCAGCGCCCGCAGCGCGACCTGCGCGTCGGCGATCTTCCCCTGGTCGGTGAGATCGAGGACCTTGCTGTACGCGATCAACGTCGCGAGGTCGGGCACCTTGGCCTTCTTGCGCGCCTGCGCGTTGGCGGTGAGGCCCGCGTCGATCTTGGCGACGATCTGATTGGCGAGCTTCTGTTCGATGTCGAAGATCTTGTCGCGATCGTCGGTCTCGCGAACGGTGAAGAGCACCTCTCCGTTGGCGGCCTTCACGAGGCGCGCCTCGACGACCAGCTTGCCGCTCCCCGGAAGGAGCGTGCCGTAGATCAAATAGTCAGCGCCGAGGATGCCTCCGAGCTTGGAGGCGCTCGACTTGTCCACGTACTTCGTCTGCTGAAAGTTCAGTTCCTTCAGCACGTCTTCCAGGCGCGTGCGTTCGAGAACGCGCACGCCGTCCCACGCGACGAGGTCGGTGATCAGGAGATCCGCGAAGCCCTTGCGCATGAACTCCAGCTCAGGGTCTTTCGACAGGTTCTCGAAGTAGAGCACCGACACGACAGGAGCCCCCTCTTTGGGGCCCGCCGCCGTGATCAACATCGCCGCGAGGGACAGGGCGAGCATGGGATCAGTTCGCGCCGGGGAACGAGCTCACGTACTGGATCTTCACGTCGGGGAAGCTGGTGACGAACTGCACCTTGGTGTCGGGGAACGACGTCACCATCTGCCACTTGCCGCACGAGTCGGGGAACGAGCTGACCTTCTGCACCTTCACGTCGGGGAAGCTCGAGACGACCTGCACCTTCACGTCGGGGAAGCTCGAGACCTCCTGGATCTTTCCGTACAGCTTCTTGCCGTTGAACGTGCAGCTGCCCTTGTTGAAGCCGCCTTTGGCGTCGGCGCTCCCTGCAACTCCGAGAACGACGGCGAGGGACACGGCGGAAAGAGCGGCGAGGACCTTCTTCATGGTGGTGACTCCTGTGCTGTGGGGTGGAAAACGGCCGGACGATACGACCCCGGAGTCGCGCCGCGAGTGAAAATTCAAATGTGTTTCGGGAGGTTTGCTGATCAGCCGACGACGCAGGACTCGGCGACCGGAGCAACTTCCGGAATCACCACGTTCGGCAGCGAGAGCGTCTTGAGCTGACGACCACTCAGGGCTGACTGACTCGCGGCTTCGACCTGCACTTCGACGAGCGAGCCGATCGGCGCGTCACCATCGAAGTTCACGACCCGGTTGTGCGGCGTGCGGCCGAAGCGGCGATCTTCACGCGTGCGCGAGTGCCCTTCGACGAGCACCTCGACGGTCTGCCCCACGAGCGGAGCCATCACCTCGAGCGAGCACTGCCTCTGCAACGCGTTGAGGCGCTCGAGCCGCTTCACCTTCACCTCGTGCGGCACGGGACCCCACTCGACTTCCTTCAGGCCCGCGACGGTCTTCGGACGCGGCGAGTACACGAACGCGAACTGGCCATCGAAGCGAACGTCGGCGCACAGCTGGTACGTCTTCTCGAAGTCTTCGTCGGTCTCGCCCGGGAAGCCCACGATGATGTCGGTGGTGACGGCGATGCCCGGGCGCGCGGCGCGGAGCTTGTTGAGGCGCTCCATGTACGCGGCGACCGTGTAGTCGCGCTTCATCTTCACCAGCACCTCGTTCGACCCGCTCTGCACGGGGAGATGGAAGTGCGGCATGATCTTCGGCTCGACGCGGAACGCTTCGATCAGCTCGTCGCTCAGATCATGCGGGTGCGAGGTCGTGAAGCGAACGCGCTCGACGTTCGGAACCTGCGCGGTGCGGAGCAGCAACTGCGCGAACGAGATGCCGCCGCGGTAGCTGTTCACGTTCTGGCCGACGAGCGTGACTTCGCGCACGCCGACGGTGGTGAGCCGCGCGACTTCCTGCAGCACATCGGTGAAGGGGCGGCTGACTTCACGGCCACGCGTGTGCGGGACGACGCAGAAGCTGCACACGTTGTCGCAGCCCTTCATCACCGTGACGAACTCGGTGGTGCGACCGACCGACGTCTTCGGATCGGCTTGCGGGAAGACGTAGTTCTCGGAATCAACCCACGCCGTCTCGACGACGCGCACCTTCTCGGTCTCGATGCGGCTGACGATGTCGGGCAGCTTGCCAATGGCGTCGGGGCCGAAGACGAAATCGACGTAGGGGACCTTCTCGAGGATCTTCTTCTTTTCCTGCTGAGCGACGCAGCCACCGACACCGATGAGCGCGCCGCGCTGCAGCTTCACCTGACGATAGCGACCGAGCGCTGACAACATCTTGTCCTCGGCCTTCTCTCGAATGGAGCAGGTGTTGAGGATGATCAGGTCGGCGTTGTCGGCGGTCGGCGTGGGCGCGTACGACATGCCCGCGAGCGCCTCGCCCATGCGGTTGGTGTCGTTCACGTTCATCTGGCAACCGAACGTGTGAATGAAATAGCGCTTCTGGGGCTGCATCGCGTTGGGGCCTCTATCCCGACTCTCAGCCGGGGTGAAGGTGCCCTCCCCCGCCTTCTTGTCTGGCCAGCTCACGGTGGAGCTGCACCAGCTCACTTTCCCGCGCCATCAACAGCGCCACCGCTTCCTTGCCGTAGCGTTCCTCGAACGGGGACAGGTCTTCGAGGCGCGGCAGTTCCTGACGGGCGCGCTCGAGTTTCGCGGCGTCGGCGCCGCCGCTGGCGAGCTTTTCTTTGAGCTGCGCGACGGGGGAACGGCGGCCGCCGAAATCACCCACCAGCGACATCAAATTTCCCAGCACGACCAG
>JAEUJS010000429.1 GCA_016792935.1 Archangium sp. | reverse complement strand
ATCAACGCGCAGGCCACGGACGATGAAGTGAAGAGTGCGTACCGACGGCTCGCCTCCGAGCACCACCCCGATCGCGCGAACGATGGAGGAGAACGCTTCCGGCAGGTCAAAGACGCGTATGAAGCGTTGCGAAAGCTCCGTGGTTTCTAGCTAAGTAGCCGTCATCTCGTCGTTTTCACTGAGTGCGAAACACCTTTCCCCGTTGCGCGTAGGCACGTTCGAACCGAGCCCCAACACCATGGAGCCCAGTGACGAGGAGCTGATGCGCCGCTTTCGAGATGGAGACGAAGCCGCGTTCGACACGCTGTACGCGCGCCACTCGGGGCCGGTCTTCGGCTTCCTGCAGCGGCTGACGCGAGATCAGGCGACCGCAGAAGATCTCGTGCAGGTCACGTTCACTTCGGTGGTGCGTTCGCGCGACCGCTTCCTGGATCACATGAAGCTCACGCCGTGGCTGTTCACGATCGCGGCGAACGCGGCGCGCGGCGTTCATCGGCAACGCACGGTGCGTGCGCGCGTCCACGAGGAACAACAGGTCGGGGCCGAGGTCAGCGTGGCGCCGCCCGAGTTCGATCCCGGGCTGCGTCGTGAGGTCGACGCGGCGATGGACAAGTTGCCTCCCGCACAGCGCGAGGCGGTGGTGCTGCACAAGGTGCAGGGTTTGAGCTTCGACGAAGTGGCGCAGATCCTGGGTGTGTCGGCGACGGCGGCGCGGATCAAGGCGCACCGGGGTTACGAGAAGTTGCGCGAGCTGCTCGCGCACCTGAAGGACTGAAGCGATGGCGACCGAGCGGATTGATCAAGAACTCGCGCGCATGTCCCCACTCTCGACGGGAGCGCAGGCGCGCATCCTCGCGGCGATGCGCGGCGAGCTGAAGTCGGCCCCGAAGGCGAGTCGCTGGAAGCTCGAGGTCGCCGGCGTGATCGGCAGCGTGACGTTGATCGCGCTCGCGGTCGGAGCCGCGCTGGTGTCGAGCGGCAACGCCGACGTCTCAGTGATCGGCGCGCGCGCAGGCGTGCTCGCGATGTGCGGTCTGGTGTGTGCGTTCACTGCGATGGCGGCGCTCGTCCCCGGAGCGCAGCGTGGCCAGGCGATCGCGGTCGCGGCCTTCGTGGTGGCGTCGGTGGCGCTGGTGTTGATGCGGCGCGAGGTCGCTCCGAGCTCGTCTCCGGAATGGGTGTGCACCGTGTCGCACCTCGGCGTGGGCTTCGTGCCGCTGGTGATCGGCCTGGTGGCGTTGCGCCGATCCGATCTGAAGTTGTTGGCGGGCCTCGCGCTCGGCGTCGCGGCGGGCACCACCGGCGCGATGGTCGGCGAGCTGGCGTGCGGCCGCGATGCGATGCACGTGCTGCTCTTCCACGTCTCGGCGTGGGTGCTCATGGTCGTCGCCGGGGTGGTGCTCTCGCGCGTGGTGCGTCCGAGGTCCCATGCTCCCTGATCCGTCGAATGGATTGGTCGTGCGGAGGAACATCAAGGGCGCTCCGCTGCAGCTCGACACGCGGGTGTTGATCACGACGCGCGTCGATGACGACACGGCCGATCAGCGCTTCAGCGAGCGCGTCGGCGTCGTGACTGGCTACGTCTACGACTGCCCCGCCGAGCAGTACCCGCATCGCCCGCTCGTCCTGGTGAGCGTCGAGGGACTCGGCGAAGAGCTGTTCTTTCCCGAAGAGCTGCGCGTGCTCGCGAATCGACGACGGGCTGGCGTTCCGGTGAGCGTCACTTCGGCTTGAGCTCGCTGAAGCGTTTCGCGAGAACGATCAAGGACTCCGCAGTGTCCCGTCAAAAATCACCGCGGTCGTCGCACCACGCAGCGATTCGTGCAGCGATCCCGGCATCACGTCACCACGCACAGGCCAGATCGAGATCGTGCCGTCGTAGGTCGCGACCGCCACCGCACGCGAGCTGGGAGCAAGCGACAGACCTTCGACCGGCGTCGAGCTGAGTCGCACGTCGAGGAGCCGACCAGTCGCGGTGTCCCACACGCCGACGAGTCCTTCGAAGCCACCCGTGATCAGCAACGTTCGATCGCGACTGACCTCGAGCGTGCGCACCGTGTCGCGATGGAGCGGCAACTTCTGCAGCGCCGGCAGCCGCACCACATCGCCCGCGTTGGTCACCGCGATCATCGAGTCGTCACCGACGTACGCGACGCGCCGCACGCGCGCTCCGGGGAGCGACCACGATCTGAGCAACGTGCCATCTGCGACATTCCACTCTTTGAGCGCGCCGTCCCAACCACCGGTGAGCACGCGCATGCCGTCAGGGGAAAAGGCCAGCGCCTGCGGAAGATCGCTGTGCGCCTTGAACGACTTCGGCTCGTTCGCGCCCGGCAGCCAGAGCTCGAGCGTTCCATCGAGCGTCGCGTCGCCGATGGTTCCCAGCGACGAGATCTTCAGCGGCACGACGGGACCACCGGGACGCGGAGTGATGCCTCCTCCGAGCGGCGGATCGACTTTCCACCGACCGAGCCCGTCATCGCCGCTCGCGAGCAACACCCCGCCATCGAACGCGAGCGTGACCGCGGTGACGCGCGACGCGTGCTGCCCGAGCGACACGCCGGCATCGAGGTACGTGGTGCCGGTCGGAGTGGCGAGCGGCCACAACTTGATCACGCCGTCGGCTCCGGAGGTGACGAAGCGCTCGTGCGGCGCATCGACCGAGAGCGCGTAGACGTTGCCGTTGTGGCCGCGGAACACATCGGGCGCGCCCCCATCGAGCGGCCACACGCGCACGCTGCGATCGATCGAGGTCGAGACGATGAGATCTTCGCGCGCGAAGTTCACTCCGGAAGCCGAGCCTTCGTGACCGACGAGCACGGTGCGATCGCCAGCGCTGAGCGGCCATACGCGCACCACGCGATCGTGTCCCGCGCTCGCGAGCCACTTCCCCGACGGAGAAATCGCGAGAAAGCGCGGCGCCGCGGTGTGACCGAGGAAGGTCTGCACCACCCTGCCCGTTCGCAGATCCCACACGCGCAAAGAGCCATCGAAGCTGCTCGTCGCCGCCAACCGCTCACCGAGCGCCACCGCGACGATCTTGCCGGTGTGCCCCACGAGCCTGAGCGTCTCGTCGCGCAGTGCGGGCTCCTTCTCCCGCCCGCTGACGCCAGCATCCATCATTGCGCTCAGGCCATCGCGCAGTGCGGACTCCCTCTCCCGCCCCTGCGGGAGAGGGTCGGGGTGAGGGGCAGTCGGGGCCACGACCGTCACTGAGTTGTCGGGCGTGACCACTGCCACCCGACCAAAACCCGCCGCAACAATCGGCAGACCAGTCGGAGCCGGCGTCAGCGAAACGACGCGCGACTCGCCACTCGCCAGATCCCACACGCGCACCTGACCGTCATCGGAAGCAGACACAACGCGATCGCCCTCGCACAGCAGCGACTCGACCGCATCGCGATGCCCCTCGAGCACCCGCGGCTCCGCACCACCGAGCACGTGAATCGATCCATTGCGCTCACCGGCGATCACCAGCGATCCGCACGCCGCGATCGACATCATCGGAGCCCGCCCACCGAGCAACACCTCGCCGACTCCGTTGCGCCAACGTCGCACCGTCCCATCGGCAGCCGCGCTGACGAGCGAGCCATCGGCCGCGAACGCGAGACCCTTCACGAGCTGTGCGTGCCCCTTCAGCACCTGCGCACCGAGCGAGATGTCCCCGCTCCCGGAGAACGCGACCTGTCTTCCATCAGCGCTCGCGGCGAAGACGCGCACCTCATCGGGCACCGCGCTGACGCTCACCTCGCGACCGCTCACCAGATCCCAATGCCGCAGCTTCCGATCACCGAGCGAAACGAGATCGTTCTCGCTCGCGAACAGCAGCCCGTTCACCGCCGACTCATGCGGACCGAGGACGTGCTTCGAGACTCCGCGCGCCAGCGCCTCGAGCCCAAGCGCACGCTGCACTTCGGCGGACTCCCCGGGCGGCAACGTCAGCAACCACGCCAACGTCGCCGTCGGGTCACGCGTCACCGCAGTGCGCGCCTCGACGAGCGTGAGCTCCACGGCGCGTCGATTCGCGACGTCACGTTCTTCGATGACGCGTCGCACCGCATACACACCGACCACTGCGATCGTCATCAGCGCCAGCACCGACACCGTCACCGCCGCGCGGTGCTTTCGAAGCCACCGCGCGACGAGCTCACCGACGCCGTAGCCATACGCGCTGACGCGACGCCCCGCGAGCCAGCTCTCGAGCTCTTCGCGGAACACCTGCATCGTCTGGTACCGCTGCCCCGGCGCCGGATCGACAGCGCGCCGAATCACGGCCATCAATTCGCCGGGCGCTCCAGATTCCTCGAGCGCGCGCGCGTCGGTCAGCGGCCGCCCGGTGACGACCTCGTGCAACATCGCGCCCATCGCGAAGACGTCGGTGCGCTCATCGACGAGCCCGCCGCTCGCTTGCTCCGGCGCCATGTAGTTCGGCGTACCGAGCACGGCGCCGGCCCTGGTGAACGCCTCCCCGCGCGGGCTCACCAGTGCGGAAGCGATGGGCGACATCTGCGTGCCGTCAGCTGGAGCCCCCACCGCGCGCGCGATGCCCCAATCGATCACGTAGACCTCGCCGAAATCTCCGACGAGCACGTTGTCTGGCTTGAGATCGCGATGGAGCACGCCTTCCCGGTGCGCGTACGCCATCGCCTCGGCGACGCGCTCGACGTGAGGGACCAATCGCAACCGCGCCTCGAGCGATCCCGCACGATCGGTGGCGGACTTGAGCGTCTCTCCGCTCACCAGCTTCATCACGAACCACGGCGTGCCATCGCTCGCCAGCCCCGCGTCGTACACGGGCACGATCGACGGATGCTGCAGCTTCGCGCTGACCTTCGCCTCGCGCTCGAAGCGTTCCAGCGCGCGCGGATCCTGATGCAGCGATTGCTTCAGCGCGACGATGCGATCGAGCTGCGTGTCGTACGCCTTCCACACGCGCCCCAGACCGCCGCGGCCGTGTTCCTCGACGAGGCGATAGCGCGTTGACGGAGACTGAGCCCCCATCGCCTTGCTCGGTGCCAACGGCTGCTCGTCTTCGAGCTCAGTCGGCATCGTGGAGGCTCGGCATCAACTCAACTTCGAGACGAAATCGGCCAGACGCGCGAGGCCCTTCTCGAT
>JAEUJS010000357.1 GCA_016792935.1 Archangium sp. | reverse complement strand
GTGGTGGTGTTGCTCGGTGCATCGCTCGTGAAGGTCGTCGCGCGAAGCAGTGAGAGTCGTCGCAGCTCGAAGTCGATTCCTGCGCGGCCAAGCTTCGAAGTCGCCGATGCGCGTGCGTTGATGGCGTCTTCAGCTCCGTCGATCGCGTTGCCGACGGTCGCGCCGTTGAGCGTGAGACCGATGGTGCTGCGGTGTGCTCCGAGGCCGAGTTCGAGTTGCTTCGATTGATAGCGGAGATCGACCTGATGGTTCTGTAGACGCGCCGCGAGCGGAATTCCCGAGACGGTGAGCGCGATGGCATCGAGCGTGCCGACAGCGAGCGCGCGGAGCTCTCCGTCGCCGAGCTTCTGTGCGTAGCGAAGTTGATAGTCGCCGAGGAGGAGCGAGCCCTCGAGCACGGCTCCAGCGATGGCGGCGGTGGTGAAGAAGCGAACGGCTCCGTGAAGCACGCCGCCGTCGGCCGTCGTGCGTTCAACGAAGAGTCCGGTGTGGAGCAGGTCGGCGCGAATCCACACGCGCGTCGTGCTCGGCGGAGCGCTGGTGCGTGAGAAGAGCGTGACGGTGCGACCGAGCTGACGGCCGCGCGCAGTGGAATCGATGCCGCTGCTGATGCCGACGCTCTCGGTCCACGCGGGGTGCAGCGCCGTCGGTCCGAACAGCGCGTGCGCCGGAGCGAGCAGCTTCACGCCGTCGAAGTCGAAGCTCGTCGCCGCGGGCTGCAGACCGTCGAACGAGACCGCGTTGATGCCCGCGAGGATCGAGCGCGCCGAAGAATCGAGGAACACTTCGCGCGCGGGCTCGCCCCACGTCCCCTGCGCGAGCACCAGACTGGCGACGGCGGCGATCACTTCCCTCTCCGCGCCCTGCGCAACGCCCACAACCCAAGCAGCGCGATCGACACGAGAGGCACACTCGAACAACTCGAGGGCTTCGGACTCACGACCGGCGGAAGCCCACGCGACGTGCCCACCCACACGAACGACGTGACGGTGCGCGGCTGCTGATCAACCCGCACCTCCGCGCGCACGCGGGCCGTATTCCCGCTCGGAGCCTTCAAGACGAAGTCAGCCGAGAATGGACTCACATCGATCTGATCAGTGCGAGCGACGACGCCATTCTCGATCCACACCAGCGTGTGACCGACACCACCCGTCACGCGAGCGCTGAGCTCGACCTGCTCTCCCAGGTACGTGTCGCGATCGTGCGCCATGTTCGGAAGCACGACCTCGATCATCGGATCATCGGGACCACGGAGCTTCACCACGGTGCGCCCGTCGAGCAGGCCGCGCGTGAGCCCCGCGACCGAGAGCTCGTGCGCGAAGATCATCGTGGTCGGAGAACCGAGCTCACTCTGCGTCTGATTGCGCCCGACTCCGGCGCGATGGTCGTCGCTGCCTCCGACCGCAGTGAGATGAATGCCGCGCGACGCCTGCGCTTCCCAGAACGCGAGCGCGCTCTCGTCGAAGAGTGAGCCGGTCTCGTCCCAGCCGCCGACTCCGACTTCGACGGCGGCGAGCCCATCGACGGCACCGTGTTCCCACGCGCACCCGATGCAGAACGTGCCGAGATCGAGCGTGGGATGGTTCACGGTCGGCACCGCTCCCTGCGCTGCGAAGTCTGCGACCGCGTCGGCGAGCGTGCGATTGCTCACCCCGAACCAGAAGTCGGGCAACTGCGTCGCACCGAACGCATTGAGGTGGCCGGCGTAGGTCGTGAACTCGACGGAAGGAACGAGCAGCACCGTGGGCGAGCGCGACTGCGCGTCGTTCAAGAAGTCGAGCGTGGTGAGCGTGTTGTGTTCCGACAGCGCGACGAAATCGAGACCGCGTTTGGCGGCGAGCGCGGCGATCTCATCGAGCGTGGCGCGCGCGTCTCCGCTCTGTGTCGAGTGGACGTGAAGGTCTCCCGCGTAGAAACGCGAACTCACCGCGAGCGTCACCGGCATCCACGCGGTGCGCTGCTGCGCAGAGAGCGTCGGCGTGGTGCGTGACTCGATCTCGAGGCGGTACTTCGCCGGCTTCTGTGTGACGAGCGCCTTGCCGACGAGGACGTTCCACGTTCCGGGCGTGAGCGTGGCGAGCGAGTAGCTGCGGCTCGAGGCGAGCGGGCCGACGAGCGCAGGCTCAGAATTTCCGCCGCCCCACCCGACGAAGCCGCCGTCAGCAGCGAACAGGCCCCAGTCGAGGATGTTGCTGCTCGAGAGGTCGTCGTGGCGAATCTCGAGTTCGACGGTGCCCGGCGCGACCGTGAAGGGCACGGTGAAGAACTCGCTCGCGTCGTCAGGAACGGTGCCTTCGATGACCATGGGATCAGCGCACAGCACCGCCAGCGCGACGATCGAGAGCATGTGCGCGTTGTAGCGCGTGGCGCGCTGCACTGTGGCTGCGAGCAAGGCCGTGAAGCCCTCGCGTGACGGCTCAGGGTGTGCGCCCTCACCCCACTCGCTCAGCGCCGCCCACGACGCGGCCGACCGGAACGATGCCGATACTCGCTCGGCGTACTTCCCGTGCTCCGCCGCACGGTGCTCATCAGCGTGCCGACCGAAATACCCATCTGCTTCGCGACGACCGCGAGCGTTCCATTCGTGCCATCGAGCAACTCGGCAGCGGACGCCTCACGACTCGCAGCCTGCTCCTGGCGGAACGAAGTCTTCGCCTGCGCGAGCAACCGCTGCAGCGCGCGGGCCGAGACGCCGAGCGCACGCGACGCCTCACCGACCGACACGTTCCCGGCGTGCTCACGCATCAGTGCTCGCAACTTCACGACTGCGGGCGACACCTCACGCACCTCAGCCACGTGTCCCGCGAGCTCCGCAGCGAGCGACGCTCCTCGCGCACCCGCAGCGCGAGCGAAGGCACCGACCTCGGCTTCGAACATCTCGATGGAATGCGAGACCGCGCGACGCAACTCAGGAAACGTCCCCGTGACGCCCGGCCGAGAGAGCCCGACCTGCAGCGCGAGGTGTTCGATGAGTCCATGCCGATTCGCGAGACACCACGTCTTCACGTCAACGAGCGGATCGACGTCGAGCTCGACCGCGCGAGCATCGACGACGACCACCGCTCCAGGCGCGAGCAGCACGTACGCGTCGAGCACACGCAGCCCGCGCGCGACCTCCTCGAGCGACGGCTCGCCCCACAACACCACTCCGGCGAGCCGCTCATCGGCACACCACGCGAGCATCGTCCCTTCGCACGCCCACCGACCCACCGGAGCGCGCACGAAGGTGTCGACGGTCACCTGCTTCACGCGTGAGGAACGCACGGAGGGTCAAATTCGTATCGGACGTGGGATTCTGGTTGTGGCGCGACACGAGGAGCGCGAGACACGAATCAGATGTCGGTCGCCCCGCACACTCCGGTGCCGTTTCGCGCGCTCCTGCTGAGGCAGTGGGGGGTGTTCGGGCTCGTCTTCCTCGGCTCGCTGGTCGCCTTCGTGCGCGGAGCAGAAGCCATCACCGCTCGCTTCGCCGCGCTCGCCGCGGGCCCGTACCTGATGACCTCGGTGGTGACGCAGCTGCGCATGCTCCCCGCGTACCTCGTGCTGGGGCTCGTCTTCGCGTGGCTCGCGCGGGCGTGGGTGAAGCCCGGGCCTCGTCTCTTTCTGCGCGTGCTGCTCTTCGACGTGATCGCTTTTCTGTGCGTCATCGGTCCCGCGCTCGTGATCAGCCCAGGCTACTTCGACGCGTTCGCGCGCAAATTGAGCGGCCTCAATCTCTTCGCGCTGCAGCGCCTCGGCGTGCTGCATCTGCTCGGTGTGGGTGCGCTGGTGTTGTTCGCGCGAGCAACGTGGCACTCACTCCCGACCGCACGCTGGAGAATCGGTTTCGCGGTCATCTCGCTGCTGTGCGTCGCCGGCTGCTGGATCGAGCCTGCGCCTCCGAAAGCCACGCCACTCGGAAAGAAGAACGTGCTGATCATCGCCGCCGACTCGTGGCGGTTCGATCGCCTCGGCGTGCACGGCGCGACGCGGAACGATCTCACTCCACAGCTCGACGCGTTCGCGAAGCAGAGCATCGACTTCACGGGCCACCACGTCTCGACCGCGAGCACGCTCGAGAGCTGGGTCACGTTCTTCACCGGGCTCTTCCCGCCGCGTCACGGCATTCGCAGCATGTACCCCTCGAAGGACGAAGTGCGCGCCGTCGAGGGTCGCGCGACGTTGCCGAAGTTGCTGCGCGCGAACGGGTACTCGACGTTCGTCTCGTCGGACTGGGCGGGCAACTGCTTCGATCTCGTCGACCTCGGCTTCGAGCACACGCGCGTCAGCCCCGTGCAGAACTTCGAGGCGCTGCTGCAAGAAGCCTCGGTGCGCGCGCACCCACTCGTGCCGCTCTTCTTCGCCCGCTTGCCGGGCTTCGCAGGTGAGGCGCTGGTGCCGGGCCGTGAGTCGCTCGCGTCGACGGGGCGGCCCGCGGTGCTGGTCGAGCAACTCTTCGACGACATCGATCAGAGCGTGAAGGACAAGAGGCCATTCCTCGGGCTGCTCTTCGTCTCTCCGACGCACCTGCCGTACAACGCGCGCTCTCCGTTCAACGCGAAATACGTCGATCCCAACTACGTGGGCGTCAATCGCTACCACGTGGAGATCGATGCCCATCAGTTGATCACCACGGGCTTCGCTCCGACGTTGCCCCCCGCGGCGATTCAGCACGTGCGCGATCTCTACGACGGAGCGGTGAGCGACTTCGACGACACCGTCGGCGTGGTCTTGAAGTCACTCGAAGCGCGCGGGCTGCTCGACGAGACGATCGTCATCATCACCAGTGATCACGGAGAAGATCTCTACGAGCCCGGCTCGACCGTCGGCCACGGCACCAACTTCTTCGGCGGAGATCAGAGCACGCGTGTTCCACTGCTGATGCGTGTGCCGGGTGTCGCGCCGAAGACGATCTCCGCGATGACGCGCACGGCTGATCTCACGCCGACGGTTCTCTCACTGCTCGCAGAGCGCGTTCCCGAGGGGCTCGATGGCGTTCCGCTCAATCCGCTCGTCGATGGCAGCGCGAGTGACCTCGACCTCATGGTGTTCGCCGAGACCTGCTACCTCTTCTTCCCGAAGGCGAACGCGATGATCGGCCTCTCGGAAGCCGAACGCGCACAGGTGGTCGATCTCGCCGGGGCCGCTGACACGCTCGAGGTGGATTCGACGTTCCGCCACAACCTCGTGCTGCGTCCTGAGCTGCGTCAGCGCGTGATCGACGCCAAGGACCGCATGGTGCGCACCGCGAAGTGGAAGCTGATCGAAATTCCGGGGAAGGAGCGACCCATTCGTCGCCTCTTCGACGTCACGCGAGATCCGCTGCAGCAGCAGAACCTCGCCGGCCAGGGCCTCGCGATCGAAGACGAGCTCAGCGCAGCGCTGCACGACTGGTCTACGCAGCGCTGAGCACCAGCCCTGCGTTGTTGAGGTGCAGCTCGTTCGCGGCGTTGGGCGTGTAGTTCGTCAGCCGCACACGCTCTGCGTTGACGTCGACGAGATCGCCCGCCTTCAGCACCACGCCATCGACGAGCTGCGACGCGATGGACCGAACGAGCGCACCGACGGCGTCCCACCGCGCGCCTGGCACGTCGAAGACCACGAGGTCCGGCCGACCGAACTTCTGCATGCCGCGCGTGTGGATGTTGGCCGTCTGCGATTGCGGCTCGCCTTCGACCACCACGTTCACGTCCACACTCAGCGCGAAGGGACGCACTGCGGGCCAGTCAGCGACGTCGGCGGCCTTCCAGAAGCGATTGGTCTGCGCGTCGAGGAGAACGGTCGCTCCACGCTCGACGAGCCACTTCGCGACGGCCCAGCCCGCTTGCACGTGCAGCAAGTCCGCCGTGTCCTCGCGCGAGATGAGCACGGCGGTGAGCTGCGTGGCGAGGTCGAGTGACGAGAGGTCTCCACCGAGCCAATGCGACGCGATGTTGCGCAGCGAGCCCGAGCGGAAGCCATCGAACCACGCGCTGTCCATCTCGCGCGTCAGCTCGCGCACCTCGACGAGCTTCATCGCTTCGGGGCTCGGCAGACCGAAGCGCGAGGCCGACATCGGCACGTCGCTCTTCAACGCCGTAGAGAAGCAGAACAGCGAGAACTGATTGGTGAAGCCGCCGCTCTGAAACGCGGCGCGCTGCCAGATGGGCGAGCTCAATTGTTGTCTGCGCCCTGGGTGATCCACGCGCTGATGAGATCGATGTCACCCTGCGACACGCACTCGGTTCCGGTGCAGTCGCGGCTGGTCGTCGCACCCGTGGGAACCTGCGGCATCTTGTCGCCGCACGTCTGCGTGCCGAGGAGCTTGCGCACCACGAGGCTGTTCGCCGCGTTGAAGGGCGTCACGCGCGCGATGCCGGCGCACGGCATGTTCGCGTTGGCACGGAGGCGATTCCAGATCTGCGTGTTGGTGCCCTGATACCCACCGCCATGGCAGGCCTGCTGGCACTTCGCGCGGAAGATGGGCGCGATGGTCGTGCCGAAGCTGACCGTTCCGCCTCCGCCGCCCGTCGCACTGCCGCCGCCCGTGGCAGCACCACCACCGCTCGCGCCGCCTCCGCCTGTCGCAGCGCCACCACCGGTCGCCGCTCCACCACCCGTTGCTCCACCCCCGCCGGTCGCAGCGCCGCCACCCGTCGCTGCACCGCCGCCCATCGCGCCACCTCCTGAGCCGCCGCCCGTACCGCCACCCGTCGCGGCGCCGCCACCTGACGCAGAGCCACCGCCGGTTCCTCCGTCATCCAT
>JAEUJS010000640.1 GCA_016792935.1 Archangium sp. | reverse complement strand
CGGCGCGGAGAAACGAAGCGTCAGCTGCTTCTCCGGCCTGACCTTCTGCACGAGCTCGCCGAGCTTGCCGTCGAACGAGAGCACGCCTTTGTCGATCACGATCACCCGCGGGCACAACGCGGCGACGTCATCCATGTAGTGCGAGGTGAGGATCAGCGTGGCGCCGGTCTCTTCGTTGTAGCGACGAATGAAGTCGCGCATCGCCGCCTGCATCGAGACGTCGAGGCCGATGGTGGGCTCGTCGAGGAACAACACCTTCGGCCCGTGCACCAGCGCGCCGACGAGTTCACACTTCATGCGTTCGCCGAGTGAGAGCTGTCGGGTCGGCTTGTTGACGATGTCTCCGAGCTCGAGCAACTCGGTGAGCTCCTTCACGCGCTTCGTGAAGTCGGCTTTCGGCACGTCGTAGATGGCGCGATTGAGCTCGAAGGTCTCGGTCGGAGGCAGATCCCACAGCAGCTGCTGCTTCTGACCCATGACCAACATGATCTTCTTGAGAAAGGCGGGGGCGCGCTTCTGCGGGACGTGACCATCGACGGTCACTTCACCGCTGGTTGGGTGCAGCAGCCCCGACGCCATCTTCAGCGTGGTGGTCTTGCCGGCGCCGTTGGGGCCCAGGAAGCCGACGCGCTCTCCGGCCTCGAGCGAGAAGTCGATGCCATCGACGGCCTTCACCCATTGATAGTCACGCTTGAAGAGCGATTTCAGCGCCGCCTTCATGCCCGGCGGACGCTTGTGCACGCGGTAGTGCTTCTTGAGGCCGCTCACGCGAATCATCAGCACCACTTAACTCCCCTCCAATCGGCGGGCTCACGTTTTCACCTTCTGACCGGTCAGGAGATCGGACCCAACAGAGGGCACGAACATGAAGCGAATCGCGATCGTCGGAGTGGTGCTGGTGGCCGCGGGTTTCGGAGCGTGGGGCCTCACGCGAAGCAAGAGCACCCCACCCGTTCAATTCGTGACGCAGCCGGTGAGCCGCGGAGACGTGAGCTCGCGCGTGACGGCGACGGGTACGTTGTCGGCGCTGGTGACGGTGCAGGTCGGCACGCAGGTGTCGGGGCGCATCGACTCGCTCAAGGCCGACTTCAACTCGCGGGTTCGCAAAGGAGACGTCCTCGCCACGCTCGACCCGCAGCTCTTCAACGCCGCGCTCGCGCAGGCCGCCGCGAATGAACGCGCCGCGCTCGCCGGAGTGACGAAGGCGAAGGCCCAGGCCCTCGATGCGCAGCGGCAGCTCGCGCGCAGCAAAGAGCTCTCGTCGAAGGACTTCATCGCCAAAGCTGAGCTCGACACCGCGCAGTCCACCTACGAGGTCGCGGTCGCGAGCATCGAGTCGGCGGAAGCCGCGGTCGCGCAGGCTCGCGCGCAACGTCAGCAGGCGCAGGTGAATCTCGCGAACGCCACCATCACCTCGCCGATCGACGGCACCATCATCTCGCGCGCGGTCGACGTCGGTCAGACCGTCGCGGCATCGCTCTCGTCTCCGACGTTGTTCACCATCGCCGAGAACCTCACGCGCATGCAGGTCGACACCTCGGTGGCAGAAGCCGACGTCGGCAAGCTGAAGGAAGGCACTGAGGCGTCGTTCAGCGTCGATGCGTTTCCGGGCCGCCGCTTCAAGGGCACCGTGCGTCAGATTCGCTACGCCGCGACGGTGGTGAGCAACGTCGTCACCTACGACGCGGTGATCGACGTCGAGAATCCGGAACTCGTGTTGCGACCGGGCATGACGGCCAACGTGACGTTCGTCACGGGCGAGGCGCGCGATGTGGTGCGCGTGCCCAACGCGGCGTTGCGCTTCAAGCTCGACGACGCGGCGCGTGCTGCGAAGTCCGAGCCCGGCAAGCGCACCATCACCGTGATGCGCGCGGGCAAGCCGGAATCGGTCAGCGTCGTCACCGGCCTCACCGACGGCTCGTTCACCGAAGTGGTGAGCGGCCTGCAGGGCGATGAAGTGGTCGTCACCGATCGCAGCGGCGGTGCTCCCGGTGGCGCTGCGCCGACGGGAGCTGCGGGTGGCCAGCGTCGCGCGGGTGGCCAGGGCGGCATGGGGAGAATCCTGTGAGCGCGCTCATTCAGCTGAACGACGTGACCAGGGTCTACGAGATGGGCGACGTGCAGGTGCGCGCGCTCGACGGCGTCTCGCTCACCGTCGAAAAGGGAGAGTTCCTCGCCATCATGGGCACCAGCGGCTCGGGCAAGAGCACGATGATGAACTTGATCGGCTGTCTCGATCGCCCCACGAGCGGCTCGTATTTCCTCGATGGGCTGGAAATCTCGAAGCAGTCGCGCGCCGAGCTCGCGCACGTTCGCAATCGCACGCTCGGCTTCGTGTTCCAGAACTTCAATCTGCTCGCGCGCACGTCGGCGCTCGAGAACGTCGACCTGCCGTTGCTGTACGCGGGCACGAAGGCAGCCGAGCGTCGCTCGCGCGCGACGGAGGCACTCAAGCGCGTCGGTCTCGGGGAGCGGCTCGACCACACGCCGACACAACTCTCCGGTGGTCAACAGCAGCGCGTCGCCATCGCGCGTGCGCTCGTGAATCGCCCGCGCGTGTTGCTCGCTGACGAGCCGACGGGCGCGCTCGACTCGAAGACCACCATCGAGGTGATGGAGCTGCTTCGCGAGCTGAGTACCGAGGGCATCACCGTGGTGCTGGTCACGCACGAGCCCGACGTCGCGGCGTGGGCGCAGCGGACCATCTCGATGCGCGACGGGAAGATCCTCACTGACTCGGCTGTGCAAGCGAGGGCAGCATGAACCCCTTTCAAACTCTGCGGCTCGCGCTGAAGGCGTTGCGGCGCAACCTGCTGCGCAGCTTCCTCACTGCGCTCGGCATCATCATCGGCGTGGCCGCGGTGATCGCGATGGTCTCGATCGGCGAAGGCGCTCGCAAACGCGTCGAAGAGACGTTCGCGTCGATGGGCACGAACTTGTTGATCGTGCTGCCCGGCTCGTCGAACTCGGGCGGAGCGCGTGGTGGTTTCGGTTCGCAGCCCACGCTGACCAAAGACGATTGGAAGGCGATCAGCACCGAACTGTCACTCGTCGCGGCCGCGGCTCCTGATCTGCGCACCAACGCGCAGCTGCTCAGCGAGGAGCAGAACTGGGCGACGAGCGTTCACGGTACGACTCCCGAGTTCTTCAAGATTCGACAGTGGAAGGCGGCGAGCGGCATGGCGTTGAGCGATGCCGATCAAGAGACCGGCGCGAAGGTCGTCGTGCTCGGAGCGACCGTCGCCGACAAGCTCTTCGGCTCGAACTCGGACGCGATCGGCCAGCTGGTGCGCATCAAGGGCGTGCCGTTTCAGGTCGTGGGCGTGCTCGAGAAGAAGGGCCAGAGCGCGATGGGCCAGGACAACGACGACACCGCGATCGTCCCGCTCTCGACGTTCTTGTCGCGCTTGAGTCCTGGGCTCGGCAACTATCTCTCCGGGCCGATTCTCGTCAGCGCGGTGAACGCCGAGTCCGTGACCGGCGCGATGGATCAGGTCAGCACGCTGTTGCGCGAACGCCACCGCCTCGCTCCGGGAGCGGACGACGATTTTCAGCTGCGCAACCTCGCCGAGGTCGCCAGCTCCCAGCAGGAGAGCGCGGACACGTTGTCTTCGCTGCTCGCCAGCATCGCGCTGGTGTCGCTCCTCGTCGGCGGCATCGGGATCATGAACATCATGTTGGTGAGCGTCACCGAGCGGACGAGAGAGATCGGCGTGCGCATGGCGATCGGAGCGACTCCGGGGCAGGTGCTCGCGCAGTTCCTCACCGAGGCGCTGACGCTCTCCTTGCTCGGCGGGTTGATCGGAGTCGCCGCCGGCGTGCTGGTGGCGCAGCAGTTGTCGTCGAGCTTCGGGTGGTCGCTGTCGATACGCAGCGACATCGTCGCCCTCTCGACGATCTTCAGCGGGCTGGTCGGCGTGGGCTTCGGGCTCTACCCCGCGCTCAAGGCGAGCCGCATGGATCCCATCACTGCGTTGAGGTTCGAGTGATGCCGGATCACGAAATGGCGAAGGCATTCCCTCTCCCTCGGGGGAGAGGGAGCGTTCACATCACTCGCGCAGACGACCGGCCTCGTACGGGCCGTGGTACCCGAGCTGCGGCGTGCTGAGCCGCGGGTCGCCGTACGAGCCATAGAGATCGTACACACCGCCCGCGAGCACGACCGCGTCCGAGCCCCAACGAACGGGATTCGAAGGAGGCAGCGACGGGTGATTCACCACGCGGTGCGCGTCGAAGCCGTGCGCACGCAGAATGCCGATGACCTCGGTCATCATGTCCTTCGCGAGTCCGCGATCGTCCTGCAGGTTGTCGAAGTAGTGCGGCTTGTTCTGGCGCACCCACTTCGCCGTCGAGAGCATCGCGGCCTGCGGCGACGACGTGTCGATCGGCACGTCCATGTACTCCGGCTTCGGCGGAACGGTGGACAGCGCGGGGCCCGGCTCCACGTACGTCCGCGGCGCGGGAGCAGGCGTCGGCGTCGGCTCGACCGGCGCGGGCGCGGGCTCGACCGGCTTCGGACGCTGCAGCTCGGCGTACTCGGTGCTGTTCAGGAAGACGTCGCGGATCTGCGCGCGGGTCGCTCCGCCTTCGAGACCGGCGAGGTGCGCGGCGAAACCGCCCGCGTCCGGCTCGCGCTTCAACAGGTCGCGGTACAGGCCCTTCACGAAGTCTTCGTTGCTGGCGCGCTGCTCCGGGGTGATGACCTTCGGCGCGACCTTCGCTTCGAAGCGATCGACGAACCGCTCGAGGCCGCGAACGATCTGCGCTTCGACCTGCTTCTCTGCCTGCTTTACAGCCGCTCTCACTTCCGGCGACTTCGCGACGTTGGCCTTCACTTCACGAAAGAACGAGATGAGCTTACCCATGGTTTTGGTGATGCCTCCTTGGGTGAGCGGTGGTGCACGGACGCGGCCAACGAATGCAGTGCGCCAAGCGCTCGTTCCCACAAACCACCCATTCAAGATGGAGTGTGCGGGCACCAGAACTGCTGAGTCGGTGCTCACTGCCGTGTGCAGCAAGCACCGTTGCAGGGCTTCTCGCCGCGTGAGAGACGGCGCGTCTCATGGCTGACTGGTCGCGAGATCTCGAGAAGTGGGTGCCGCGCTTGATCGCCACCTGGCGCAAGAGGAAGCCTCAGCGGCGCGGTCCCTCACTTCCTGAGAATTCGCTTTCCCCTGAGGAAATTCGCGAAGTCGGAGCGGGCGTCAAACAGCTCTCCCACGGCCTGACCCGTAACCGGGAACTGGCCGGCGCGCGGTACATGGACGACCCGAAGCTGCTCGGTGCGTACCTGCTCTTCTATTGGCCGGTCAGCTACGCGCAGGCGCGCTCGACGCTCGGCGAGCTGACGTCGCGTCCGAAAGCCGCGCTCGATTTGGGCTCGGGCCCGGGTCCTGTCGCGTTCGCCTCGCTCGATGCTGGAGCGGGCACGGTGGTCGCGGCGGATCGCAGCAAGCCAGCGCTCGAGCTCGCCCGGACTTTGGCGACTGAGGCCGGTGAAGGCATCGCGACGCGCGAGTGGAGTCCGGAGAAGCCGCTGCCTGATGGGAAGTTCGATCTGATCACCATGGGGCACGTGGTGAACGAGCTCTTCAATGGGGCGATCGAGCCACGAGCGGCGCTGCTGGAGAAGATCCTCGAGCGCGTGAATCCGCGTGGGTCGCTGGTGGTGATCGAGCCGGCGCTGCGGGACACGTCGCGCGCGTTGCTGCAGGTGCGCGATGTACTGGTGAGCCGAGGGTATGCGGTGCGTGCTCCGTGTCTGTGGCGTGGAGCGTGTCCGGCGCTGATCAAAGAGAGCGATTGGTGTCACGCCGAGCGGCAGTGGCGCATGCCGAAGCTGGTCGAAGACGTCGCGCGCGCGGCCGGGCTGCACAAGGAATCGCTGAAGATGAGCTACCTGGTGGTGGCTCCGAAGGGCGAGACGTGGGCTGAGCCGCCAAGTGGTGCGGTGTTCCGCATCGTGTCCGAGGCGCTCGAGGGCAAGGGCCGTCAGCGCTTCATGGGCTGCGGGCCTGAGGGACGCATCGGGCTCGCGATGCAGGACAAGCACGAGAACGAGAAGAATCGGCTGTTCTTCAAGATGTCGCGCGGAGATGTGGTGCGCGTGACGAACACGGAAGAGCGCGGTGATGGTCGCGCGCTGACGGATCAGTCGACGCTGGAGATCCTCGCGAGCGCTGGTCGGCCCGTCGGCGGCGGAACTGCCTGAAGCGCGAACGATCGGTTTCGGGTGAGGGGCAACAGCCCTCTCGCGCTTACTCGCCGAGTGCTTCGTGGGCCTCATGCGCGAACCGACCGCGCGGATACTCGTCGAGGTACTTCCGGTACTCGCCCATCGCCTGACGCGGCCGCATCTGCACGTCGAAGCACCGCGCACGCAGCACACGCGCTTGCTCACTGCGCACCGACTTCTGCGAGTCCTGAGCGATCTCCTCGAGGCCGAGGAGGAAGCGATCGCACTGCGCACCCTTCGCGACCGAGTCATCAGCCTTCGCCAGGAACTGTGCCTCGAGATCCTTCGCCACACCCTTCTTCTCCGTGACGGTCACGACCGGAGCCGGTGCAGGCGCAGCCGACGCATCGTCTTCACTCAGCCGAGCTGACGCCGCAGGCGCAGGAGCAGCCGCCCTGGCCGGCATCGCATCCCACTCCGTCTCATCCGGCTTCGGGACTTCCGCCCACTCGTTGGGCTGACTCGCAAGCGGCGGCGCAGGAACCAGAACCGGCGCAGCAGCAACCGGTGCCGGAGCAGCGGTCGGCGCAGGAGCCCCCTCACGACGCTGCGGCACTCCGCGAATCACTTCACCGCCACCAATCGTCGGCCACACATCATCCGGCGCGGGAATCACGACGGTGTTCTGCGCAGGCGGCGCAGCGACGGCAGCCGGAGCAGGCATCGCGTTCAGTTCCTCGGGCTTGAGCGTCGTCACCGGAGCCTGCACCTGGCGCGAGCGTGCTTCTTCCGCCGACAACCGCGGCAAGCTGCGAGGCGTTCCCTGCGCGGTGATCATCGGAGGCGCCGACGGAGAACCACCCACCGCCGGACCAATCGCCTTCCCTTCCACCGCGGTGACCGCTTCATCAGCCGCGACGACTTCCGCCAGCTGCTTCTCCATCGCCGGAGCGAGCTTCAGCTGCTTCACCTTCTGCGTCTTGGTGTCGAATCGAACGCGCTGACCAGGCTCGATGAAGCTCACCTCACCGTTGGGCAGCTCGATCTTCACGCGTCCTTCGCTCACCGACACCTCGACGACGTCGGAGTCGTTGGTCACACCAAACACCGTGCCGATCACCGTCACCAGCACTCCGCCGGTGTGCACGACGAAGCCCTTGCGAACACGATGCGACGCGCGCACCGCCAACGTTCCGCGCTCGAGCGTCAACGCCACGTCGTCCGCTTCCGAGCGAGTCAACGCGAGCTGCGACGCCGCACCCACGCGCAGGTGACTCAGATCAGGAAGATGAACGAACGCCTTGCCCGCCAGCGAAGTGCGAATCACGTCACCGCCGTGCAGCTCGGTGCCATCGACCACTGCACCCTTCTCTCCTCCGACGCGCGACAGCCCTTCCGCGCGATCAACCCGCGCCCACGAAGACGTCGGCACAGAAGGCTCGTCGAGCGGAATGGGCAGCGGCTCGGGGCGCGGCCACATCATCACGACCGCGACCGCCGCAGCGACGGCGAGCAACCCGCCGCCACCGAACACCAGCCGCCGCATCCACGGACCACGCGCCTGACGAGCGAGCCGCTTCTCGACCAGCGAGCCGACGCGCTCGTCGACCTTCGACCACGTCACCACCGGCCCCGCTTCACGCGCCAGGCTCAACGCCTCACGCGCGAGTCGAATCGACGCCAGCTCATCACTGCATTCCGGGCACACCTCGAGGTGCGCTTCGACGAAGCGATGCTCTCCGAGCTCGAGTTCCTTGTTGGCGTACGCCCACAGCTGCATGTCGTGGCGAGTCATGGCGCCACCTCCAATTCCGTTTCCTGAGCTCGCGTGAGTTCCCGCAGCGCCTCGGTGAATTCGAGACGCGCGTGATGAAGCCGCGAGCGCACGGTGTTGTACGAGGCGCCGATCGTCTGCGCGATCTCCTCGGGGCCCATGCCGCACAGCTCGTGGTACACGAACACGATTCGCTTCTTCGCGGTCAGCTTGCTCAGCGCCTGCTGTACCAACCGCTGCGCTTGAGCGGCCTGCGCGCATCGCTCCGGGTCAGCGCCTTGATCGATTCCTTCGGGCAGCTCGGCGGTGAGGTCTTCTTTCCTGCGACGCCACCAGCGCAGGTTCATCAAGGCGACGTTGGCGCACACGCGGAAGAGGAAGGTGCGGAACTGCGAATCGCCGCGGAAGCTCGGCACCGCTTTGAGCAACCGCACGTAGGTGTCCTGGATGAGATCCTCGAGATCCGGACGGCGGCCGACGAGGTGGAACAGGGTGCGGGCCACGTCATCGCGGGTGAGGCGATACAGCTCCTCGAACGCGAGCACGTCGTCCTTCTTGATGCGGTCGACCAGGCGCAAAAGCCGCGCCTCCGCCTGACCCGTCGGAGGTGGCGTCGGCACCAACCTCGGAAGTGGAAGCGCTTCTGCCGTCATATGTCTCATTTGTTGCCGCTCGACCGTTGGGTGATCACAAAGGGCACCGACGCGCCGACCGAGCGAAAAATCGCGTTCGTACCGACCTTTCAGGTGCTCGCTTCGCGAAGGGAATGATCAGAATTCAGGGGGTCGGCATCGAACGGAAGTGACGCGGCGAGATTGGGAGCGCCGCCTCCAACCACGAGAGCCCCATGAAATTGAATTCGCTGCGAAGCCTTGCGTTGCTGGTGCCTATTCTTGCGGCCAGCGGCTGCACCATCATCAACACCGACGGAGATTTGACCGACTGCACCTTCGGGTGTCCGGGTGAATCCTGCTCTGACGACTCCGACTGCCACGACAGCTGCACCTGCCAGAGTGGCGTGTGTACGCGTCGTCCTCCTGCGGTCTGCACCAGCAACTCGCAGTGCGGTTCGGGGAACATGTGCCTGGCGGGA
>JAEUJS010000339.1 GCA_016792935.1 Archangium sp. | reverse complement strand
GACGCGCTACACGCTGCGCGCTGAGGACCTCGGGCCTGACGACTTCCCCAACGTGTTCACGCCCAGCGGTGAGAGCGACGCGATGTCGGTCTCTGGGGTGTTGCAGTACCCGGGCGACATCGACTTCGTCCCGTTTCGGTTTGGAGGCGGTCTGAGCCGGGAGCTGGTGGTCGGTGGTTTTGATCGCCACTACACCGTGGTGGCGCTCGACGGTGGCATTGCGGAGTTCGTCTCGGTCTTCAGCGACATCACCACGCCCGACTTCTTCGCGGTCGAGGTGCGCGGGGAACTGGGCGCGTACACGATTCAGGTCTTCGAGACCGGCGTCGATGATCATTCTGGAAACCTTCCGTTCGGCACACGGCTGGTGCCTGGCGCACACTTCTATGGGGACAACATCGAGCTGGGCGACACGGACTTGTTCTGGACCGATGAGCTGTTGCCGTCTCATCTGTATTTCGTCCGGAGTGCAGCGCAGGGCCTGGTCGTGATCGACAGGACCTCACGCCAGGCCAGTCCCAATCGCGTCTTCGCGGCGCGTGACGCAGGCGCCCTCGTGAGGCTTGCTGGAAACGCGAACTACTCGCTGGAATTGGTCGACCTCGGGCCCGATGACTTCAGCGACACGGCGCTCGGTGCCGCAACACTCGAGCCCGGCGTTCCCATCGCGGGACGGCTCGAGCTGAGCACCGACGTCGACGTCTTCACGTTCGGCGTGCAGCAGAATCACTTCTACGCCGTGTCGTTGCAGGCCCCGGACGCGGGTGGAGTGGTCCTGTCGCGCCTCGACACCTTCTTGTTCCTCGAGCCCGATGGCGGGCCCGGTCTCTGGCGCGCGCGTCGCTCGGGCACGCAGGGCGCACAGGTCGTCAGTCAGCGCGGCGCATTCACTTCGTACCAGCTCGAGCTCAGCGCGCTCGGTGCCGACGACCACGCAGATCAACGCGCTTCGGGAACGCTCCTCGCCCTCGACGCTGGTGCGAGCGGCGTGGTTCACGCGCTCGAGGACATCGACATCTTCGCGATCGATGCACCCGTTGGCACCGTCGTGCAGTTCGAAGTCATGGCGTCGCCCGAGATGACCGTGCGAGTGCTCAACACCAATGGCGTTCAGCTGGTGTGGAACACCCTCGCTGAAGGAAATCGTTTCGGGTTTCTGGTTGGCGGAGAGCGCACCTTCGTCGAGTTGCGAGCACCCGACATCACGCCGTTCTCCATCACGGCGTTCGCGGGCAGCGACCTCGCTCAGCCGGTTTCGTTGATCGCCAACCAGACGACGCCCGGGTCGATCGACTACCTGGGAGACGCGGACACGTTTTTGCTCATGGTAACGAGCGGAGCCGCGGTGGCGGCCTCGCTGAACGGTGCGTGCGTGAGTCTCGAGGCGCGCGATCCAGCTGGAGTGTTGGTCTCGTTGCCGACCTTCACCGCGAGTCAGACCGGCGAACACCGTTTCACCGTTACGAGCGATGGCCGCTGCGGTGTCCAGCCGTACACTCTTGCCGTCTCCGTGCCGTGAGAACGGTGACCTCAATTCCTTGACGCGCCCTGACAGGCCGGAATAAGGCCGCCGCCGTCTGCCGGATCATCCCTTCCGGCGGTTTCACATCGACAGCCTCAAGCCTCAAACAGAAGGAGCCACCCCGTGGCCAAGCGAGTTCCGACGTATCAACCGAGCAAAGTGAAGCGCAACCGTGCGCACGGCTTCCGCAAGCGCAACGCGACCAAGGCCGGCCGCGCCGTTCTCAAGCGCCGTCGCGCGAAGGGTCGCAAGCGCCTCGTCATCCGCGCGTACGACAAGTGACGTCGTGACTGCGAGTTCCGCAAGCGGCCCGGCGAACGTAGCCGCAGGCGGAGACTCGCCGCAGAAACGCAGCGCACCTTCCTTCTCGTTTCCGAAGGAAGTGCGCCTGCGCCGTCGTACCGAATTCCTGAAGGTGCAGGACAAAGGCTTCAAAATCACCGCGGACTGCCTGTTGTGCCTGGTGCTCCCCAACGGAAGAGCGGACGGGCTGACGCGTTTGGGTCTCACGGTCTCGACCAAGGTCGGACCCTCCGTCGTCCGCAACCGCATTCGCCGCAGGCTGCGCGAGTTGTTTCGCGTGAAGAAGGACACGCTCCCCAGGTCGCTCGACATGGTCCTCATTGCCAGAAACAGCGCCGCCGAGGCTGACTTCGCGCGTCTGTCGAAGTCGTTCGAGCGCGCGTGCTCCGAGCTCCAACGAAAGTACGGGTCGCGATCATGATCCGCGCGCTGGTGGTGCAAGTCCTCTTGCTGCCCCTGCGCTTCTACAAAGCCGTCATCTCGCCGTTCCTCCCGCCGATGTGCCGCTTCCACCCCTCGTGTTCCGTCTACGCGATGGGAGCGCTCGCCGTGCACGGCCCCTTCAAGGGCTTCGCGCTCGCCGCTCGCCGCGTCACCCGCTGCCACCCGCTCAACCCGGGCGGCTACGACCCCGTGCCTCCGCGCGACGGAAAGACGGCCGAAGAGTTTCTCGACTCACGCATGCCAAAGATCGCCGCACGCCTGCGCGCTCCGGTGCACCCCTCGTTGGCCGCGGTCATCGCGGTCCCTCCACGGAAGTAAGTCATGGATCAACAGAAACGACTCCTGCTCGCCATCGCGCTCAGCTTCGGGCTCACGCTCGTCTGGACGCAGTTCGTCTGGAAGCCGCAGGCCGAAGCCGAGGCCGCGGCCCTCGCCGCCGCGATGGATGGTGGCACCGATGCCGGCGTTGCGCTCGCCGTCGCGCCGCCCGTCGTCGCGCCGCCCGCTCCGGTTCCGTTGCTCGACGCCGACGGTGGAGTCGTCCTCGATGCCGATGGTGGCGTCGTCTACGCCGCTGCGCCCACGCCGCCTCCGCTCCCGCCCGAGCCGCCGCTGCGCGAAGTGAAGTTGGATCGCGCGACGACCAGGCTGGTGTTCTCCACCGAAGGCGCAGGTCTCACGTCCGCCGAGCTCACCGGAGAGCGCGAGCGCGAAGAGAAGTCGCTCACCATTCCCGAGGGCTACAAGAAGTTGTTCGGAGAGAAGTTCGACCCTCCGCCGCACATGAACCTCGCGCGTGCGGTGCCGTCGGTCGGCCCCAACCTCGGCGTCTCGATGTTGGGTGGCGCTCCGGTGGCGGCGACGGCGCGCTACTCGGTGGTCGAAGAGTCTCCGGGCAAGGCCGTCTTCTCGACGCGTCAGGGCCCGTGGGAAATCACCAAGACCTTCACGTGGAAGACCGACGCCGCGACGGGAACTGCGGCGGGCTACTTGTCGCAGCTGTCCGTCACCGTGAAGAACGTCTCCACCGGGCTGGTGACTGGAGAGCTCGGCGTGCACGCGTTGCGCGCGATTCTCCCCGAGAAGGAAGAAGCGCCCTCGATGTTCGGAGGCATCGGCAACCAGGCGTCCGTGCTCTGCCGCGTCGGTGACGACGTGACGCGCAAGGTGCCTCCGTCGGAAGGCGGCTGGTTCAGCTGTGGCGGCGGAGCGGTCTACGAAGAAGAGAAGAAGGGCTCGATGCACTTCGTGGGCATCGATCAGCAGTACTTCCTCACCGCGCTCTGGCCGATGGATGGCGCGCTCGATGGCCGCTGCACCGTCACCGCCAAGCCCACGCAGCGTGGCGCGGCGCTGATCATTCCTGTCTCGCTCGGCGCTGGAGAGTCACTCACCAAGCGCTTCGGCGTCTTCCTCGGGCCCAAGGACTTGAGCCTGCTGCAGGCGGTGAGCACCACGGCGACCATCGAGGGGCCTGCGCCATCGTTCGATCCTCAGCTCGAGAAGACGGTCGACTTCGGTCTGTGGGCCGTCATCTGCAAAATCCTCATCTCGATGCTGCGCTTCTTCTTCGGGCTCACCGGGAACTGGGGCGTCTCCATCATCCTGCTGACGCTCACCGTGAAGGTTTCGCTCGTGTACTTCACCCACAAGCAGATGCTGACCGCCGAGAAGATGAAGGCGATGCAGCCGAAGATGGACGAGATCCGGAAGAAGTATCCGGATGATCAGGTGAAGCAGATCGAAGAGATGCGCAAGGCCGGCATCGATCCGATGGCGAACCTGACGGGCTGCTTGCCGATTCTACTTCAGCTGCCGATCTGGGCCGCGCTCTTCACCACATTGCGCACCAGCTACGAGCTCTACGGCGAGCCGTTCTTCGGCGTGTGGAGCAACCTCACTTCGAAGGATCCGACCTACATCCTCCCGCTCGCGCTGGGCATCACCATGCTCACCACGCAGCGCCTGACGCCGCAGGTGTCGACCGACAAGACCCAGCAGATTCTCCTCACCTGGGTGATGCCCATCTTCTTCACCGCCATCATGATGAACTACCCGGCGGGCCTGGCGCTCTACATCTTCACCAACAACCTGCTGTCCATCGTTCAGCAGTTCGCGCTGCGCCGGTATCTGAAGTCGAAGGGTCAGCTCGTCGCCACGCCGGCGGCGGGAGGAGCCAAATGAGCGCTGAATCCGCAGCTGCAGTCGTCGCCGCGCCTCCGGGCGTCACGCGTCCTCAAGTCGAGGCGCTGCTCGGCGACGTGTTCAAGCTGATGGAGTACCCCGCGAAGCTCGACTTCAAGGACATGCCCGACGGCTCGCTCGGCGTCGCGGTGCACTTCGACGCGGCGGGCGGAGAGTTGCCGGGCATCACTCCGGGCAAGCGCAGCTACCTCGTCGATTGCGTGCAGTTCTGGCTGAACAAGGTCGTCAATCGTCCGAACGTGCCGCGCCGCTGGGTGAACCTCGGCGTCAACGCGTTCCCCGAGCCGCGTCAGCAGCAACCGCAGCAGCAGAGTGGAGAGCACGCTGGTCCGAACGGAAGCAACGGCGCGAAGACGCCCGCAGCTGCAAGTCCGGCTGCTGCAGCGCCCGGGAAAAAAGACGCGCCGAAGAAGGACGAGAAGAAACACGAAGAGAAGAAGCACGAACGCCCGAAGCGTGAAGCGCAGGCCGACGAGCGCACCTTCAAGCCCGCGCCGGATCCCCGCATCACCGCCGTCGCGAAGTCGCTCGCCGAGAAGAGCGCCAAGCACGGCCGCGTGTACGCGGTGATGGCGCTTTCCGGAGATCAACGCGCGCTGATGCTGCAGGCTGGCGACGAGGTGAAGGGGCAGAAGACGAAGGCGGAAGGCGAGGGCCACTGGCGCCGGCTCGTCTTCGTGCCCGACAAGCTGACGCCCATCTCGAAGAAGCAGGTGATGCCGGACTACGACGACGAAGGTGACGAGGACGAGTGAGGTCTGAGCAGTTCGTGCACTTCGTTGTAGAACGTTGCGCATGGCGAAGACGCAGGAGCAGAAGTTGTTCGGCGCAGCGGTGCTGAAGATGAGCTTCAAGCTGCGCGACGCGCTCGAGTCTCCGGCGTTCAAGGGCATCTACCCCGGCGTGCTCCGCGACCTCGGAGTCGACGACGCCGAAGTCGACAAGTACACACAAGAGCACCGCGAAGAAGTCGAGAACGCAGCGCGCGCGAAGACATGAGGCAGACGTCGCGCCTGGTGTTGCGTCACGCCGTCGATGCCGACGCGAAGTTCATCGTCGAGCTGCTGACCGACCCCGACTTCGTGCGCTTCATCGGAGACCGCGGCGTGCGCGATGAAGCCACCGCGCTCGGTTACATCGCGAAGCTGCGCGCGAGCTACCAGACCAATCACTACGGCCTCTACGTCGTGACCGCGAACGGTGCGTCGCTCGGACTGTGTGGGCTCGTGCGGCGCGACACGTTGCCGCACCCCGACCTCGGGTTTGCGTTTCTCCCGCGCGCGAGGGGGCACGGTTACGCCCGAGAGGCCGCTCTGGATTCGCTGCGTGAAGCCGACGCGCTGGGCATCAAAGAGCTGCTCGCCATCTGCAACGAGGACAACGTCAGCTCGCGCAAGCTCCTCGAAGCCATCGCATTTCGGTTCGACGGTATGACTCGGTTGAAAGAGGGGACCGAAGACCTCTGCCTCTACTCGCGCCGATCGTGATCAGTCCTGTAAGGTTCGACGCGTGATTCTCTTCCGCGGGCTCGTGGTGGTGGTGTCGATGAGCGCGGCGGCGTCGCTTGCGCAGCCCGTCGAGTTGCCGACGTTGACCGAGTCCGAGAAGAAGAAGCTCGATTCAGGCGAAGTCGTGGTGCACGAGTTGAAGCCCACCGATGGCCGCGGCGTGTGCGGTCGCGCGATGGGAGTCATCGACGCTCCCTCGAGCGAGGTGTGGCCCATCGCGCGCGACTGCGAACACTTCTCCAAATTTCTCCCCGAGACGAAGACCAGCAAGCGCACCATCGTCGACGGCGAGACGATTTGTTTCGACGAGCTGCGCCTGCCGTTTCCGCTGACCAACTTGTGGGCTGAGACGAAGACCGTCGCGCGTGAAGAGCCGGCCGGTCACTTTCACCGAGATTGGTCGTTCGTGAAGGGCACCTACAAGCGCAACAAGGGCGCGTGGACGGTGGTGCCGTGGGGTGAAGCGAAGGACAAGTCGCTGGTCATCTATTACGTCGATTCCGACCCGGCGATGTTGGTGCCCGACTTCATCCTTCGCGGCGCGCAGGTCGGTTCGCTGCCGAAGATTTTTTCGGGCATCAAGAAGCGGCTGAAGGATCTGCGCGACACGGCGGCGGCTGCTCCGGCTCCGGCGCCCGTTCCCGCGCTCGCGGCTCCTGCTGCGGCAGCTGCGACGCCCTGAGCCTCACATCGGGTTGTGCTCGATGGCCCTGTGCTTCGAGCGGTTGAGAATTCGCTCCAGCGTCTGCCAGCCGAGGAAGCCCGCGAGCAGTCCGCTCACGATGGAGCCGCCCCACTTCCAACCGGGGTGTGTTGCTCCGGCGAAGAACGCCATCGAGACGCCGAGCAGCGCGAAGAATCCAAAGCCCGAGGTGATGGAGCCGAGCACGTTCTCCGTCGTGAACTTCAAGTTGCACTGACCGCACTGGTATTCGAACTCGGTTCCGGTCGGCACGCCGCGGTGCGTGTGGCGCGTGATGTTCACCGCGCGCGCGATGCCTCCACACTTTGCGCACGTGCGCTTCGGAGGGCCGCCCGGGAAACGCATCTGTGGCACCGGCGCGCCAGGGACGAGCGGGAGGCGTTTGTCGAACTGCCCTTCTCTCCACGCGAGGAAGAGCCACGGCAGGCCGAAGACGCAGGTGGTGACGGTGAAGATGCCTCCCACGATCCAGTACGCGATGGCGGTCGACTTCGGGCGGCGCACGGTCCACTGACCGCACTGCTGACAGCGGTACTCGCGCGTGACTTCTCCGGTGGCGAAGCTGCCGGTCGTGTGTTGCCACTCCATGACGAGGAGCACGGCGGGCTGCTGGCAGCTGCGGCACTGGCGAACTTCGACCGGAACGGCGGGGACGCTCATGAATGCGCAACCTACTTGGCCGTCCGGGCAACTCGACTACTCTTGAGGCACCTATGCTGACTGCTCTCCTCACGCTCACGCTCACGCAGTTGCCGACGGTCAACGACTTCCTCGACAACGCGGAGATTGGCGACGCCCAGCAGTACATGCAGCTGCGCTCGCGTGGAGCGTACGAGGGTCAGCTCGTCGACAAGACGAAGGGCAACACGGTCATCAAGGGCAGCTGGAAGATCGACAAGGACACGCTCAACGTGAAGGCCGCGAGCTGTGCTGGCCCCGCGTGCAAGGAGATGAAGAAGGACTATTCGGTGAAGGTGACGGTGGTGGCCGCGCGCGCGATGTTCATCGATTCGAGCGCGCCGAAACCGTTCTTCCAGTCGGGCAGCTACTACTGCCACTACCTGGGCTGTGAGCCACGCATCGGCGTCGAGATTCTGTCGAACGCCGCGGGCCTCGGAGCGATGCACGCCATCGAAGACCACCTCATCGGGAAGAACCGCGCGCGTAATCCTCCGACCACCGTGGTGTGGATTGGGCCGCGCCCTGAAGGCGAGACCAAGAAGTCGCGCATCGAAATCTGTGGGCGCGACCCGGAGAAGGCGAAGGCGGGCCTCGATACGCTCAAGGCCGACCTCGCCGACGCTGCGTGGTTCGGCGAGTACACGGTCGTCGAGGCGCCGGCGAAAGACTGCTTCTGGGACGTGCGTCTCTACGTGCGTGACGACGTCGCGCCGCCTGCGAAGAAGCGCGGCGAGAAGTAGTCGCAGCGCATCGGCGGTCACTCGCGCTTCAGCAGGCCTTGCTGACGCAGCTGCGTCTCGGTCGGTGACTCGCCGAAGAAGCCGTCGATCAACTTCCCTCCGAGCCCGACGCCCGTGCATGCCAGCACCGCGGCCCACGACACGGGTCCACCGGCCGCGAGGACGAGGAGCGTGCCCGCAGCTCCCGCGCTCAGTCCCTTTCCCGCCGCGCCCGCGACGTCACCGTCGAGCGCGTCGGTCACCGCGCCGTACCCATCGATGACCACCTCGACACCGGCCGCCACGTTCGCCGCGCCCGCAGCGACGGCTTTGAACGCGCCGCCACTCACCACGTTGGCGCCCCACGTCACGGCTTCGCCGAGCTTGGCGGCACCGCTGACCGCGTTGAGGTCGAAGCCGTCGAGCTGCCGCGCGGCGAACGCGAGATCGAGGCCGAAGAGGAGCGCGCGCACCGACTTCATCCCCGGACCGCTCAGCCGCTGGTTCGCGCTCTCGAGCGCATGGTCGACCACCTTCGCTCCCGCGCCGGTCAGCTCGCGCAGCAGGAGCTCGAGGTCGGCGCGTTGCTCTTCGGGCGCGTTCGCCACCTGCTGTGCGAGTCCCTCCAACGCCAGCTCGCGTTGCGCACCGACGACGCGCGCGACCTGATCAGGAGCGAGCGCCTTGAGCGCCAACAGGTCCCGACGAAACTCAGCTGCTCCCACCTCAGGAGGCAACGCCGCGAGCCGAGCTTGATACGACGCCGACGCCAGAAAATCGGCCTGCGCCGCGATGCGCTGACGGTCTGGCGCCTGCGTCACCACCGTCTGCCGAACGCCCTCGAGCGCCTGCTGTGTCGCCGGCGAATTCAGCAGCGCGCCCAGCCGCTGATTCACCACCGTCATGTCGATGCGGTCCTTGAACGCGTCGGTGCGAGCGAGCGCGGTGGCCTTCAACAACGCTCCGAGCTGCTGGAGCGGTGAACCTTCTGGCGCTTTCCCGATGGCCACCGTGAGCGCCTGCTCGAACTTCACGCCGAGCGACTCGAGCCGCGCCGTCTCCGGAGCGCGCGGGAGCCACGAGGTGAGCTCCGCGCGCAGGTCGGCTGAACGCGACGCGAGCGCTCCGACGGCGACCTTCTGCGCGTCACTCAACAGCGGAAACACCGCCTCACGGCCGAGCGCGCCGCCCAGCACCACCGCATCGCCAGAGCGAATCGCCGCGTCGGCCACCAGGCGAGCTGCTTCTTTCGCGTCGGGAAGCTGCGCCGCGTCGCGAGACGGCACGAAAGACGTCAGCGCGTCGGACAGCGCGACCAGCTCGGGCCGCGACGCTTCGGTGCGCGAGCGCACGACATCCATCAAGCCCGCGAGACCGAGCTCCGAGCCACGCGTGCCCTTCACGTCGGCAAGAGTCAGTCGGTCTCCCCGGGACGCGAAGGCAGTGCTCAGCAGCGCCGCCGCCGGATTGCTCGCTTCGCCCGACAGCCGCTGCGTCGCGACGCGCAGCGCGCGGAGGTCGTTCGCGTTCGCTTCTTTTCCAGCGCTCACCTCGCCGAACGCGGCGAGCAGGCGCGGCAACTCCTTCGCGTCGCGGTACGAAGCCGAGACCGCGTCGCCGATTCCGTCGAGCACGCGTCGCGCGTCGGCGCGCGGGCTCTTGAGCGCTGCAGCCGCGGCCAGCTCGACGACCTCGGGCGAGGTCAGACCGGTGAGGCGTACGTTGGTCGCCGCGCGGATGGCGCTCGCGTCACCTCGTTGCACGAGCTCGCGGAGCACGGTCAGCGGCGCCGCCTGCTGCTCGCGTGGCAGGAACTCGACGGCTGAGGTCAGCGCCTCGATGGCCTTCGGTGCGCCTGAGCGCGCGCCGGCGATGAGCGTCTCGAGGCCATCGCCCGAACGCCAGTCGCGCACCAGCGGAGCGAGCCGACGCTGCACGTCTTCGCCACCGAGCCGGAACGCGTCGCGCACGGCGTCTTGCGCCCACCAGCGGTCGGAGAAGCGCTCGAGGAGCTCGACCGCGCGTTCATCTCCGCGGCTGGCGAGGCGAGAGACGAGCTCGGCAGGCGGAGGAGAGCCCGCAGTCGCGGCGGCCGTCACTTCGCGCGCCACCGTCTTGCTCAGCGGCAGCCCCGCCGTCGTGAGGAGTCGCAGCGCATCGGCGGGCCGCTCTCGCGCCACGTCGTCGGCGGCAGACGCCGCAGCAGCGCGTGCGTCGGCGCGGCCTTCGGAAGTCAGACCGCGCACCACCTCCAACGCGCGCGCGTCACCCGAGGCAGCGGCCTTCGCGGCGCCATACACCGCCCAGCTCGGCGAGCCCTTCTGCGCGGCGACGGAGAGTTGCGTGTCGAGCACCTGCGTGCGCTGTGCGGCCGTGCCGTGACGCTCCAGCAGGTGAACGTCGACGTGGTTCCACACCTGCGGCGCACCGAGCAGCGCCTCGACCAGGGCTTCACGCGTCGCGCGTTCCGGCTTCTGTCCGAGGAGTGCGTGAATGGCATCGCGCGCGATGAGCGCGTCGGGGCCCTGGAGCGCGGTGGCGATTCGCGCAGCGTCACCTTTCGCGAACGCGCGCTCGAAGGCGGCCTTCTTGCTGGCCCAGGCGCGTGCCGAGTCTCCGGGGGTGAAGCTCGACGTGGGCGGAGGCGTGCGGACCGCTTCTCGCGGCCCAGGTGCCGGAGTCTGCGGCGCAGCCGCGCTGAGCGTCGAAGGCCGGGATCCGATGCGTGTGGGCATGGGGTGGATGAACTGCAACGTCGGCACCACGCCGCACGACCGCTGATCTCGATGACTTGCGAGCGGCACTACGCAACGCCTTGCTCGATGCCACCCCGGCCCGTGGAGCGTCCACGCTCCCGCAAAAGAAAAGGCCGGCCCTCGCGAGAGAGGCCGGCCCGAAAAGCGCTGCCTGTGGCTTCAGTTCTTGTTGTCGAACTCGATGCCGGCGCGGGTCTCCGCGATGGCCGCGTTGACGTGCTCGATGGCCTTCACGCGGTGACCACCCTTGTCCGCGGTGGCCGCCTCGAGCGCCTTCTTCGCGTCTTCCAGCTGGTTGAGCGCCTTGCGCATCATGGGCTGCTTCTCGGCGAGGGCCTGGGTGGCAAAACCGGCGGAGAACGCGAGGGTGGCGATGAGGAGCGTCTTCTTCATGGTCGTCTCTTTCGTGCTGGGACTGCGGGTGAGTACTGCGAAGCCGGTGCGTCAGTGCTTCTCGTCGAATTCAATTCCGGCGCGAACCTCGACGAGGGCGGCGCGAATTTCTTCCATGGCCTTCACGCGATGGCCACCCTTGTCGGACGTGGCGTTCTGGAGCGAGTCGAGCGCCCCTTCGAGCAGCTCGATGGCGTGGTGCATGCGCGGTTGTCGCACCTGTCGGCCTGCACAGGCGCCGAGTGTCAACGCGACGAGGCTGATCAGAACCGTACGCTTGAGGCCGTTCATGGCGGGCGAAGAAAGCGGGTCTGATCAGACGGCGCCACCGAAAAGCACCTCGCCTGCGAACGATGGAGTACCGTTCGCGCATGACCCACACCCGTCTGCTTCTCCTCGCGACCTTCGTTGGTCTCGGATTCGGCGTCACGATTTCAGGCTGCAGCAGCAAGCCCGCGTGCAACGCGACCACGTGCAACCTCGGCTGCTGCGACACGATGGGGAACTGTCAAAGCCCGTCGCAGAACTTCTGTGGCCAGCAGGGCCGCGCGTGCACGCAGTGTTTCCTCGGCCAGGTCTGCAACCTCGGCACGTGCATGAGCAACACGCAGGGCGGCGGGCAGGGTGGCGGACAAGGCGGCGGTCAGGGAGGCGGCACCAACGGCGGCGGCGCGGCGACGGGCGGTGGCGGTGCGCAGGGCGGCGGCACGACCGGCGGCGGCACGACGGGCGGTGGCACGACGGGTGGTGGAACGACCGGCGGCGGCACGACGGGCGGCGGCACGACGGGCGGCGGCACGACGGGTGGCGGCACGACTGGCGGCGGCACGACGGGTGGTGGTCCGACGGGCGGCGGCACGACCGGTGGCGGACCGACGGGTGGTGGGCCGACGGGCGGCGGTGGCCCGACGTGCACCAACTGCACGAGCGGCTGCTGCAACGGCACCTCGTGCGTCAGCGGCACGCTCGACATCGCGTGCGGCACGAACGGCAACGCCTGCGTGGTGTGCCCCAACGGAACGTCGTGCGTGAACGGCGCGTGCGGCATGTGCAACGCGACGACGTGCCCCAACGGCTGCTGCGACGACTTCGGTCAGTGCCAGGCGGGAACGTCCGGCACCGCGTGTGGCCGACCGGGAGAGCGCTGCGAGTCGTGCGCGACGTCGAACACGCAGTGCTCGCAGACCGCGCGGGTGTGCGTCGGAAATCCGCCTGCGACGGGAATTCCGGGCTCCGGCTGCACCAGCGACAACTTGTGCCTCACCAGCATGGGCACGAGCACTGGCGAGCCGCAGAGTTGCTTCGCTCCCAATGGAGAGCAGGGCTTCACCGGCGGATACTGCATGCCTCAGTGCAACAACGGAGATTGCATCGCGGGCACATGCCTCCCGCTCTTCCAGACCATCCCTGCAGGCAACTGCCTCGCGAACTGCACCGGCACCGGCCGCGGAACGTGCCGCGTCGGTTACATCTGCAGCGGGCTGCAATTCAGCGATGGTGGTCCTGCGCCGTGGGGCGTGTGCTTCCGCGACTGCCGCAATCCGGGCTCGAGCTGCGGCACGATGTTCACGTGCAACCAGACGACCGGCGAGTGCCAGTAACGCACGCGGTGCGGACTCCCTCTCCCGCCCCTGCGGGAGAGGGTTGGGGTGAGGGGCAGTCGCTCGCCGCTGCGTTGGTCCTGCTGATCACACTGGCGGGCTGCGAGAAGCCGTGCGCGAGCGACGCAGAGTGTCCGCTCCCTGCAGTGTGCTCAGCGCAGAAGACGTGCGCAGCTCCCGCACCACGTGCTGACAAGGAGCCGTGCTCCGACGATCGCCACTGCGCGGGCGGAGCGTGCGTCAGCGGAACGTGCGCCACCGCGTGCGACTCGACGACGGCGTGCGCGAGCGGACGTTGTGCTCCCACGAGTGATGCGCGACGGCTCGTGTGCTCAGACGCCGCGGGAGATCGCTACCTCAGCGAGAAGTGTTCGGCCGACGAGCAGTGCCGCTCGGGCGTGTGCTTCGACGGCCACTGCAGCGCGGTGTGCGGCACGTGCCCCGAGCCGCTCGCGTGTCGCCCGGCGATGTTGATGCGCGGAGGCCAATCGCTCGCGACCGGCGTGTGCACGTGGTGGCCAGTGCAACCGGTGCTCGAGCTCGGAGGCATCGACACGCCCGCGAGTGGAGTCGCGACGCTCTCGTTCACGGTGCCCGAGGGTTACGGCGCGTTCACCGTGGTGCTCGAAGACTTCTCCGACCGCGTGCCGGTGGTGATGGGGCTGACGGCTCCCGATGGAACGCGAATCATCGGACAGGCGCGATTGGCTGACGGTGGCTGGCTCGACCTCTCCCGCTCGTCGAGCGCTGCGGGCACGGCGACTGCGCTCGTCCCGCAGAGTGATGACCCACGCGCCGTCGCGCGCGCGGGCACGTACCAGCTCGAGGTCGCGAGCTTCGAGGTGATGGGCTTCCCGACGACACGCACTCAAATCGCAGCGCGGTTGGATCGCGTCGCCGTCATCCTCAAGAAGCCGCAGTACGGAGGAACGGTGGACGTGACGGTGCACGTCGCTCCGGAGACGGGCTACTCGACCGACGGCGGCACCATGACCTTCGTGCGGCAGATGCTCGACTCGTTCGATGCGCTCGGCCGCGACAAGCTGGGGCTGACGCTCGGTGAAGTGCACATCGAGTCGCTCCCGGCCGACGCGGGCGGCGTGCTCGACACCAGCGCGAAGAACCGCGAGCTGTGGAGAGCGCACGCCGACGACCTCCGCGGCGCTCGCCCGGTGAATCTGATGTTCGTGAGCGACCTGACGTTCGCAGCAGGCGTCGCGGGCGCGGTGCCTGGACCTCCCGGCGTCTATTTGCGGCCGTCGAGTGGAGTCAGCATCGAGCCGCTCGCGTCCGGCCCGCAGCCCACCGGAGTGCTCATCGGTCACGAGGTCGGCCACTTCATGGGGCTCTCGCACTCGACCGACTCGTTCGCCGGTCCCGACTTGATTGACGACACGCCCGCGTGCGCAGACCTCGCGAGCGGCTCGTGTCCTGACGATCGCAACTTGATGTACCCGTCATTCCCCACGCGAGAGCCGCTGTTGGTGACGCCAGGTCAGGTGAAGGTGCTCACCGGCAGCCCGTGGATTTATCGGCGCGTCCATCCGCTCGCTTGCGACACGCGTGAAGTCGTCGCGCTCAACGGTGGACCGTTCGGTAACGGCATCTCCTACGCGCTGGGCAGCGCGCCGCAGGTGCATCTCTTGCGGCTCGAGCAATCGGCGATGCGGCTGCGCGCGGTGGTGACGGCCAACGGCTTCACGCCGAGCGTGTCGTTGCGCCGCGCGACGTGTGGAGCCACTCCGACTGCGAGCGCATCACCCGATGCCGGTGCTGGAATCGACACGGCGACAGCTACCGTGGACATGGCCGAAGCCGGCGCGTGGTTCGTGCTCGTCGATGGCTCGAGTGATGGCGGCACGTTCGAGCTCGAAGTGACCGTCACTCCCTGAGATTTCACTTCGACTGGGCATGTGTGATAGCCGCCCACACCAGTCATGGGCACACCATATTTATTGTCGTTCACAGCGCGGGCGCTGACGTTGGTTGGGCTGCTTGTCGTGAGCGGCTGCGGAGTGCAGGACGCGGTCATCGACGAGGGCGAAGAGTTCTCGACGGAAGACGCTCCGCTCCTTGGTGCTGACGGTCGCGACGCGGCGGAGCGGAAGTGCAACGTGGTGCTCCGCTCGGTCGAGCGTGGAGCGACGACCTGCACCAGCGGCCTCTGCTGGTGGAACTTCAACGGCGTGATGGACGTGTCGAGCGCGGCGGTGGCCGAGGGCGCGAAGCCGAAGGTGCTCTTCAAGAACATCGACTCCACGACCTGGACGCTGGTGTCGGGCACCAAGACCTCGGGCGCTCCGGCGGGCTTCACGCGGTACAAGTTCAAGTTGAGCAAGAACACGATTCGCGACGGCATGTCGGCGACGGCGTATTCGCGCGCGAACGTGCAGCTCGCTCCGTACGTGCTCACCACGAGTGGCGCGCGGCTGTTCGATCACAACCGCATCGGCAACGAGCTCGCGAACTACGTGGTCGACCAGAACGGTGGCTGGCGTGTCGGTGAAGACGCGGCGGTGTGCATGGGGGACGCGCTCGAGCCGCGCGCGTTGGACTTCCAGAACGGGTGGCGCATCCAACAGCGCGGCGCGCTCGTCGCTGGAGAGCCCGTCACCATCACCTACGCGCTCGACCGCCTGACGACCTGCCGCGGCACGCACAACGGTTTCCCCGCGTGGGATTTGCGCGCGTTCGTGCGCTTCGCTCCGTCGGGCACGATGGTCGAGGGCACGGTGCGTGGCTTCGATGCGCCCAATGGTGTGCCGTCGAATGCGGGCGCGAAGAGCGTGCCCTTCGAGGTCAACGTGCCGAGCGGCACCACGTCACTCGAGGTGTGGTTCAAGAACTCGACCGGCGCGGGCAGCACCTGCGAGGCGTGGGACTCCAACCTCGGAGCGAACTACCGCTTCGCAGTGTCGGCGTCCGCCGCGGCGCGCGTGGAGTGGGTCGGCAACGCGGGCTCGAGCTTCTCGCGCGCCTGTTCACGCAGTGACGGTGTGCCGGCGACCTTCGCGATGGACTCGTACACGCAGCAGCGGGCGTGCGCGTTCGTCGAGGTGGACGTGTGGGCGCCGGGCGTGACGGACTCCGGAGATTCCGGTGTCGGCTTGTTCGCGCAGGTCGAGTCGTCGCGCGATGGCGTGGTGTTGCCGGTGAAGGACCTCGCGTTCGTCGGGCGCGTCGGGAACGACTGGCGCTTCCGCTTCGAGGTGCCGAAGAGCGAGCTGTTCTACGCGCCGTCTCCGTGGAGCTCGTTCGAGTACCAGGTGCGCTTCTCGAGCGAAGGCCGCGCGTGGAAGCGGGATGTGAAGCGCGTCATCACGCGTGACTCGAGCTTCTGCAATCCCGCGTGGGGCAGCGGCTGCTGACGCGAAGCGGCTCCCTCTCCGTCGGGGAGAGGGTCGGGGTGAGGGAGCGCATCCTGATCAGCGCGTGAGTGAAGCGAAGGTCGTGAAGCCACGCGCGCTCTGCAGCACTCCTGCCGAGCAGACCCGCTCGATGGTCGACGAGTGCATTCCGACGCGCTCAGCGATCGGGCTGACCCTCCACGCAAGGCAACATCGGCAACCGCTGCCACAACCATGGCTCACGCGCTTCTTCCCGCGCGGCCTCGAGCTCACTCGCGTCGAGTGGATCCGTCTCGTCGGCAGCCAACGCGCGCATGCCGCTCGTCTGCTGCGCGAGCAGCGGCTTCGACAACAACTGAATCGCCAGCTGCAGCTGCGGCGTCAGCATCAGCTGCTGCTTCAACGTCACTTGTCGACCTTGGTCGGATTCGACGGAGCCTTCGGCGCCTCGCCCTTCGCCGCATCGGTCGCCCTCGCCGGCTCCGCAGCAGGCGCCTCGTCCTTCATCCGCGGCTCATCGGGAAACAACTTCGGAGGCGGCGCCGACGGAGGCTGCGTGATCGCGCTCGGGTCGGTTTCCCCCAGCAGGCCTGCCTGCTGACCACTGAACGGCAGCGGCGTCAGCGAGCTGTAACTCACGCCAGAGCCAGAGCCGGTGGATGACATCGAGCGCGGCAATTCCTGGTCGGCGTACCGCAGCAGCGTCGCCACGAGCGTGAGCACCAGCGGGCCCATGAAGATGCCTGCGAAGCCGAAGACGCTGATGCCTCCGAGCAGGCCGACGAAGACGAGCAGCGTCGACGCCTTGGAGCTGCCCGAGATGATCCACGGGCGAATCACGTTGTCGCTGCCGGCCACCAGCACGATGCACCACACGGTGAGGAAGATGGCCCAGCCATTGTGGCCCTGCGCGACGAGCGTGATGGCGGCGGGCACCCACACCAGCGCGGTGCCGACGACGGGAATCAGCGAGGCGAGCGCGCCCACCGCTCCGAACACGAGCGGAGACGGCAGCCCCGCGATGGCGAACCCGATGCCGACCAGCGTGCCCTGCACGAGCGAGGTGACGAGGGTGCCGAGCACGACCGCGCGGGTCACTCCGCCGAGCGTGGCGCCGAGGTCGTCCTTGCGTGCGCGCGTCATCGGAATCAGCCGAATGCCGCGCAGCAACATGTCCTTCCCGTCGCGCAGGAAGAAGAACAGCAGGAAGAGCGTCAGGCCGAACTGCGTGACGACGTTGAACGCCCCGAGCACCACGGTGCCGCCGAGCGAGGCGACCTGCTGCAGTGCCCCCTGCGCTGCATCAGCGGCCGACGCGAGGATCTGCTCCTTCGACAGCGAGGTGAACTCACCGGCCCTGGTGAGCAGCATCTGCACCGGCGTCGCGTCGAGCACCAGCTGCAGCGCGGGCAATTTCCGCTCGTGCGCCTCGCTCTGGAATCGCACCAGCAGGTCGGTCGCCTGCCGCAAGAACGCGAAGACGAAGAACGTGACCGGGCCGGTGACGACGATGGCGGTGGCGGCGGTGAGCAACCCCGCGGCGAGCCCGGGTTTGCCCGGCCACTTCGCGAGGAGCCGGTTGTTCGCCGGCTGCAGCATGAACGCCAACAAGAACGCCCACATCATCGGCGCGGCGAACGGAATCAGAATGCGGACGAGGAGAAAGGCCAGCACCGCCGCGGTGACCAGACCGAAGACGCGCGCGTAGTAGCGAGATGGGGAGAGCTGGTTCATGACAGGACCGCACGACCGGAAAAACACGCTGGGTGTACCACGCGCGCTTCACTCGATGTTCACGCTGTTCAGCGCGTGTCGTCAGTCACCGACCTCGGCGACCAGATGCGTCGCCGCGGCGAGCTGCTTCGGCGTCACCTTCACGAAATCGATGGTGGTCACGATGCATCTGGGGCCCGCAAACAACGACGCACGTGCACGCCCACCCCGCGCCACCAGATAGTCGGCCTGCACGCGCTGCAGCGCCAGGCGCCCGCGCGTCTTCGCCACCGAGTGACCAAACAACCACGGGTGGTCCTTCAACGTCGCATCGTCGGCGTTCTCTGCGTCGGCGAAGCCATAGAAACACGTCAGCCCGTCGGCGGTGGCCTTCGCCGTCGCGTCGAGCAGCGCCTGTCCATCGGCGAAGCCCTCGACCACTTCGGCTCGAACCAGCTCGGCCTGCACGACGCTCGCGCGGGGCTGCGTGCGGCGCAGCTTGTCGAGCCCGCGCGCCGTGGCGAGGTGTGCTTGCGCGCCCTCCGGTGCAGTCGTCGCCAGCGCCTCGAGCTTCGTGCCCAACAGCTGCGCCACCTCACGCTCGGCGAAGTCACGCACCGAGGTTCCGAGCTGCACGAGCGCGGCCTTCTCGAGCGCGAACACTGCTGCGCCCGGGCCGGCGGGAGAGAGCCACAACACGGTGCCATCGGGTCGACCGATGACTCCAGTGCCCGACGCGATCACCGTCTTCTCGGCGCGCGTGAGCCCCTTCCATTTGCGGGCGCCCGCCTCGCCGATGCCCAACGGAGAGTCGTTGCGCGCGAGACGATCGAACCAGCTGTCGTTCCACGTTGGGAAGCGCTTCTGCATGCGCTCGGTCGGCAACACCTTGAGCGCCGCGCGCAAATGCGAGAACGGACCCTTCGCCGCGTCGGGGTTGGCAGGGGGCAGGGTGACTTTCACCTTCGCAGCGCGGCACAACTGCATCACGGCCGCGTCGATGGCCGCTTTGTCGGCGGCAACGGCTTGTGGATCTCGCGACACGTCAGAACCTCACTCGATGGACACGCTGTTGAGCGGCCGCACGCCCATTCCCGCGGGGAAGCCGTAGCTCGTGTACCACTCGGTTCCCCACACGGTCAGACCGAAGGGCGCCTTGCTCTTCGCAGTGTGCGTGCCTTCGGGGCAGCCCTGCGCGTCGCCGCGGTTCCACTGCAGAATCGAATACTCCATGCGCGTTCCGGCGATGGGCGTCCACGCGAGCATCGGCCCGCAGTCGAGCGTCACCGGCTCGAAGGTGTTCGCCGCCGTCTTCTCGCGCACGAAGACCAGCGCCGTCTTGGGGTACGTCGGGTCGGTGAAGAACACGTAGCGCGTGAGCCACTGCTCCGGAGCGACGATGGGCACCCACTCTGGATCTCCGCTGCCCGAGAACCCGCTGCCGCCGGTCATGAACTCGGTGAGCAGAATGGGGTGCAGCGCATCTTGTGATTCGACGAGGAAGGGACCTGCTGCGAAGAACTCGACGCTCTCTCCTTTGCGCAGCTGCGAGGGGCCTGCATCGGGCTGCCCAGGCGTCCACGTCAGGCGCGTTCCATCGGCGGCCGCGACGATGCGCCACAACGTCTCTTCGTCCTGCATGCTGCGCGACGGGTACCGCACACCGACCGCGCGTGAGGCGAGGAACGAGGTCGCCGGCAGCTGCAGGTGCATCGAGTCGCACGCCGGATACCCCGAAGGGATGAACTGGCACGGGTGGCCCGCGAGCACGCCGATGGGGTGCGTCGAGACGATGGTCGTGCCGTTCAGCGGTGCGTCGGCCGAGAGCTGCAACACTTTTCCCGCACGCAGCCGGAAGCGCCGCGTGGTGCCGGCCGACGTGAAGCTGAGGGCGCCCGTGACGGAGCTCAAGTCGACGGTCGGCGTGATGGCGATCTCCGTGTCGTCGTCGTTGCTGATCAGCTGCACGTACGGGTTGAGCTGGAAGTTCGGGAAGTCGGGATCTCCGGGCTCGGCGAGGTTTCCCGCGGGGCTGAGCGCGAGGTGTTGGGTGCCCCACGCCGACGCCGGAAGGAGCAGCGCCGAGCTCGTCACGTGCGAGTCCGCGCCGCCATACGGGTAGATGTCGGTGACGATGACCGGCGTGTCGGTGGTCAGCTCGAACGCGTCGGACAAGGTCGATTCCGCGAACTGGAAGGTGTCGGTCGCGGGCACGATTCCCGGCGGGCAGCCGACGAAGTACTCGCCGGGCTTCGAGAGCACGCCCTGGTAGAGAAACGCGATGGCGACCTCGCCCGCGGGAATGACCTGCCGGCCGCTCACGCGCGGGAGCGGGAGGTATTCCATCACTCCACTCACGTTCCGCTTCGGGAGGCGGAAGGTGTCGATGGGCGCGGTGCGGCTCCCGCGTTTGAGCACCGGGCGCACCGGCGCGTTCCACACGTTGGCGATGTACAGCGCGTGACACGAGCCACGCGTGGCGAGCTCGGGTGGAATGCCGCCGACGTAGAACTCGCACCCGACGGTGCTCTGCGCGCGTGAGACCGCGAGGCACGCGGGAACGCACTGGCCGTCGAGGCAGCCGTCGCCTGCGCCGCACGGTCGTTCCTGGCCCAGACAATTGATGACGGTCTGCAGCTCGGCGCCGCAGGTCGCACGGCAGGTGCCTCCGTCGCTGAGGCCGCCGTCGAACGTGCCCGCGTCGATGCTTCCGCCGTCTCTGCGTGGAGGCTCGACCACGCCGACCACCGTGCTCGGCGGATCGACGTAGGGCTCCTCGTCGACGCAGGTGCAGCCCGCGAGCGAGAGGACGACGAGGTTGATCAGCGCTCCGGGTCGCACGTCATTGAGGAGTGTACGCACTGCTTCGCACGCGCTGGAAGGTGGGCTACAGGCTCTCGCGTCGCCACAAAGGAGCGCTCGTGGGTTTCCTCGGATCATTGTTCGGCAAGAAGAAGGCCCCCGCGGCCGAGAAGCGTCCGGCGACTCCAGCGTCGCTGTCGTGGCGCGCCACTTCCGTCACGAAGGAAACGCCCTCGACGGTGAGCTTCGAGCTCGATGGCTCCATGGCGTTCAAGGCCGGCCAGTTCGTGTTGCTGCGGCCCAACGCGCAGATGCCGTGGCGCGCGTACTCGTTCTCTCGCTCGCCGAAGCAGACGCCGCTGCGGTTGACGGTGAAGGCCGTCGCCAACGGCACGGTGTCGGTGCACCTGCAGTCGAAGTTGGCGGTGGGTGATGCGCTCGAGGTGAAGGGCCCGTTCGGCCACTTCGTGTTGCCCGAGTCGTTCACGCGCGCGCTCTTCATCGCGGGTGGCAGCGGCATCACGCCGTTCTTGTCGATGCTCTACGAGCAGCAGGAAAAGGGCTGGCCCTCGCCCATCACGTTGCTCGATTTCAACCGCACGGCTGTGGAACAGATTCTCAAGGCCGAGCTCGACGCGCTCGCGGCGGGCAGCGGTGGGAAGTTCGACATCGTCTACGTGCTCGACGACGCGGGCGACGTGAAGGGGCCGTGCAGCAAGGACTTGCTCGGCACGTTGTTCAGCGGTCGTGAGGTGCCGGAAGTCGTCGCGATGTGTGGCCCGCAGCCGATGATGGACCTGGCGCGCGAGACCGCGATGCAGAAGTTCCCCAACGCGCTCGTGCTCGAAGAGAAGTTCACGATGTCGCACGAGGGCGATGCGGGCGGCGCGACGCACACCGTGGAGTTCATGCAGGACGGCAAGGCGCGGCCCTTCCCCGTGAAGGACGGTGAGCACGTGTTGTCAGCGGCGCGCAAGGCGGGGCTCAACTTGTCGGCGGGCTGCGAGATGGGCGCGTGTGGTGTGTGCCGCGTGAAGTTGCTCGCGGGGCAAATCAACATTCCCGACGACGCGTGCCTGTCGGA
>JAEUJS010000637.1 GCA_016792935.1 Archangium sp. | reverse complement strand
GCTCGTCCCAGCGCGACAACACGAGGTGCACGATGGCGCGCGAACGCCACAGCAAGCGGCGCTCGTTCTCGTCCAGCGTCTCATCACGAAACGAAACGAAGCCCTGCTGCGGAGTCAGCACGAACGTGGTCGGCGTCGTCCACTCCGGCTCCGCCATTCCGCTCGGCGACGGAGCGCGACTCGAATCGAGGAACACCCGCGCGCGTCGTCCGCCCGGCAATACACGCAACCGCTCGGGCAACGCGTCGAGCCCACGAGCCAGCGCGAGAATCTCTTCAGCAGTGAACGGACCGCCGACCTCGATGCCGGCCTTCTGCAACCGCTCAACGGCCCCGGCAGAGTCAGGAGAAGCCGCGCCGCAGAGCAGCAGCGCGACGAGACTCACCACGACGCGAGCACCGCCAGGCCATCAGGCCGCAGCACGGGGTCGGTCATCACGAGATCTCCGACGTGCGAGAAGACCTCGGCCGCCTGCTCCGGAGTCACTTCGCTCGTCACCTTGAACAACGCGCGGTTCTTCTGCAGCACGCGACCGAAGTGCGGCTTGTGCGCGTTCGTGACGCCGGAAACGCCAGCGAGATCGTCGATGGTCGGTCCCGCTCCAAGCGCGAGGTCTTGCTGGAGCTGCAGCTCGTTCGCGAGCAACCACGAGCGCGCCTGAATCATCGCGTCGAAGCGCGGCGCTTCGTCGATCGACGTCGTCTTCTTCGGGAACGGCGTCGGCGTAAAGCCCGGATCCGGAGCAGGCGCAGGAGCAGGTGCTGGCGCCGGAGCAGGAGCCGGCACCGGCTCGAGCGGAATCGGCTCGACCTTGTACGGCATCGGCTGCGGCTGCGGCTGACCCGGCTGCTGCGGACCCTGCTGCAACCGCTTCAACTCTTCCTTCGCCATCGCCGCTTCGCGACGCCAGCGCACGGAATAGACGGTCGTCGTGATGCCACCGCCCACCGCGGACAGCAGCGCGCTCGCCACCGCGACCTGACTCCACGAGTTCTGTGACGACTGCGTGGTGGCCTGACTCGTCCCGCTCGACTGCGAGCTGTTGGCCGATGATGCGTTCGACGACTGATTCGAATTCGCCGTGCTCCCCGACGATTGATTGCTGGTGTTGCTCGACTGCGCCGAACCCTGACTCGACGCGGCCGAACCGTTGCTCGACGCTGCGGAGCCATTGCTCGATTGCCCCGACTGCGCCGAGCTCTGGCTTTGACTCGAGTTGCCCGACTGCGCCGACGAGTTGCCCGACTGCCCTGACGAATTTCCCGACTGACCCGACGAGTTCGCCGAGTTGCCCGAGGAATTCGCCGAGTTGCCCGTCATCAACGGCCCCCGCATCGCGCACGCGGGGAGCAGCAGCAGGCCAGTGGGCAGGAGCCAGCGCATGGCGTCACTCTACTCACTTGCCGACCACGTAGAGGTTGTCGATGAAGAGGCCCTTGTTGCCCGCTGGCGCTTGTCCGCAGGCCACCATGTTCACGCCCTTGATGAAGAGCTCGAAGCGCACGCGAACGGTGGTGCCGACGAAGTCACGCAGGTTGAGCGAGCCCTGGCCGATGCGATTGGTGTAGCCGCTCGCGTTGCCGGTGAACGCCTGGAGCTCACGCACCGTCGCGCCGCTGATGACCAGCGCGCGGCCACGGTCCTGCGCCGCCGAGTTGATGAGGTGGAACTCGTCGAAGCGCAGCTCGGCCTCGGTGAGCCCCGTGAGGTCCACCATGCGCTCCACCGCCACCGTGGAGTCAGCCGCTCCCACCAGCGCGCAGTTGCGCACGTAGTTCACGCCGTCGGTCGCGTTGCCGCCGCGCCACACGATGCTGTTGCGCAGGTCGTCGGGCGAGTTGACGCGCTGCCACGTGTTCCCGCCCGCGCCGCCGATGGTGTAGCCGGTGGTCACGTTGTCATCGACCAGGTCGCGGAAGATGACCCGCTGCGTCTGGAAGGTGCACGAGTAGGTCTGCCCGAGCGCCACGCCGGTCGCGTTGTCCACCACACCGGTCGTCGCCTGCACTTCATAGGTGCGCGTGTCGGTCAGCGGCGCGCTCGGCGTGAGCGTCGCGACGGTGTTGCCCGCGACGTGCGCGACGGTGACCGCCTGGTCCACGTTGTTGAAGCGGAGCTTGAGCGCAGTGCCGTCGAGCGCTCCGCCGCCGGCCTTGCGCACCGGGCGATCGAACGTGATCGTGATGGCGCTCGTGCCGAGATCATAGACGTCGACGATGGTGCCACACGGAGTCGCCGAGACGACCGCCGGCTGCTGACTCGACACGGTGAAGGTGTACGTGTCGGTCACGGTGTTGCCCGCGAGGTCGCGCACCACCATGCCGTCGAGCGCCACGGTCTGCACGCCGTCACCGAGCGCAACGGCCGGCTGCAACACCGCGGTGCGCGTTCCCGGGTCGTACGAGACGGCGGCCAACACGCGCGCGGCGTTGAAGGTCAGCGTGAACGAGCTGGCGTCGATCGACGAGACGTCCAGGTCTTCGCTGAACACCAGCTCGACGCGCGACGCGCTGCCCACCGTGCTCCCCATCGCCGGAGTGCGGTTGATGACCGTCGGCCGCGTGGAGTCGATGGTGAAGCGCACGTTCGAGCTCGCCAACATCGGGTCGACGGTGTTGCCCGCGAGGTCCTCGAGACCGGCCAACACGATGACCTCGTACTGCACGCCGTGCGTCAACGAGAGCGACGGCGTGAGGAGCGCGCGCTCGCCCGCGAGGTCGTATTCGAGCCCGAACGGCACGCGCGCACCGCCCACCTGCTGCAGCGCGAAGCGATCGACGCTCACCGTCGCGGCGTTCATCGGCTCCGAGAAGGTCAGCGCGATGGTCGGCCGTGCACGCACCTCGGTGGCCATGTTCATCGGCGAGCTGCCGGTGATGAACGGGCGCGTCACGTCGTTCGACGAGTTGGCGACAGTGGTGAAGGTGCTCGAGAACTCGGTGATCATCACCGCGCCTTCGAGGTCGGTCAGCCCCGCCAGCACCGTGAAGGTCAACGTCGCCATCGGCGGCAGCGGAGAGGTCGGCTGGTACACCGCCGAGCGTGACGCGGCGTCGTAACGGGTGTTGCCCGGCAACGCGATCGCGCCGTTCATCAGCGTCATGCGCAGCGAGCCCGGGTCGATGGCTTCCGAGAAATCCACGCGCACGGTGCCGTTGAGGTTCACGTTCATCGCGGCGTCCACCGGCGTCACGCGCACCACGCTCGGCGCCGGGTTCAAGTCGGTGGTGAAGGCGATGGTGTTGGCCACGCCCTTCTGGTTGCCCGACATGTCCTTGATGCCCGCGGCGAGGCTGAAGCTCAGCGCGGTCGAAGCGGGAAGCGGAGAGGCCGGCACGAACGACACGCGGCGCAACGCCGGGCTGTAGTCGAGGCGGCCCGAGAGCGCGGTGGTGCCGTTGAGCACCTGCACCGTGGTGGCGTTCAGGCTCGACGCGTCGATGGCCTCGCTGAAGTCGGCGGAGATGACCGCGTTGCGCGCCACGCCCGTGTCTCCGTTGCCAGGAGACGACGCGACGACGGTCGGCGCGGTGGTGTCGCTCGCGCTGCCGGCGACGAAGCTGGTGACGATGCGGCCGCCGACGAAGTTGCCGCTCAGGTCGCTCAACTTCGTTCCGTCGATGTCGAGCACGTAGCGGCGGCCCGCGGTCCACGGCACCGGCGCTCCCACGTTGGTGCGAATGATGCGCACCGTGCGGCTGGTCGCTTCCCACGCGATGGTGCCCTCGATGCGCGTCGCGCCCTCGGTCAACGTGAACGCCGCCGTCATCGGAGCGCTCACCGCGGTGATGGTCACGTTGGTCGGATTCAGCGGCTTGTTGAAGGCCACGATGATGGCCGAGCTCTGCGGCACACCGACCTCGTTGGCGGCCGGCGTGATGGACGTGATTCGCGGCAACGCTTCCGTCACGAAGCTCGCACGGTACTCGTCGCCCATCTGGTTGCCCTTCAAGTCCGCGAGGTCGGGCTCGGCGATGACCACGTAGCGGGCCTGCTCACGGAGCGGCGAGCTCGGCGTGAAGACCGCGTTGCGCGCGTCCATCACCGTGACCGCACCGGCGACGTTCATCGCGCCATCGGACAACGAGATCTTCGTCGCGAAGAGCGAGGTGTTCATGTCTTCGCTGAAGGTGACGCGCACGGTGGTGTTGAGCGCGGCTCCGACGGAGTCGTCGGCCGGAGTGACGGCGACCACGGTGGGCGGAACGCCGACGGTGGTGAAGGTCTGACGGTGCTCGGCGGCGAAGGCGAGCTGCGTGGCGCTGCGCACGCCGGTGGTGACCACGATGGTGTACTGCGTGCTCTCGACGAGGTTCATCGTCGGCGAGACGCGCACCGAGTTCGCGGTCGTGGTGTACGTCGCCGCGACGACGTTCATCATGTCGTCTTCGATGCGCACGTTGGCGCCGATCAAGGTCGAGGTGTCCATCGGCACGGTGAAGACGAGCGTCACGTCGTCATCGAGCTGCACGTTCATGTCGTTCGCCATCGGCG
>JAEUJS010000270.1 GCA_016792935.1 Archangium sp. | reverse complement strand
ATCAACTCCGCGCGGAACTGCTCGGCGGTCTGCGGGCGATCGTCGGGGTTCTTCGCGAGCGCCTTCATGATCAGGCGCTCCATGCCCGGGCTGACCTTCGCATCGGGCCGGCGCTTGGTCGGCGGCGGCGGAACTTCAGTGAGGTGCTTGGTGGCGAAACCGACCGCCGAGTCGGAGTCGAACGGCAACATGCCGCACGTCAGCTGGTAGAGGATCACGCCCACCGCGTAGAGATCGCTGCGGTGATCGAGCTGCGCGCCACGCGCCTGCTCGGGAGACATGTACTCGGGCGTTCCGCAGACGAAGCCCGCGCGGGTGAGTGCCGGCCCATCTTCATCGGTGCCGTCGACAATCTTCGCGATGCCGAAGTCGAGCACCTTGACGAAGTCGGCTTCGCCGCGGCGCTGCTCCACCATGATGTTCTCGGGCTTGAGATCGCGGTGGATGACGCCGGCCGAGTGCGCATCTGCGAGCGCCGAGAGCACCTGGCTCATCACGCGGATTACGCGCGATTCCATGAGCGGCCACTCGCGCGAGAGGATCGCGTGGAGGTCCTTGCCCGGCACGTATTCCATCGCGATGTACATCGCGCCGTCGTCGGCCTGGCCGAAGTCGAGCACGCTGATCGCGTTGGGGTGGTTGAGTCGCGAGGCGGCCTTGGCTTCACGCTGGAAGCGGCGCACCGTGCGCTCGTCGCTGAGCAGCGCCTGACGCAACACCTTCAACACCACGGGCTTGTCGAGAGCGAGCTGCGTGGCCTTGTAGACCTTGCCCATGCCGCCCTCGCCGATCATCTGCTCGACGCGGTACTTGTTGGCGACGGTCTTGCCGATGTGTTCGTCAGGCCCGGGCACGGTTGGTGTGGAACTGTTCCACGCGCTGCCGTTTGGCGCCACTGTTGAACAGGCCTGAACCCATACGAACCTGCTGGGAAAGGCAGCGGATTCGAAAGGCCGTGCTAGACAGCCCTCGATGCCCGCCGCCAACCGTCCCCGCGTTGCCGTTCGTGTCGTTCGCGCCGATGGAGGTCCCGAATCGGTGATCCCCATGCGCGGCGACGTGATGCTCTGCGGCCGCAACGGAGATCTCTCGATCGCTGACGATCCCTTCGTCGCCGAGACGCAGATGCGCCTGTTCTTCTCGGGTGCGCGACTCGCGGTGGAAGATGTCGGCGGCGGCAACGGCGTGTTCACGCGCCTGCGCTCCGAGCGTGAAGTGCCGAGCGGAGGCGAAGTGCGCGTCGGTCGTCAGCGCCTGGTCGTCGAGCCGGTGCCTGCGCTCACGCCCGCCGACGACGGAGCGACCGCCTGGGGTTCACCCGACGCTGGTCACCGCTTCCGGCTCGTGCAGTTGCTCGAGGGCGGCATTCGTGGCGGCGCGTTTCCGTTGAAGGATGGAGAGAACGCCATCGGCCGCGAGAACGGCGACATCACGTTCCCGTCTGATGGCTTCGTGTCGGGTCGGCACGCGGTGCTGCAGGTCGCTCCGGAGCGCTTGCTGCTGCGCGATCTCGGCAGCTCGAACGGCACCTTCCTGCGTCTCGGAGCGCCCGCGTTCGTGGACAACGGCGACCAGTTCTTGATCGGCCGCCAGTTGGTCCGCGTCGAGTTGAGCTGAGGCTCGACCGAGCCGGGAAACTCAGCCGTACGACTTTTCCTTCTTCTCCTGCTCTTCCTTGCAGCGGATGCAGAGCGTCGTCACGGGGCGAGCCTGCAGACGCTTCAAACTAATCTGCTCCTCGCAGCGCTCGCACACGCCGAAGCTGCCGTCTTCCACGCGCTGGAGCGCCTTCTCGACCTTCTTGAGCAGGAACTTCTCGCGGTCACGCAGACGGAACGCCATCGACTGGGCGTACTCGCTCGACGCCTGATCGATCTCGTCGGGGAGATCGTCGGTGTCGAAGTTCGACTCCTCTTCCATCGTCTTGCGAGCCGTCTCGATGATCTGCTTGCGCATCTCCTCGAGCGACTTCTTGAAGGCCTTCAGATCCTTCTGCGACAGATGACCCTTTTCTGACATGGACTGCTCCTCGACAGGTGGAAAAAGAAGGCGCGGCACTATGGAGATGCGATCGCACCAAGTCAAGACATTCTGAAATAAGCCTTTGAAATCACTGCCCGGAAAGTCAGAATGCACCAAAGCCCTTTGGGGCGACGGCGTTGGGAGGAAACTTGTCGGAAACGACGCGGCTCGATCGCGAATTCCTGCGCAGCGCGCTCACGCTGGCCAGCACGTCGGATGTCGATCATCTCCTCGTGATCGGTGACTCGGTGATCTCTCCGGCGGATCTCCGCGGAAGAAAGTGCCGCAAGAAGTTGATCTACGCGGTGACGAGCGAGGCACTGGGGCTCGAGCTGCAGGCGAAAAAAGAGAAGGCCATCATCATCCCCGCGTACGACTACTCGCGCACCGAGCGCGTGAAGATGGCCGTCGTCTCGGCGCTCGCGCAGGGCAACTTCAAGGAAGGCGACAGCGTGTTGTGCCTGACCGGGCGCATCGGTCGGCACCTCGACACCATGATGACGATGCGCATCGGCGGCTCGCTCGATGACCGCGTGGCGATCGAAGGCGTGAAGCTCGGCGACGAGTTCAACAGCCAGGTGGTCGACGCGCTGATCCAGCTCGCGCTGCAGATCGGTCAGGAAGGCTTCGAGGGCCACCCCATCGGCACCATCATCACCATCGGCGATCACAACGCGGTGATGGAGACGAGCCGGCAGCTCACGATCAACCCGTTCCAGGGCTTGAGCGAGGCCGAGCGCAACGTGCTCGACCCGAAGATCCGCGAGGCCATCAAGAACTTCTCGGTGCTCGATGGCGCCTTCGTCATTCGCGAAGACGGCGTGGTGCTGGCCGCGGGCCGCTACCTCTCGGCGAGCGACGAGAACGTGAAGATTCCGCTCGGGCTCGGCGCTCGTCACGCCGCCGCTGCGAGCATCACCGCCACCACGCGATCGATCGCGTTGGTGGTCAGTCAAACCAGTGGAGCCGTGCGCCTGTTCAAGGAAGGCAACATCGTGCTCGAGCTCCACCAGACCGCCCGGAGGACTTGAAATGGGAATGCTCAAATTCGAAGTGCCGAACTCGTTGCCGATCGAAGAAGCGAAGAAGCGCGTCGAGGCGCTGCTCGGCTACTGGAACAGGAAATACGGCGTCTCATCGGAATGGGCCGCGATGGGAGCGACCATGAAGGGCAAGGCGATGGGCGTCTCGATCGACGGCAACTTGAAGGTCGAGGCGGCGAAGATCGCGGGCGAGGCGAGCGATCCCGGGATGCTCTTGCGCGGTCAGGCGCAGAAGTACCTCACGCGGAAATTCGCCGAGTACCTCGATCCGAAAAAGACGCTCGAGCAAATCCTCAAAGGCGAAGACTGAAGCGGCCTGCAGCACGATGTAGGCGTGGGGGCGCAAGACCGCCGGAGATAGGACGACTCTGGCGGGGGAACTCGCCTACACTCCCGTCGAATCGAACCGGCGCGGCGCGAGTCGCGCGGCAGCGAGGGCATCCGTGAGCACGAAGAATCCCAACGACGTCCAGGCGGACCTCCAGACAGTCATCAAGAACGACAGCAAACCGCCCGCGCCTCCAGCCGACGCGTTGATCGAGGCGACGATGGCGCCCGAAGTGCCGTTGCCCCCTGCCCGCCCGCCTCCGATGCCGCTCACGCAGGAGGCTCCGAAGTCATCGAAGTCGTCGCCCAATCTCGGTCATGTGCCGTCGGTGCCGTCGGTCGTCGTCTCGAAGAGCTCGCAGTCGCTCACGCCCGTCTCGGGAAATTCCGGCGGCCGCGAGTACACCAGCCCCGAAAACAAGGGTGACGGCGAAGTCGACGTCGGCACGCGCATTCACCACTACGAGGTGATTCGCCTGCTCGGTCGCGGCGGCATGGGCGCCGTCTATCTCGCGCGCGATACGCGCCTCGGTCGTCGCGTGGCGATCAAGTTCCTCCGCACGCACTCGCCCGATCTCACCAAGCGCTTCATCCTCGAGGCGCGCACCACGGCCGCGGTGCAGCACGAGAACATCGTCATCATCTTCGAAGTGGATGCCTGGCAGGGCATGCCCTTCATGGTGTTCGAGTACATCACGGGCAACACGCTCACCAAGGTCGCGCCCGAGGGAAAACCGCTCCCGGCGCCGCGCGTGGTCGAGCTGATCGTGCCGGTGGTGAAGGCGCTCGCGTACGCCCACTCGCAAGGCATCGTTCACCGCGATCTCAAACCCGACAACATCATGATCGCCGAGTCGGGCCAGACCAAGGTGCTCGACTTCGGTATCGCCAAGGTGCTCCAGGGCGACGAGCAGGCGCCGGCTGCCGTGAGCCGTCCTCGCGCGCCGAAGACCTCACTCGAGGACGAAGACGAGGAAGAGCTGACGCAACAGGGAGCGATGATGGGCACGCTCTCGTACATGGCGCCCGAGCAGTGGGGCATCGGCGTGAGCATCGATCACCGCGCCGACATCTGGGCCGTCGGAATCATGATGTACAAGATGCTGACCGGGAAACATCCGCTCGATCCACTCAAGGGTCACCAGCTGATGGTCACCGGCATGCTCGATACGCCGATGCCGTCGATCAAGGGCAAGGCGCCTCCCGACGTTCCCGCTGAGTTGTTGGCGGTGATCGACAAGTGCCTCTTGAAGCGCAAGGAGCAGCGCTTCCCCGACGCGGTCACGTTGCTGCGTGCGTTGGAGCCGTTCCTCCCCGGCCGCTACACGCGCGAGCTCAAGATCGACGAGAGCCCGTACACCGGCCTCGCCGCGTTCCAGGAAAACGACGCCAATCGTTTCTTCGGCCGCGGTCAGGAGATCGCCGCCACCGTCAACCGCGTGCGCGAGCGTCCGTTGCTCGGCGTGATCGGTCCGTCGGGCGCCGGCAAGTCGTCGTTCGTGCGCGCCGGTCTGGTGCCTGCGCTCAAACGTTCCGGTGAGAACTGGGAATCGATCGTGCTGCGGCCCGGTCGTCACCCCATCGCGGGTCTCGCCGCGCTGATCTCACCGATGATCTCGACGTCAGCGTCGATCGCCGACGAGCTCAACGAGCAGAAGAAGCTCGAGGCGCGGCTCATCAAGGAACCGGGCTTCGTGGGCGCCGTGCTCCGTGGCCGCGCGCGACGCGAAAAGAAGAACATCCTGCTGTTCGTCGATCAGTTCGAAGAGCTCTACACGCTCGTGCCCGACGTGGAGGAACGGAAGGCCTTCACCGCTTCGCTCACCGCGGTCGCCGACGATCCGACGTCTCCGATTCGTCTGGTGCTCTCGATCCGTTCCGACTTCCTCGATCGCGTGCCCGAAGATCCGCGCTTCATGGCCGAGCTGTCGCAAGGCCTGGTGTTCTTGAACTCGCCGGGCACCGAAGGGCTGCGCGAGGCCATCGTCAGTCCCGCCGAGATGGCCGGCTACAAGTTCGAGTCGCCCGAGATCATCGACGACATGATCACGCACCTCGCGACCACGCAGGGTGCGCTCCCGCTGCTGCAATTCGCCGCTTCGAAGCTGTGGGAAAAGCGCGACGCCGCGAAACACCAGCTCACCCGCGCGGCCTACGACGGCATCGGTGGCGTCGCTGGCGCGCTCGCCTCGCACGCCAACGCAGTGTTGGAGAAGTTGCCGCCCGCCACCCAGCCGCTGCTGCGCGCGATCTTCCTGCGCCTCGTCACGCCGGAGCGCACGCGCGCCATCGTCGGCATGGACGAGCTGCGAGAGCTGCACGGCAACCCGCAGGAAATCCAGAGCCTGGTGGACGAGCTGGTGCAGGCGCGCCTCCTCGTCGTGCAGACCGGTGGAGGCGCAGCCACCGTGGAGATCGTTCACGAGTCGCTGATCCAGACCTGGCCGATGTTGAAGCGCTGGCTCGAAGAGAGCGGTGAAGACGCCGCGTTCCTCGAGCAGCTGCGCAACGCCACCCGGCAGTGGACGCAGAAGGGCAACGCCGAAGACGTGCTCTGGCGTGGTGAGTTGGCGGAAGAAGCGCTGCGCTTCCAGCGGCGCTACCGCGGCAATCTCCCCGCGCAGCAAAAGGCCTTCCTCGACGCGGTGATCGATCTGTCCGCGCGCCAGGTGCGCCGTCGCCGCACGTTGACGGTGGCCGCCCTCGCCTTCCTCGGTCTGCTCGCCGCGGCCGCGTCGGTCGCCGTGGTCTTCATCGCCGCCGCGCGCAGCGAAGCGCAGGAAAAGGCCGTGGCCGCCGAGAAGGCCGAGCAGCAGGCCGTCGCTGCGCTCGACGAGGCGAAGAAGAAAGAACAGGAACGCGCCGAAGCGGCCGCCAAGGCCGAGAAGTCGGCCGCCGAGCTCGCGGTCGCGCTCACCAAGGCCACCGAAGCAAACGAGCAGGCCATCGCGGCGCAGAAGGCCGCTGAAGAGGCCGCCGAGCTCGCCAGGCGCGCCGAAGCAAACGCGCGCAAGAACGCCAAGAGCGCACTCGAAGCCAAAGCCGCGGCCGAGGCGGCACGTCGCAACGCCGAGCGTGAGAAGCGCAAGGCCGACGATCTGAAGGCAGCCGCGGAAGCGCGCGCACGCGAGGTCGAGAAGCAGCTCGGCTCCGCGGTGATCGACGATCTCAAATGAGGACGATCAATATGAGTCGCAAGTGGACGGTGTGGATCGCCGCGATGGCACTGCTCAGCGCATCAGCCTTCGGAGCAGACGAACCCGAACGTCCGTGGGCCAGGGGCGTGCCGAAAGATCGTCAGACCAGGGCCATCGCGCTCTTCCGCGAAGGGAACGCAGCGCTCAAGGAATCGCTCTTCCCCAAGGCCGCCGGCACGTACCGCGAGGCGCTCCAGGTGTGGGACCACCCTGCGATTCACTACAACCTCGCGCTCGCGCTGGTGAACCTCGACCAGCCGATCGAAGTGCACGAGCACCTGACGGCCGCGCTCAAGTTCGGCGCCGCTCCGCTCGACGACGACAAGTTCCAGCAGGCGCAGCGCTACCTGGCGCTCATCGAGCGGCAGCTCACCAAGATCAACGTCTCGTGTTCGTTCGAGGGCGCTCAGGTTCGCCTCGACGGCAAGCCGCTCTTCATCGGCCCCGGGAAATGGGAAGGCCAGGTTCGCGCGGGTGCGCACACCCTGACCGCCTCGAAGGAAGGGCTGCTCCCCGATGAGCGCTCGCTGACCCTGGTCGGCGGCGATTCGCAGACGTACACGCTCAAGGTCTTCAAGACGGAAGAGCTCACCGAGTACAAGCAGGCGTTCAGCTCGGCGGTTCCGTGGGGCGTGCTGGGCGCCGGGGTTGCGGCGGTTGGAGCAGGCGTCGGCATGCACCTCGCCGCGCGCGGTGGCTTCCAGCAATACGACACCGGCGTCGCGAACTGCGCGGCCGATGTCGGCACGAATGGAGCGTGCCTCCCCTCGCCCACGCTGCAGGCGGCGAAGAACGGCGCGAGCGGGCTGCAGACCGGCGCGTACGTGATGTACGGCGTCGGCGGCGCGGCGCTCGCGACCTCGGCGATCCTCTTCTACGTCGGTCGACCGATCGCCTACCGCAAACAGGTCAACGTCGAGGCCGGCAAGTCAGCGAGCGCGTCGCAGCCTCCGTCGCCCACCATCACCGTTCTCCCGATCCTCAGCCCATCCGTCGCCGGCGCGATGGCGACCCTCGAGTTCTAAATCATGAACATTTCGCATTGGAGCCATCGCGTTCTTCTGGTGTCCGTCGTGTCGATGGCGTTCGCGAGCTGTTTCGAGCCTGCGAGCGTGCAGTGCGCGAGTGGCGTGGTGTGCCCGGTGGGTACCAAGTGCACGGCGAGCGGAGATCAGTGCATCCCCGCGAGCGCGACGTGCGGCAACAACGTCGTCGACACGGGCGAGGCCTGCGACGACGGCAACGTTCGCAACGGCGACATGTGCCGCTCGGACTGCAAGGGCCAGGCGCGGTGCGGTGACCGGTTCATCGACAACGATCTCAAGCTCCCCGACGGCGGCGTGCAGGAACTGTGTGACGACGGCAACACCATCAGCGGCGACGGCTGCTCCTCGGACTGTCTGTCGACCGAGGGCTGCGGCAACGGCATCGTCGACCTGAGGGAACAGTGCGACGAGGGCTCGACGGTCAACGGCACGAGCGCGACCGACTGCAAGGCGAACTGCGAGTTGAAGCGCTGCGGTGACGGCGTCGAAGACACGTTCGTCGATGGCGGCCATGAAGAGTGCGACGACGGCGATCCCGTCGACGGAGGCACGAGCGTGCTGGTGAACGGTGGCGATCGCTGCTCGCTGGTCTGCCGGTTGAAGCAGTGCCCCAACGGCGTGAGAGACACCTACCCCGGCGACGCGGGCATCAAGAACGAGCAGTGCGACGACGGCAACATGGACGCCGGCGATGGCTGTGGCCCTTCGTGCCAGTTCGAAGTGTGCGGCAACTCGATCGCCGACTTCGGTGAGGTCTGCGATCAGGGCCCCGGCGTCTCGGGGGACGGCTGCCGCGCCGACTGCCAGGGCATCGAGGTGTGCGGCGATGGCAAGTTCGACCCCTTCTTCGCCGATGGCGGCGTGAACGAGATCTGCGACGACGGCAACACCACCTCGGGCGACGGCTGCTCCTCGAACTGCAAGTCGCTCGAGCGCTGCGGCGACTTCGTGTGGAACGAGTTCTTCTCCGACGGTGGGCGCAACGAAGAGTGCGACGACGGCAACACCGTGTCTGGCGACGGCTGCCGCTCTGACTGCAAGGGCAACGAGGTCTGCGGCGACGGCAAGTTCGACCCCCTGTTGCGTGACGGCGGATCTGAGGCGTGTGACGACGGCAACGATGCGGGCGGCGACGGCTGCAACGCGGCGTGCACGGGCACCGAGCAGTGCGGTGACGGCTTCCTCGACGAGCGGCTGATCGATGGTGGCGCCGAGGTCTGTGACGACGGCAACACCCTGCCTTCCGACACCTGCGCCCCCGACTGCTTGTCGACCGGCGTGTGCGGCAACAACTTCATCGACATCAACCCCGACGGCGGCTTCCCGAGAGAAGAGTGCGACGACGGCAACTCGACGAACACCGACTCGTGCACCAACGTCTGCAACTTCGCGCGCTGCGGCGACAACATCACGCGCACCGGCGTCGAGCAGTGTGACACCGCCGGTGAGTCGACGAGCTGCAACTCGAACTGCACCATTCGCATCTGCGGCGACGGCGTGGTCAACGCGACCGCTGGTGAGCAGTGCGATCTGGCCGGCGGTTCGACGCCCGATGCTGGCGCGGAAAACGCGGCGTGCGACACCGACTGCACCGTGGCCTTCTGCGGAGACGGCAAGCGCAACATCGCGCGGGGCGAGGCGTGTGACACGGCGGGCAACAGCAACACCTGCAACGCCAACTGCACCATCGCCATCTGCGGCGACAGCATCTTGAACCCCGCGCACGACGCAGGCGTCACCGTCGGCAATGAGCAGTGCGACACCGGCGGCGACACGCAGTTCTGCGATTCCGACTGCACGCCTTCGTCGTGCGGAGACGGGCGCACCAACCTCGCGGCAGGCGAGCAGTGCGACGACGGCAACAACGGGTCGAACACCGACGACTGCCTCGACGGCTGCCGCCGCAACGTGTGCGGCGACGGCTTCCGCGATCAGCAGGGCCCGACGACCGAGGCGTGCGACGACGGCAACACGACGACCGAAACGGTGTGCCCGTATTCGGTCTCTGGCATGTGCACGGCGTGCAACGCGGCCTGCAGCGCGGTGCTCAACTTGAGCGGCCCGCGTTGTGGCGACAGCACGGTGAACGGCCCCGAGGCGTGCGACGACGGCAACACCGTCACTGAGACGCAGTGCACGTACGGTACGGCGAGCTGCACCGCGTGCACCAACAACTGCCTCGCGCAGTTCTCGCTCACCGGCCCCCGCTGCGGCGACTCGACGGTGCAGATGACCAACGGTGAAGTCTGCGACGACGGCAACCAGGTCACCGAAGCGAACTGCCCGTACGGCTCTCCGACGTGCAACGTGTGCAACGCCAACTGCCAGGGCACGACGATGCGCACCGGCCAGTTCTGCGGTGACGGCTCGACCAATGGCCCCGAGGCCTGCGACGACATGAACACCGTCACCGAGACCGAGTGCGCGTACGGCACCGCGTCGTGCATGGGTTGCACCGGCAACTGCCTCGCGCAGTTCTCGCTCACGGGCCCGCGCTGTGGCGACGGCATCATCAACGGCTCGGGAGCGAACGCCGAGACCTGCGACGACGGCAACACCACCAGCGAGACGACGTGCCCCTACGGCCAGGCGAGCTGCACGGCGTGCCGCAACGACTGCCAACAGGTGCTCAACCTCACCGGCCCGCGCTGCGGAGACGGGACCATCAACGGCCCTGAGGTGTGCGACGACAGCAACACCGTCACCGAGACGGAGTGCGCGTACGGCGTGGCGAGCTGCAACATCTGCAACGCGACGTGCACCGCGCTCATCCCCCGCACGGGACCGCGCTGTGGCGACGGCATCACCAACGGCACGGGCATGGACGCCGAGACCTGCGACGACGGCAACACCACCACCGAGACGAGCTGCCCGTACGGCACGGCGAGCTGCATGCGCTGCGACGCGACCTGCGACACCACGCTCAACCTCACCGGCGGCGTGTGCGGCAACGGCACGGTCGAAGGCCCGGAGGCGTGTGACGATCACAACAACAACGCCTGCGGCACGTGCAACGCCAACTGCACCATTCCGCAGCTCCTGCGCGCGGCGAGCGGCACCATTCGCACGGTGAGCGACAGCAGCATCACCGACGGCATGACGCTCACCTTGAGCGACGGCGTGAACCCGCCGGTGACCTTCTGCTTCCGCGATGCATCGATGAGCGTGTGCAACAGCGACGGCGGCATGGCGCCGCTGATCGACACGTTCACCGGATCTCCCAACAACTCGCAGCAGGTCGCGCAGGCGATCGTCACGGCGATCAACAACGTCGGCGCCGGGCTCGAGATCACCGCCACCCTGCGCAGCAACCAGCCGTACGTCTCGCTCACCAACGACAACTTCGGGCCGGCGGGCAACGTGGCGATCAGCGACACCGTCATCGACGGAAACTTCCAGACCGTCGGCATGAGCGGCGGTGGCGGAGGTGACTGCGCGAACGGCGTCGGTTGCGGTTCGTCGGACGACTGCACGTCGGGCACCTGCACGTCGTTCCTCTGTGCGCCGTGACGCCTTCCGCGGAGCCCAGCAAGAAGAGCTCGACGCTCTACATCCAGGTGCTGGTGGCCATCGCGCTGGGCATCGTGCTCGGCGTGGTGAAGCCGTCGTGGGCGGTGGAGCTCGAGTTCGTCGGCAAGATGTTCGTGGGGCTGATCAAGATGTTGATTGGCCCCATCGTCTTCACCACGGTGGTGATCGGCATCTCGTCGATGGGCGACTTGAAGAAGGTCGGGCGCGTCGGCGGGAAAGCGCTGCTGTGGTTCGAGGCGATGACGACGCTCGCGCTGATCCTCGGTCTCTTGATCGTGAACCTGATCGGCCCCGGCCGCGGGATGCACAAAGACGTCAAGACGCTCGACACCACGGCGCTCGACAAGCTCCTCGACAAGCCGCGCCCGCACGGCTTCGTGGAACACGCGCAGGCGCTCATTCCCCAGAGCTTCGTGGGGGCCTTCACCGGTGAAGACGTGTTGCCGGTGCTGGTGCTCGCGGTGTTCAGCGGCATCGCGCTCGGCAGTCTCGGTGTGCGTGGAAAGCCGGTGCTGCACGCGCTCGAACACACGGCGACGTTCTTTTTTGCGCTGATCGGGGTGGTCATGCGGCTGGCTCCGATCGGCGCGTTCGCCGCGATGGCCTTCACCATCGGGAAATACGGTGTCGAGGCGCTCGGCAACCTCTTCCTCTTGATCGTCTCGTTCTACGCGACCGCCCTGCTCTTCGTGTTCGGCGTGCTCGGTCTCGCCTTGCGCGTGGTCGGGCTGTCGATCTTCCGCTTCGTGCGGCACTTGAAGGGCGAGCTGCTCATCGTGCTCGGCACGTCGTCGTCGGAATCGGCGCTCCCGGCGTTGATGACGCGGCTCGAGAACCTCGGCTGCGGCGGGAGCGTGGTGCGGCTCGTGGTGCCCACGGGCTACTCGTTCAACCTCGACGGCACGTGCATCTACCTGACGATGGCGAGCGTCTTCGTCGCGCAGGCGCTGGACGTGGATCTCACCATCGGGCAGCAACTCTCCTTGCTCGCCGTGCTCCTCCTCACCTCAAAGGGAGCGGCTGGTGTCACGGGCAGCGGCT
>JAEUJS010000248.1 GCA_016792935.1 Archangium sp. | reverse complement strand
GAGAATCCGCCTGGACCCGTGAGGCGAGCGAGGAGCACTTCGCCCATGCCTCCAGTCGCGAGCGGACGAACGATCTCGTATTTCCCCACCCGCTCCATCGCGCGTCACCCTACGTGGAAGAGAGGGTGGGAAGCGAGAATCCCGTCTCCCTCGGGGAGAGGGAGCTCATCGCGCAAGCAAACGCGCGAAGAAACCGGGCCGGTGATTGAGAGCCCACCCGCGCGCCAACTCCTCGAGCGACCCTTCCCCGCTCGGCGCAACGAAACGGATCGACTCGACACGCGCTCGCACCGCAGCCGCCGTCGATGGTCGATCTCCCGGCTTCTTCGCCAGCAGATCCGCAACCAACGCATCGAGAGCGCGCGGCACGTCGGGCACCTCGGCGCGCACACGCGGCGCTTCCTCGAACACCTGCTTGCGCAGAATCGCCGTCGAGCTCGGAGCCGAGAACGGCAACCGCCCCGTCAGCAGCTGAAACGCGGTGATGCCGAGCGCGTAGAGATCAGACCGTGCATCCAGGGCGAGCCCGAGCGCCTGCTCCGGAGCGACGAAGTCGGCCGTGCCAGCGAGCGACTGCTCGGTGGTCTGCTGAATGCCAACGTCCGGATCTCCGAGCAGCGCGAGCCCGAAGTCGATCAACTTCACCGCCGGAGCCGTGGTCACGAACACGTTCGCGGGCTTCACATCGCGATGCACGACGCCCGCAACGTGCGCCGCATCGAGCGCCTCCGCGAGCGCCGCGATGACGGGAACTGAGAGCTGCCACGGAAGCCTCCGATGGCCAGCGAGCAACAGATCGAGCGGCTTCCCCTCGAGAAACGGAGTCGCGAGCCACGGTCTTCCATCGGGCAACGTACCGCTCGCGAGCGAAGACACGACCGAGTGATGGCGCACGCGAGAGCACGCCTCGAGCTCCCGCATCGCCCGCTGCATCACGCGTGGATCTGACGCGAGACTGCGCTTCATCACCTTGAGCGCGACCACTTCACCGCTCTGCACGTGACGCGCGCGGTACACCGAGCCCATGCCGCCGGTGCCGGCAACGAACTCGAGGCGATAGCCACCGATCACATCGGGCAGCAGCGGATCGCTCACGAGCCTCGTGGCAGCAACGGCGGCGAGCGACATCTGCTCGGTCACCGCGGCCGACGCATCGCGCGAGACCGACGCCGGAGCCGCCACCGTCAACGCGTCGAGACACGAGTGACCGGCCGTCGCCTCCGCGCCGCAGCTCGGACACGCGGCCATCAGCCACCCTTCTTCTTCAGGAGCGCCCTCGCCTGCTCGAGCGCCCGCTTCAGCTTGCGACCGACGGTCTTCTTCGAGACGCCGTGCTCCTGCGCGAGCGCGGCGTGTTCTTCTCCGTCCACCAGCGAGCCGACGACGAGCGCGCGTGAAGTCTCCGACATGCCCTCGAGCACGCTGCGCCCGAGCTGCCGATTGGTCACCGGGCTGTGCGTCTGATCTTCACCACCGGCCGAGTCCTCGCGCGCCGCACGTCGCTTCATTCCGCGCAACACGTTGAGGCAGTGGTTGTGCGCCGCCTGAAGTGCCCAGGCCAGCTCGGCCTCTTCATCGCGAAGTTGGTCCGCCGACGCCGACAGCTTCACGAACACGTCCTGCGTCGCGTCGCGCGCGAGATCCTCGTCGTCGAGCATCGAACGGCACTTGCGGAAGAGCGGGCCTTCGAGCCGCTCGAACATCCGCTCGATGTCACTGGCTGAGCGAGGCATCAGGTCATCGGGTCAAGATGAAGGCGACGATGGTGGTCACCGCCGCAGTTCCCGCGACGGCGAACGCGATGTTGGCACCGGTCGCGCTGGTCTGCGCGTTGGTGGCGAGACGCGCTGAATCGATTTGCACCGGCTCCGCGCGGCCCTGCGCTTCGAGCGACGACGCGTTCACACCCAGGCCAGTCCCGACGCCCGCGGCCGCGAGCGCGACTCCGCCCATCACGAACGGCAACCATGTCGCCTTCTGCACCACGACTTCGGGCGTCTTCGGGGGCAGCGCTGCTTCGACGGCGGCAGGCGGTGGCTCAGCGACCACGGGCTTCGTCTCCACGACTTCGGCAGGAGGCGGTTCGGCCACCGGCGCGTCGACGACGGGAGGCGGCGCTTCGGGCTCGTCCTTCTTCACGGATGCCACGACGGTCTTCTTCTTCACCGACGCCGCGGCGCGCTGTGAGTCGATGAACGCCACTTCCTTCGGGCTCGCGTTCGACGGCGCGCTCACCGATGAATCTCTGCGCAGCGCGTTCTCGATCGCCGCCGCCGCCTGACGTTCATGGCCGAGCGCGAAGTGACACAACCCGAGGAGCAACTCCGCGCGCGCGCGTTCGCCGGCAGGAATTCCCTTCAAGCCCGCGAGGCGCGACACGCACGTCTCGTACTCGAGATCGGCATACGCCTTGTTCGCCTCGGTCAGCGGAACGGACGCGAGGATGAGCGCGAGCAACACGAGCGAAAGCGTATTCCAACCGACGAGTCTGGTACGAACACAGAGCCGATGCGCTTCGTCCCCGCCGTGTTTCTTGCTGCTGCGCTCGGCACTGCGTGCACGGTGAACGTCCCGCTCACGGGCAAGCGGTGCGCGATGACCGAGCCTCGCTGTCTGCCCGGCTTCGAGTGCGTGGACGATTTCTGCGTGCCCGTTGGGAGCGCTCCCGGAGATGGCGGCGCCGAGGACGATGCCGGGTTCACGTGCGCGAGCGATCGAGATCCACTCGCGAGCGCGTGCGCCGGTTCCGACTGGTTCCTCGCGCAGAATGGAAACGACGCCAACGATGGCCGCTCCAGCGCCACGCCGCGCCGCACGCTGATGCCCGCGAGCGTGAACGGAGGCGATCGCATTCATCTCCTTGGCCGGTGGACGGTCGACCCTCAGCTCGCGTCGCTCTCAGGTACCGCGTCGTGCCCGGTGATCATCACGGGTGAAGCAGACGGCGGCACGGTGCTCACCGCGAAGAACGATCTCGGCGGATCGAACGTGGTGTGGACGCGAATGACCGTCGCTCCCTCGGGAGATCTCGATTCATTCGAGCTGATCAACGCCGGCCGCTTCATCACCTTCCACGAGGTGACGTTCACCGGCGGTCCGGTGACGAATGGGCAATACCCGTACTTCATTCGCCTCGAGCCCGCAGCGCGCTGCGACGACTGCACCGTGCGCAACTGCACCTTCCTCACCGGAGCGCAGCGCGTCGTCACCGTCGATGGGAGCAACTTCTCGTTCCTCGGAAACAGAGTCGTGTTGCGCGAAGGGCCGAACATCGAGAGCGGTGGAGCGAACTCCCGCATCGAGGGAAACGACTTCTCGGGCGCGTTCAACGATTTCGTGGTGCGGATCGATTCCGGCACCGTGGCCTTCAACGTCTTCCACCACATCGAGGTCATCTTCCCGAACAAGGTAATGCTGACTGCGACGAACGCGCGCGTCACGCGCAACACGTTCACGCAGATCGAAGACGACAACCCCGGCGCGCCATTGGTGGAAGCGATGCGCTTCGACAACAACCTGATCAGCGCCGCCAATCGCGTCGTCGCCGGTGCGCCTCCACCCGGTGGAGACTGGAACGTGTTCTCGACCGACGTGCCGCTTCCCTACTTTGCGAGTGACGGTGGCGTGTTCGGCACCGATCGCCGCGCCAGCGTCGACTTCGAGCCTGGCTTCGTTCCACTCGCGGGAAGCGTGGCGATCGACGGCGCTGATCCGACGTTGCCCGTCCCTCAGGGTGGTGGGTTGAGAGGCGACGTCGGAGCCGTCGAGCGAGGTGCTCAGCGCATCTCGACCGGCACCTACTGCCCTCCGTAACCACTCAGAACCATTCGGGATGTCCTCCGAAACGCGTGGACGGTGTCCTCTTCAGCATGAGGTCGGAAACGCTCATCGCCGCGCTGTTGTTGGTGGGTTGCGAAGGGTCGATCATCGGAGAGCGCCCCATCGCGCCGAAGGTCGATGCGAATCGGGTGGTGTGCGACGACAAGAAGCACGCGGCGACGACCGAGATGCATCGCCTCACGCCGTCGCAGTACCAGCGCGCGGTCGCGGAAATTTTCGCCGGCCGGGTGCGCGCGAGCCTCAACTATCCGCAGCAGTTCGGCAGCAGCGTGACGGGCTTCTCCACCGAGCCCGGAATGAACGACGTCGGCGAGCAGGGAGCGCAGCAGTTGATGCGCGCGGCAGACGATGTGGCGGTCGAGTTTCGCGCGTCGATCGATCAGCTGCTCCCGTGCGCAGCGATGCCCAGCCCGGGTCAGACCTGTCTCGACACGTACTTCTCGACCTACGCCCGCCGTGCGTTTCGCCGCACGCTCACCAGCGACGAGAAGACCGCGCTGCAGAACGTGTACGACTTCTCGCGCGCTGACGACGCCGACTTCCGCGATGCGGTGGCGGTGACGACGAGCGCGCTGATGCAGTCTCCGCAATTCCTGTACATCGTCGAAGACGCGGCGGGGTCGGGTCGTCAGCTCACCGGCGTCGAGCTCGCGAGCCGCTTGTCGTTCCTGCTGTGGGATTCCATTCCCGACGATGAGCTCCTCGCGCTCGGTGAAAGTGAGCAGCTGACGGATCCGCAGATGCTCGCGTCGCAGGCGCGCCGACTGCTCGCCGACAACCGCGCTGACGCCGCCATCGCCCGCTATGTGCGCGAGTGGACGCAAGCCAGTCAGCTGGTGTCCACCGATAAGGACCCGTCGGCATTCCCGTATTTCAGCGCGGCGTACGCGAGCTCGCTCAACGAGTCGTTCGATCGCTTCGTCGTCGCGCAGGTCCGCGGCGGAGCGAATCTGAATCAGCTCCTCACCAGCGACGAGGTGATGGTCGACGATCAAATCGCGGCGTCGTTCGGAGTGACGGCGCCGCCGGCTCCGGGAATGTGGGTGAAGGCGAAGGTCGACCCCTCGCGCTACGCGGGCCTCTTCACGCACCCGCTGTTGCTCGCCACCAACGCGCACCCCACCGACTCGTCCTTCGTCTTCCGCGGACGCATGGTGCAGAAGCGCATGTTGTGCACGCCGATGGGAGCGGCTCCGGCCAACGCGCAGGCGGTGTTCGCCTCGCTGCCGCTTCCTCCGCAGCCGACGGCGGCTGAAGTTTCCGAGCGCATTCAGAGCAACACGACCTGCGCGACGTGCCACCGCTTGATGGATCCGACCGGGCTCGCCTTCGAGCACTTCGACGGAGCGGGCCGGTGGCGCGACGGCTATGCGTCGGGCCGCTCCATCGACACCGCGGGCATTCTGCGTGGCGTGAAGAACGAGCTGGCGTTCCAGACGCCGACCGAGCTCGCGCGACTGGTGAGCGAGCAACCCGAAGCCGCGGCGTGTGCGTCGGCGCAGCTGTTCCGCTTCACGTTCTCGCGCGTCGAGACCGAAGCCGATGGTTGCGCCTTGCAGAAAGTAAACGACGTGCTCAGCACCGGAGGCAACGTGCAGTCCGCGTTGCTCGCGCTCACCACCACCGACGCGTTCACCTGGCGGGCCGACCCATGAACTCGAATCGTTTCGATCGTCGGAAGTTTCTCGTCGGACTCGGTGGAGCGACGCTCGCGCTGCCGATGCTGCAGTCGCTGATGCCGCGCTCGGCGTACGGCCAGGCGATGAGTCCGCCGAAGCGATTGCTGATCATCTACCACCAGGACGGTCGGCTCTTCGGCGACGGCGGGACGAGCGGCGGCATGCGCAACGACTGGTGGTCTCCTGCCGCGGCCGGAGCGTTGCCTGCGAGTGGTGCGCCGTCTCCGATGCTCGCTCCGCTCTCGAGCGTGCGAAATGAGATCGTCACCGTCGATGGAATCGACAACCTCGTTCGTCATCTCTATTCCGACAGCGACAACCACATCCCCGCGCAGAAGGCGTTGCTGACCTGCAGGAAGGGCGTGACGTCTGGCGGAAAGCCCGCGGCAGCTTCGTTCGACTACGTGATGGGCCAGCGCTTGAAGGCGCAGGGTTCGAGCGCGCCAGCGTCGGTGGTGATGTTCGGCACCGCGGCTGACTACACGTGGCGCGCGAACGGGCTCGAGGTCTTCTACGGGGCGAATGGCACTCCGCCGTGGCTCATCGCTCCGGATCCCGCCGAGGCCATCACGGAATTGTTCGGCGCTCCGACCGGCAACAAGCGCAACCCGAACCTCACGCTGCGTCAGCGGCTCAGCGTCGAGAAGAAGAGCGTGCTCGACGGCGTGCTCGACAACTTCAATTCAGTGCGCGGCCGCGTGAACGCGACCGACAAGGCGCGCCTCGATGCGCACGCGCAGTTCGTGCGTGACGTGGAGCGCGGACTCACGCTTCCGACGGGTGGCGGAGGCGGAGCGACGGGCGGAGGCGGTGGAGCGACGGGTGGCGGCGGAGCGCTCGGTGGCGGTGGGGGCGCCACGGGCGGCGGTTCGACGGGTGGCGGCACGGGCGGTGGTGCGACGGGCGGCGGTGCGACGGGAGGCGGTTCTGGCGGCGGCGTGACGGGTGGTGGATCTGGAGGTGGCGGTGGCGGAGTGACGCCGAGCATGTGCCAGCGCCCGAGCGAGTCGAGCGTGCCGTCGAATCTGAACGGCAGTGGCAACGCCTACCTTCGCGGAGAGCGCGACGCGCAGATGATGCCGGCCATCATCGAGAACATCGTGCAGTCGTTCGCGTGCGACGTGACGCGCGTGGCGAGCCTGATGTTCTGGGAAGCCGATGACCCGATCTTCCCGACGCAGTTCACCGGCACGAGCCCGTTCGTGAGCGCCAACTGGCACGGCGAGATTCACGCCACGCCGCGCATCTACGACGACGCCGCGAGTCGGACGCGCGCGCAGAATCTCTCGGCGAGCTACGGCCACTACGCGAACACCTTCGCGACGCTGGTGCAGCGCATGGCGAACTTCATCGAGCCCGACGGCAGCCGCATGCTCGACAACACGCTGGTGCTGTGGGTGAGCGAGATGGGCTACGGCTCGGTGCACACCGCTTCCAACCTCCCTGTCGTGCTCGCCGGAATGCGAGCAGCGTTCCCGCAGGGCCAGGGCCGTCACGTCGTGCAATCGCGTCGCTCGATGGGCGATCTCCTGGCGCACGTCATGCGTCTCTACGGCGGCACCGACACGACCTTCGGAGAGACCGGCACGCTCGGCAGCCACGGCACGGTCTACGGCGCGGACCTCGGGTGGACGGGCTACGTGAACGCCAACACGCCGCTGCATTCCGGGCCGATCAATCTCTGAATCCTGATCAGCAATCCGAGGGCTCTGACGTAGATTCCTCGGCTTCGGATGCCCGCCGTCGTCGAGCCACTCGGTCCCAGCCATGTCGCCACGCTGAAGGCGTTGTTGTCGCGTGACACGACGCACAACATGTACCTGTTGGGGCTGATGGAAGAGTTCGGCGTGGTCTCTTCCGTCGAGCGCGCGCCGTTCACCTTCTACGGCCGCTTCTACGATGGAGAGCTCACCGCGGCCCTCTTCGTCGGCGGCAATGGCGGACTGCTCGTGCCGTCGGCGTCTTCTCCGATTCACATCGGCGACATCGCGAAGAAGCTCAAAGAGAAGCTGGTGGTGAAGTCGATCGTCGGCGAGCAGAGCGTCGTCGATTCGATCATCAAACACTTCTCGCTGACGCCGCAGTTCGCGCGCGTGCAGAAGTTGTTCTCGGTGAGCCCGAACGATCTCGGTCCGTTCACCAACCCGCTGCTGCGGCCCGCGGTCGACATCGACTTGCCCGAGCTGATCCCCATGGCGGCCGAGTGCGTGAAGGAAATGCACCACCGCGACCCGCTCGTCGAAGACAAAGAAGGCTTCGAGCTGCGCGTGAAGCAGCGCGTGCAGGCGCAACGCACCTACGTCCTCGATGAGAAGGGGAAGATCGTCTTCAAGCTCGACGTCGGTTCGCGTTCGCAGTTCGGCGCGGAATTGGAAGGCATCTACACGGCACCGGAACATCGCAACCGTGGGCACGCGACGTTGTGTCTCGGGCAGATCTCACGCTTCTTGATGTCGTCGCTGCCGCGGCTCACCGTGCGCGTCGACGAAGAGACGCCGCACTTCGCGAACATCGCGAAGAAGGTCGGCTACCTGCAGGGCCGCGCGCAGAAGTTCGTCTGGGTGTGATAGATACCGCTGGTAGCTACCATGGACACCGCCAAACTCTTCAAATCGGGACGAAGTCAGGCCGTGCGCCTGCCACGCGCGTATCGCTTCGACGGCACTGAGGTCGCCGTGCGGCACTTCGAGGGCGGCGTGCTGCTGTTGCCACTCCGCGCCGGGTGGGACGTGCTCGAGAACAGCCTCGATGCATTCGAACGGGGCATCAAGCTGAAGCGTGACCAGCCGGGCCCCCAACGCCGCGCGCCGCTGAAGCGATGATGAAATACCTGCTCGACACCAACATCTGCATCTACGTCATCAACGATCACCCTGCGGGCGTCCTGCAGCGGTTCCGTCAGCACGATATCGGGGAGATCGCCGTCTCGAGCGTCACGGTGGGCGAACTCGCGTACGGCATCGAAAAGACGCGCTCGAAGAAGAATGAGCGAGCCCTGCGCCAGTTCCTGATCGCGCTCGAGGTGATCGAGTTCGGACACGAAGACGGGCTCATGGCGGGCAAGGTGCGCGCGGCGCTCGATCTCAAGGGAAGCCCGATTGGCCCGTACGATGTGTTGATCGCTGCGCACGCCAAGGCGCGCGGTCTCACCCTGGTCACCAACAATGAGCGCGAGTTCGCGCGCGTGCCTGGGCTTCGAGTCGAGAACTGGGCGAGAGACTCGTAGTGTCAGGGCGTCAGAAGCTGCTCGACCGTAACTCCACTCGAGAGCGCGTCGTGCACGTCGAGCTGCCAGCGCCGGTAGAGACCTGACTGCGCGTAGTCCATCGAGGCATCTCCGGAGCGCAGCTTCTCGCGCGCGTCCTCGACGTCGAAGTCAGGCAACGCAACGAAGTCGGCGTAGCCGTCGTGTTTCCAGCGATCGATCGAGAGGTAGTTCCACAAGCCCACCGCATCCATCGTCATCGCATGCGTCAGCTCGTGCGTGAGGAAGTACACGAGCGTGCGCGGCGCGGCGACGGGTGTCCCGAGCGGACTGATGAGGCGATCGCCCGCGAAATCCACTGGCCGCAGGAACACCTGATTGCCGAGCCAGAAGTACGTCTCGCCGCCCGTGTCGGGATGGTGCGGGTTGAAGAAGGCGTAGAGCGCCGGCGTGTCGCAGATGAAGACGTGGTGCTTCACGTCAGCTCGATAGAGCGGTGAGCGCTGAAGGCGTGACTCGACCTCGCGCAGCAGCTCAGTCGCGTTCGCAGGAAGTGGATCGCGCGAGTGCACGACGATCGTCCCGACGGTCAGCTCGTTCGCGAAGAGCGGCTGCGGGTGCGCGTGAATCGCGCCGTACGACGTGAAGCCGACGAACAACCCGAGCAACACCCAGCGAGATCGCCGCACGAGGCGCCTCCTCAATGAATCGCCACGCGCACCGGAAGCGTCTCGATCAACTTCGCTTCCACCTCGAGCAGCTCACCCAGCCGGCCCTGCACTTCATCTTCCTGAGCGACCTCGCGCGCCAGCCGCAGAAACAGTCGCTGGTGCCCATCTTCACTCTTCGCGAGCTCTTCATAGAAGCGCTTGAGCGGAGCGTCGGTCAATCCATCGGCCAGCAACTGGAGCCGCTCATGACTGCGCGACTCGATGATGCCGGCGACGAGAAAGCGATCGAGCCGACGATGGTGCGACGGATGCCGCATGACCTTCTGCAGGCCCTGCGCGTACGGATCTCCGAGATCTTTCCCGAGGACCAGCCCGCGCTTTTCCATGATCTGCAGCACCTTCGCGAGGTGCGCCGACTCCTCACGAGCCAGGCGCGCCATCTGCGCGGGCAAGCCCTTCACTTCCGGGTACGCCTGCAGCAGCGACAGCGCATTGGCTGCCGCCTTCTTTTCGCAGTGCGCGTGATCGATCAGCACCTCATCGAAGTGCTTCAGCGCAAGCGGGAGCCACGAAGCATCCGTGGCTCTCCGCAGAACGACGTCATCCTTCTGGGCGCTCACTCGCCTCGCACGGTTGGGAACCGTGCGCTCTCGGCTGCGCCTCGACTGGCGAGTTCGCGGGGACTCACTTCGGAGCAGCGACCTGCTTGAAGTCGCCCGCCTTCACGACGCTGAACTTCTTCGCGTCGACGTACTTCTTCAGCGTGGCGTTGATGTCGGCGAGCTTGAGCGCCTTGAGCTTGTCTTCGAGCTCCTGGTCGAACTGCATGGTCCGACCGAGCTCGAGCTGCTGCGTGAGATCCGCCGCCAGCGCCGCATCTTCGGCGCGACCCGACTCGAGCTGCTTGAGCAAGCCCTCGCGCGCGAGCTTCAGCTCCGCCTCGGTGAAGCCCTTGTCGACCGCGAGCGCGACCTCTTCGTTGAAGCCCTTCTCGACCTTCTCGACGTTCTGCGGCGCGTAGATGGCGTAACCGACCACCGCCGCGAAGTCGTCGTGCGTGCCCGCGCGCATGAACGTGCCGGCGCCGTACGAGAGGCCTTCCTTCTCACGCAGACGCTGCGGCACGCGACCGTTCAAGAAGCCGCCGCCGAGCATGTAGTCGCTGATCAACATCGCGGCGAAGTCGGGGTCGCTCTCCTTCAGCTTGAAGTTCGTGCCCGCGCCGAAGAACGCCATCTTCTTGTCGGGCGTGTCGATGACCGCGCTCTTCTGCTCGAGCGCCGAGTACGGCACCGGAATGCGCACGTACGCCTCGGGCGACTTGAACGCGCCGTACTGCGCCTCGAGCTGCGCCTGGATCTCCTTTGAATCGAAGTCACCGACCACCGCGATGAAGCCGGCCTGCGCTCCGTAGAACTTCGAGTGGTAGGCCTTCACGTCTTCGAGCTTGAGCGCGGTGGCATCAGCCGTGAGCTCGGCGATCGACGGCACGTAGAGCGGGTGGCCCCTGGTCTGGAACGGAGAGAGCACGCGCTGCAGACCCTGGAAGCCGAGCGTCTGCGGGTCGTCCTTCTGCTGCTCGAACTGCGCGAGGACCTCGCGCTTGAGCTGCTCGAACTCCTTGGCGTCCATGCCCGGCGACTTGATGCACTCGGCGACGAGGTCGAGCGTCTCCTTGAGCTGCGGCTTGCGCACTTCGATGGTGGCGACGAGGCCCTGCGGCTGCGCCTGGAAGCGAACCTGCGCCTTCAACGCGTCGAGCTGATCCTTCACCTGCTGGCGGCTCTTCGTCTTCGTGCCACGCAGCAACATGCGAGCGGCGAAGTCACCCGCGGCGCGCTGATTGGTCAGCGCCTTCTCGGAGCCGAACTTGAACTGGAAGGTGATGGCGACGGTCTCTCCGCGGGTCTTCTTGCTCAAGAGCGCGAGCTTGGTGCCGCCGGTCAAGGCGGTGCGCGTGGTGCGCGTGTCGATGTTCTTCGGGCTGGCGTCGAACACCTCACCCTGCGCGAGGGCGGCCTTGCCCGTGTAGTCCTTCAGCACCGGAGTGAGATCGGACACGACCGGAATTTCCGCGCGCGCCGGAGCCTCGGTGGGCACGTACTCGCCCATCGTGCGGTTGCTGGAGATGAAGTACTTGCTGGCGACGCGCGTGACGTCTTCCGCGGTGACCTTCTCGATGCGATCGCGTGAGAGGAAGAGCAGACGCCAATCGCCGGCGCCGATGTACTCGGAGAGCAGGATGCCGATGCGATCGACCGAGTTGAGGTACAGCTCGTAGCGCTTGAGCAGCGCAGCCTTGGCGCGCTCGACCTCTTCCCTGGTCGCCGGCTTCTTCGAGAAGCCTTCGATCGCGGCGAGCATCGCGTCCTTCGCGGGGACCGTGTTGTCCTTCGCGTTGAGCTGCGTGAAGCACAGGAAGTAACCGGGCTCCTTCAGCTGGTACGAGTTGCAGCCGACCTTGGCGCCCTTCTTCGGCTCGACGACGTCCTTGAAGAGACGGCCGGCCGGAGACTCACCGAGCAGACGCTCGAGCACTTCGACGGCAGCGGCGTCAGGGTCGGACGCGGCAGGAATGTGGTACCCGGCCATCAGCAATGGAGTGCCACCGACACGGCGCACCGAGAGGCTCGTCTCGCCATCGTGCATCGGCTCATCGGTGTACGTCGCGAGCGGGAGCACGCGCTTCGGCTTGGGAATCTTTCCGAAGTTGTCGGCGATGACCTTGAACGTCTTCGCCTCGTCGAACTTGCCGGCGACGATGAGCACCGCGTTGTCGGGCTGGTAATACGTCTCGTAGAACGCGAGGAGGCGCTCGTTGGGGACCTTCTCGATGTCGCTGCGCGCGCCGATCGTCGTGTTGCCGTAGTTGTGCCACTGGTACGCGGCGGCCATCACGCGCTCCTCGAGGATGGCCTCGGGCTGGTTCTCACCGGCCTCGAACTCGTTGCGCACGACGGTCATCTCAGTGACGAGCTGCTCACGCGAGACGATGGCGGCGCGGAGGCGATCGCTCTCGAGCTCGATGGCGCGCTGCACCTTGTCGTCACCCGCGGGGAAGATCTCGAAGTAGTTGGTGCGGTCGAACCACGTCGAGCCGTTCGCGTCGCCGCCGAGCTTGGTGAGCTCCTGCTTCACGTCGGCGAAGCGCTTCGTCTTCTTGAAGAGCATGTGCTCGAAGAGATGCGCCATGCCGGTCTCGCCGTAGTTCTCGTGGCGGGAACCGACCATCACGGTGAGGTTCACGGTGACGATGGGCTTGCTCGGATCCGGAACGAAGAGAATCTTCAGTCCGTTGGGCAGCGAGTACTCGGACACGCCTTCGATCGACGGGCCGGCGATGAACGGCTTGGGCGGCGGCGCTCCGGCGAGCGACAACGTGAGGGCGACGGTGAGCAACATGAGACGCTCCTATTGATCAGTAGGGAAACGACGAGCGGGAGAGAACATCGCGCGGAGTCGAAAGCAACAACGGACTCGCGGGGCAAGACACCGCGAGCGTTCAGAGGTTGCAGAACAGTCGGGCGGTAGTGCGCGCCGGGGAATCGCGTCAGAGTTCGTTCGTGGCCTTCGCCGACTTCTTCCGTTCGCTGTGGAAACGCCCAGCACCGCCTCCAGTGGTCGTCGAGCCGGCGCCTGTCATCGAGACGAAGAAGACGGAGTGCGCGCCCGAGCCTCGAACGTTGCTCGGCGTGCGGAGTTCGCAAGACGTTCCGCGTCGCGTCTCGTTTCTGGAAGTGCTGCGCACCAGCGGAGCGTTCACTCAGGAAGAAGTCGTCGCCTTCGGCCGCGAGTTCGTTCGCCTCGCGCTCGCTGAGCCCGGGCCAGTTCGGCTGCGTGATGTCGCAGGCCACGCGTTGTTCTTCGGCCACGACGGCTCACTCGGCGGAGCGATGCCGAGCAACTCCTTCGCGTGGATGGCTCCCGAAGTGGCGAAAGGGCACGCGCAGACCGAGCGCACGGATGTCTACGTCGTCGGCCTCGTGATGTACGCCGCGCTGCTCGGCGACGTGCCGGTGCAGGGCGACTCCGACATGACGCGCCTGTACGCCGTCGTTCAAGGCACCCTGGTGCCGCTGGCCGCGCAACCTTCGACCGAGTTGAGCGCGCTCGTTCGTCGCTGCCTCACCCTCGAGCCTTCTGGTCGCTTTGCGTCGCTCGAAGAAGTCGCGGCTGAATTGCAGAAACTCGAAGGCAACCTCGAGCGTTTGAAGCGTCGCGCGATCGAGACGTGGGACGCGTTGGGTCGCAAGCCGCTGCTCGGCATCGAGCCGATGACGGTTCCGCAAGAGACCGAAGCGCAGCTGCTCTCGCGAATGCGCCTCGGAGACGAGAGCGCACGATCCGTCTACGCGGATCACCTCGAGGCGACCGGACGAACGACGGAAGCCGAGTGGTTGCGCCTCGAGCAGCGCCTGCGCACGGAATCCTCGCGCGAGCAGTTCGACACGGTGCAAGCGATGCGCAAACTCTCCGTGTCGCCGGACTTCATGGCGAGCGTCTCGCGCGCTGAGCTCGAAGCGTGTGGCGTCTCGTTCGGCTTCCGCTGTCCGCGCACGTGGGACGCGTTGGGCCCGACGGAAGATCCACTCGTGCGCTACTGCAACGCCTGTGAGGAGCGCGTGTACTTCGCCAGCGACATCGAGACCGCCGAACGCCTCACCTTCCAGGGCCGCTGCGTTGCCGTCGCCGATGCCGTCGCGAAGGGCGATCGCCTCGATGTGAATTCCATGGTGCAGAGCAACTACGTCGGCCAATCGCCGATTCGTCGCACCGCGCGCAAACGCTGAGGGCAGCGCCAGGCTGCACCCGCGATGGCGCAAGAGCGCGTGGAGTTCGGACAGGTTCTCGATGGGCTCTTCCTCGGCGCGATGGAAGGTCTCAAGGATGATCAGCGCGACCGCGCAGTGACCTGCACCTGATTCTCGTAGCTGAAGATCGTGGTGCCGGCGGTGCACGTGTACGTCTGGCGAAGCACGTAGCCGCTGTAGACGTCTCCATCGAGCGCGAGGCCACCGCTCTGTTTCACGTTCGCATCACGCGGACATCGCGAGTCGAGCTTCGCGGGAATGTTCGCCGAGAACCCCACCTGCGTGCTGCCCGCCAACGCGCTGACTCCGGTCGAGAGATCGACGAGCACTCCGTCGAAGGGACCGAAGAGCTCACCCGTCGCCGCGTTCCGGCGGAGCACCCGAGGAACAAGAAGATCACCGCGAGTCGCATCGTGCGCCTCAGTTCGCCGTGCACGTCACCGAGACCCAGCACTCACCGCTGGTGGAGACCGGCCCCGCGTTGCAGGTCGCGGTCACGTTGATGTTGCTGTTGCCGGGATTGAAGACGTGCGTGCAGGTGATGAGCGCGTTGTTGCCGAGGCTGTACGCCATCGTCGACGTGAAGCCCTGCGGGCAGCCGACGTACACCGGCGACGTGGTGCTCGGGGGATTGCCGCCGCCGCACGACTTGGCCACGTGCGGAGACTCGAGCGCGAGGTTGCAGTTCGTCGTCGCGAACGGGTTGGAGTCACGGCAGTCGGTCGTCGCGTTGCACGTGAGCGCGTAGCCAGACGGAGCGCTGTTGCCGATGCACTGCATGACCGCCGGAGCCGCCGTGCAGTAGCCATCTCCATCTGAGTCCACGCGCACGCTCGCCATGCGGTACTGCATCGCGTTGTTGTCGTTGCAGTCGGTGAGCCCGAGGCAGTTGGCCGGC
>JAEUJS010000230.1 GCA_016792935.1 Archangium sp. | reverse complement strand
GAGTGTCGGAGGGAGATCGCTGACCAACGCCCCTTGCGGAGGCGGTTGATCGAACACGATGTCGAGCTTCGGCCGCTCCGACACCACGGTCCAATCGCTCGACGCGAACGTGCTCGACGCGGTCATCGTCGCCTGCGTCAGCGCGAGCCCGAAGTTGTTCGTGGGGTCCGCGACCCACGACTGCACCAACTGCGTGAGGTCCACCGAGACCGTTCCTTCGACGGGAGTGAAGGTCGCTTCCGTGCCCGGCCGCGTCTGGTCCGAGAACGTGCCCCACGTCGGTTCCAGCTCGGTCCACTTCTGCGTGACGCTGCGCACGTCGATGGGAGTGCCTCCGTTGCTCGTCGTCTTGAGCGTCATGGTCGCCGACACCACCCGCGCACCGGCAGGAACGGCGCCGGTGTCGAAGCGCACGAAGATCATCTTGTCGCTCGCTCCGACGAGCCCGATGTAGAGCGTGTCTGAGCCGCCACCGTTGTAGTCGGGCTGCTCCTGCCAGACGTAACAGTCGATCACCGCGTCGGGCGCTGCGTCCGTGCGTTGCACCGTGACGTGTTGAAACGCATTGGCGTGCGCTGCACCTGCGCTGATCACCAGTACTGCGAACACCAGCGAGGCGCGCATGCATCAATTCTCGCCTGCTCCGTCACTTGCAGCCAACACACCCCTTCGGATACGTGGACCCACATGAACGCCCTGCTCCTCGCCGTCCTGCTGTCTGCCGCTCCCGAGACGAAGTCCACCGAGTCGAAACCCGCCGCCGACGTTCTGCTGCGCGGAGAAAAACTCAAGGGCGCTGAATCGGTCGAGCTGGCGAAGCTGCTCAATTCTCCGAGCGATTTCGAGGGCAAGACGGTCACCGTCGAAGCGAAGATCCGCAAGGCCTGCGAGAAGAAGGGCTGCTGGATGGAGCTGAGCGGCGGCGACAAGGCGATGGGCGTGCGCGTGACCTTCAAGGACTACGGCTTCTTCGTTCCGCTCGACAGCGCCGGCAAGACGGCCAAGGTCGAGGGTGTGGTGAAGGTGGCGGTGCTCGATGAGGCCCGCGCCAAGCACTACGAGGCCGAGGGTGCGACCGTCCCGAAGGGCAAGGACGGTAAGTACCGCGAGGTGCAGCTGGTCGCGTCGGGCGTCGAGCTCCGCTGAACCACTGATGTCAGGGCGGCGCTGTCGCGCGTCGCTGGCGTAGTCACGCTCCACACCGAAGAATTCCGATGAGGTCCGTCGCGGGCGCTGATGCGTCGCGCGGGTGGAACGTCGATTGCTCACGGCGCGTGCTCCGTGCGCACCCTGGCGTTGATCTCGATGGCGTTGATGCTGGCGGCCGTCGCGCGCCACAACGACGACAGCGACGCGCAGCTCTACTCGGTCGTGGCGCGCAACATGGTGCGCGACGGCACGTGGACGCAGCTCTCGTACGCACCGAACGTGCACGCCGTCTTTCGAGAACACCTGCCGTTCGGGTTCTGGCCTGGAGCGTTCGCGCTGCGCATCGGAGGTGAACGCGCGCTGCTCTTCGTGGCGCCGCTCTTCACGCTGGGAACGCTGGCGGCGCTCGCGTGGCTGGCGAAGCGGCTGATGCTCTCGGCGCCACTCGCGGTGTTGGCGCTGATCTCCACCGAGGCCTTTCTCTTCACCAGCACCGCGTTTCGGCTCGATGCGCCGTTGGTGTGTCTGTCGTTGCTGGCAGCGGTCGCTCCGCTCATCTTCGAGCGGCCGTCGTGGCGCGGCGCGGCCCTCTCGGTGTTCGCCGCGACGGCAGCGACGCTGATCAAGGGACCGTTCGGTCTCGTGCCGCTGGTGGCTGCCGGGCTGGCGCGCGTGCTCATCACTCCGACGGCGCGGCTGCGTTGGCTGTGGTGGACCGTCGGCTGCGCGCTCATCTCGAGCCTCGCGCTGAGCGCGTTCCTGCTGCACGCCTGGTGGACCGGAAGCGATTGGTGGTCGGGCTTCGCCCAGCAACAGCTCTTCGCCTCGGCCCTCGGCACGCGCACCGATGGAGAACGCGCCGCGTGGTACCCGCTGCGTGCGATCGGCGAGCACTGCTGGCCGTGGTTGCCACTCACGCTGCTGGGAATGTGGCCCGCGCGGCACAAGGCGACGGCACGGCTGCTCACGCTGTGGCTCGCGCTGATGTGCGTCGCGCTCGCGTTGCCCAGCCGCAAGCTGTGGCATCACACGTTGATCGCCTTCCCCGCGTGCGCGCTGCTCGCCGCGTCGGTCGTGGAACGGCTCCGCACGTGGCTCACCCGACCCGTCGCGCTCGGAGCGCTCGGCGCGGCGGCGCTCTGTTTCGTCGCGCTCACGCCTCGAGGCCGCGCGGTGTCGTGCAGCGCCTTCTCCGCTCCGCTCGCGCGCGTGTTGCCTGACGAGCCCATCTTCGTGGCGCAGAGTGCGAGCGGCGGGCATTGGCGGGAGATCTCGACGCTCCTCTACGAGCGACAGCTCTCGCCCTGGCTCATCGACCACCCGCAGGAGCTCGAGAGCCAACGGGCCGCGCTCGCGCTGGTGCCCGTCGACTTTCCCGTGCCCGGCAAGTGGACCGAGCTGTCCCGCGCACGCGGCTGGAGGCTGCTGGAACGCGACGGTCAGCTCAGCGCCCGCTCGAACTGAATCAACGCCCCAGCCGACTTCTCGGCTGATTGGTCGTCGTACAAAAACCGGTTCCGGGCCGGTTTTTGGACGGGCTACCGTGGGGCCCATGCGGTCGTACTCGATGCGCGGAGTGCTGGGCGCGGCCGATCGCGCCGTTGCCCTGACGCGTGACGTGCTGATGCACGAGAGCCCGAAGAGCTACGTGCACGACGTGCAGGGAGACCCGCGCTTCCAACACCGCGGCGTCGATCTCCTGTGGGAAAGGCCCGGCGAAAAAGTGCTCGGCATCGAAGTGAAGGGCGATCGCCAGGGTCACCGCCGCGGCACGTATTTCTTCGAGCTCATCAGCAACGCCGAGAAGGACTCGCCGGGCTGCTTCCTCTATTCCATCGCTGATCTGCTCGTGTACGTGATGCTCGACGTGCAGCACGTGCACATCCTGCAGCTCAAGGAAGTGCGCGACTGGTTCGTGCCGCGCGCGAAGGAATACCCCATCAAGACGACCAAAACGCGCACCGGCGCCCGGCTCTACACCACGGTCGGAGCGACGGTGCCCATTCGCCACGTGCATGACGCGCTGCCTGCGTGCGTTCGCGTGCAAGACGTGAAGTCGCTCGGGTTGCTGCCCGGGCTCACTTCGCAGGAACCGGCGGCGCGCTAGGCGGACTCAGCACCTTCGTCATCGCCTTCTTCGCCGCGGCGAGAAATTGCGTCAGCCCTTTGGGCGCCTTTTTGCTCCCGGCCTTCAACTCGTAGCGACCACCGGCGAGCGGCTCCCCATTCGTGGCGCGCATCATGGTCACCACCACCTTGCTCTTGCTGTCATCCACCTCTTCGGCGTCGAGGGTGATGATGGTGATGGCTCCCTTCGCGCGCGCGGCGACGCCGAGGCACGGGCCCAGCTTGCAGCCCTCCGGCGGGAGCTCTGATTCGTCGACGCGCACCGCGTTCATGCCCTCCTTGATCAGCGCTTCGACCAGCGACTGCGCGTAGCGGCGCGACACGTCCTCGTAGATCGCGTCGTCGGCCGAGATGTCGATGATCGCCACATGCACGAGCGGCGGAGGTGCCTGAGCGACGAGCAGACTGGCCATCAGGGCGAGCGCGGGCACGGAGCGACCAACGAGACCCGCCTCAATTGGCGACGTCAACAACCCTGTTGCGAAACATGACCTGCCCAGTCAGTCGACGAACGAAATTCAGGAAGGTGCAGGTGCACGATGCAGTGTGTACCTTTCGCAAAACCATGGCCACGAAGCATCGTCCCGGAAAGGACGACGGCGACACGGGAGTCGCGACAGAGACCCGAAAGAAGGAACAGCTCAAGAAGCCTCCTCTCTTCCGGGTGCTGTTTCACAACGACAACTACACGACCATGGAGTTCGTGGTGTTCGTTCTGCAGAGCGTCTTCAACAAGACGGAGTCGGATGCGATGGCGATCATGCTCAACGTTCATCGCACGGGGCTGGGCGTCGCCGGCGTCTACACGAAGGACGTCGCCGAGACGAAAGTGAACAAGACGCACCAGCTGGCCAAAGAAGCGGAATACCCCCTCAAGCTGTCCATCGAGCCCGAGGAGCTCTGAAAAAATCCCCATGGCCTCCCCCATCATCGCCAAGGAACTGCAGGCCGCGATTCGCTTCGCTCTGTCGGAAGCCAAGCGCATGCGTCACGAATACCTGACGCTCGAGCATCTGTTGCTCGGACTGCTGAAGGACCCGCGCACCGTCGAAGTGTTGAAGGCGTGCGGCTCGAAACCCGAGCGCTTGAAGCAGCGGCTCGAGACCTTCCTCGAAGAGACCGTCGAGCGGCTCGCGGAAGGCGTCGAAGCCGAACCGCAGCAGACCATCGGCGTCGAGCGTGTGTTGCAGCGTGCGGCGTTCCACGCGCTGTCCGCCGAGCAGAAGGTGATGGACTCGGCCGACGTGCTCATCGCGTTGTTCCGTGAAGTCGACGCGCACGCGCTGTTCCTCCTCAAGGAGGAAGGCATCACCCGCTACGACCTCCTCAACTACGTCAGCCACGGCATCAAGAAGGAAGGCGACGGAGAAGGCGGCGCGAGCGGCGGTGAAGAGCGCGAAGGCGCTGGCATGGGCACCGACGATGAAGAAGGTGCGCCGGCCGCGAAGAATCCCCTCGAGGCGTATTGCACCGAGCTGACCAACGAGGCGAGCAAGGGCCACATCGATCCGCTGATTGGCCGCAAGACGGAGCTCGAGCGCACCGTTCAAGTGCTCTGCCGCCGCCGCAAGAACAACCCGCTGTACGTCGGTGACGCAGGCGTCGGAAAGACGGCCATCGCCGAGGGCCTCGCGCTCGCCATCTTCGAGAAGAAGGTCCCCGCTGCGCTCGCGCACGCCAAGGTGTTCTCGCTCGACATGGGCGCGCTGCTCGCGGGTACCAAGTTCCGCGGACAATTCGAGGAGCGTTTGAAGGCCGTACTGAAGGCGCTGCAGTCACACGACGACGCGATCCTCTTCATCGACGAGATCCACACCATCGTCGGCGCGGGAGCGACCAGCGGCGGCTCGATGGACGCGTCCAACCTGCTCAAGCCCGCGCTCGCGAGCGGCAAG
>JAEUJS010000222.1 GCA_016792935.1 Archangium sp. | reverse complement strand
GCGCCGTTCACCTTCACGCACGACAACCGCGTGCCGCTCGCGCCAATCCTGTGGAGCACGCTGCCGCCTTCTCCCATCAAGACCACCGGCCCGGTGAAGGTCGTCGGTCTCGCTGAGGCCGGCTCGCTGGTGACGCTCACCACGACGGGCACGTGCGTGGGTGGCGCGCTGCCGACCGTGACCGCGGGCCCGGCGATCAACTCCGCCGGCCAGGGCCTCTTCACGGTGTCGCTCAACCCCACGCTCGGCACCACGACCACCACCGTGTCCGCGCTGGCGAGCGATGCTGCTGGAAACCGCTCGTCGTGCAGCGCCCCCCTGACGTACATCGAGAGCACCACGCTCGGCTGGCGTGACGACGTGGAGCTGGGCTTCTCGTCGGGCCGCCACGCCTTCCCCGAGGTCGCGCTGACCGCGTCGGGCACCGCGGTGGCGATCTTCGGCCGCTCGAACGCCACGCCGACGGGCGTGTTCCGCAGCGAGCGCGTCAACGGCACCTGGAGCGGCCCGACGATCCTGACCGACCCGAGCGACCCGGTGGCGATGCTGACCAGCCCGCCGCGCGTGGTGAGCGACGCGAGCGGCACCGTGCTCGCCGGGTGGACCGCGCATGATCTCGCCGCGCTCGCGCGCCGGGGCAGCGACGGCTCGTGGACCACGCAGGCCCTGGGCGTGAGCGGCTACGGGCGCGCTCCCGACGTCGCGCTCGACGGCAGCGGCAACGGCGTGGTCGCCAGCGAGCGCTTCGTCACCAACACGGTGCGCATCTTCGCGCGGCGCTCGACCGGCGCGACGTGGGGCGCGGAGGCGATCGTGAGCGACGTGGCCTACAGCTCGTTCGAGCCGCGCGTGGCGATGGCGAGCTCCGGGCGTGCGCTGATCTCGTTCGCGCGCAACACGGGCTCCGGCGCGAACCCGCGCGACGAGCTGTGGTCGACCACTGGAGAAGCGAGCGCGGCCTTCCCCACCGCCACGCAGCGCTCGGCGACCACCGCGCTGTTCGATCGACGTGACGCGCGCGTGGGCATGAGCTCCGCCGGCGAAGCGATCGCGGTGTGGCTGCAGTCGTCGCAGATCCTCGGGCCGTGGACGGTCACGTCAGCGGCGACGACCGGCGGCATCTGGGCCTCGGGCACGTCGATCACAACCACCACCACCTCGCAGCGCGAGCTCGACACGCAGGTGCTTGCGTCCGGTGAAGCGATGGCGCTGTGGCGGCTCAACGGCAGCTCGCTGCAGTATGCGCGGCGGCCGGCGGGTGGAACGTGGAGCGCTGGCATCACGCTGCCGGGCGCCACGCTTCCGGTCGCGCCACGACTCGCTGCTGATTCGAGCGGTCGCTTCGTCGCGGTGTGGAAGACGCTCGACGCGTTCGGCGGAAGCGGTGAGCTGTGGTTCTCGACCTTCAGCCTCTCCGGGTGGTCGGCGCCGCAGTTGCTCGACCTGGGTGTGGGACTCAATGACACCTGCTCGCTCGCGCTCGACGCGAGTGGCCGCGCCGTCGCCGTGTGGACGAAGGCGCAGGGCGCCGACACCGTGGTGCGTACGCGCGCGCTGGAGTGAATGAAGCGTGGTGAGGGTCGGCTCCCTCACCCTGACCCTCTCCCCGAGGGAGAGGGAATTGAGTTCGCTACGCAGCCCGAAACGACTCCAGCGTGGTTGCCAGACCGTCGCTCAACGACACGCGCGGAGACCACCCCAGCAGTGACTGCGCGCGGCTGATGTCCGGGCGTCGTCGTTTCGGATCACCGGTCGGCAGCTCTCGAAAGACGATCTGTCCGGAGCCACCACCAGCCGCGCGCTTCACGGCGTTCGCGAGCTCGAGCACGGTGAGCTCCTGCGGGTTGCCGAGATTGACGGGCAAGAAGACCTCGGCGGCTGCGAGCTTCACGAGCCCGTCGATCAGATCCGTCACGAAACAGAAGCTGCGCGTCTGCGAACCGTCTCCCTGCACGGTGAAGTCGTCACCACTCAGCGCCTGCGCGATGAACTGCGGCACCACGCGCCCATCGTCGAGCCGCATGCGAGGCCCGTAGGTGTTGAAGATGCGCGCGATGCGGGTGGACAGCTTCTTCTTGCGACCGAAGGCGCTCACGAGGGCTTCGCCGTATCGCTTCGCCTCGTCGTACACCGAGCGCGGAGACGTCGGGTCGACGTTGCCTGCGTAGCTTTCCTGCTGTGGGTGCTCGAGGGGATCGCCGTAGACCTCCGAGGTCGAGGCCTGCACGAAGACCGCCTCACGCGCGTGCGCGAGCTCGAGGCCGTGTTGCGTGCCGATGGAGCCCACCCGCATCGTCTCGAGCCACCGCGACTCGTAGTCCTTCGGAGACGCGGGCGACGCGAGGTTGAACACCACATCGACCGGACCGGAGTGCGGGATGGGCGAGGTGATGTCGTGCCGAATGAACGCGAAGCGCGGATCTCGCTGAGCGGCTTCCAGGTTTCGCACGCGACCGGTGGAGAGATCGTCGATGGCGGTGACGCGCACGGCTCCGTCGTTGAGCACGCGATCGACCAGGTGAGAGCCGAGAAAGCCCGCTCCACCGAGCACCACGATGTGTTTGTCGCGCAGGCTCACGACTTCAGACCTGACCCGCGGCTGCGAGCGCGGCGAGCGCGACGACGTGTTTGCAGTTGCCCTTCTTGGCGTACGCCATCGCGAAGCAGGTGCAGGTGCCCTTCTTCGTCTCGGCGTCGAAGGTGACCTTGTACGTGTCGGACCCTTCGTAGACGCCCTTGAACTTCTTCCCGTCGCGCTCGAGCTTGTTCCATTCCCTGGCGACGGCGAGGTCCTTCGCTTTGGCGAACGCCGCCGAGTCACTGGCGACGTTGGCGAGCTCGGCCTGCGAGAGCGACGCCCGCGACTTGCCCCGTTGCGCTGACAGCTCGACCTTCGCGCAGATCTCCGCGAGGCCTTTGGGCGGCTTGCTGATCTCGTTGTTGCTCAGATCGAGCGAGCTCAAGCGCGCGAAGGCCTGCTTGTGCTCGAGGAGCTTCGAAGCGCCGCCGTTGCTGAGCTTTCCGCCAGCGAGACTCAACGAGGTGAGCCGTTCGAGCACACGCGAGCTGCGCAACACGTCGATCACCTGATCGATGTTGGCCACGCGGAGCAACGAAAGCTGCGTGAGCTTCGGCACGCGGTCTCCATCGAGCAGACGCCTGGCGGCGTGGAGATCGATCGGAGCGTCACCGGCATCGAGCTCGAGCGCCTGCAGCACGGGGAAATTTCCCTCGACGAGCGACGGGAGCGCCGAGGCTTCCGCCATCACCACGGTGAGCTGCTTCAAGCCGCGCATCTCGCGACCAGTGGACGAGAACGACATCCTGGTTCCGGCAAGATGAAGCGTCTCGAGCGCCGGCATGGCAGCGAGCATCTCGTCGAGCGGCCCGAGATCGGCGTACGCCAGCGCCGCGGAATCGCGCGGAGCTTCCACCACCGACATCGACCGCAGCGACTTCGGAGCGAGTCTCACCAGATCGCTGATCGCATCGCGATACGACACGGCGCTCTTGGTGTCTCCGCGAATGCCGAGCTCGAGGCGGCGCAGAAATCTCCCCGCGGGATGTGCGAGCAGCTCAGCCACCAACTCCCGAATCGTCCACGGCTGCTCGCTCGAGAACTTGCAGAGCCGCGCGCTGGCGATGAAGCCGTTCTCCCAGCGCAGCTCGCTCGTCGAAAGCGGCGGCTGTTTTTTACGCGTCTTCTTGCTGGCCTCGGTGCAGCGCGGCGGAGCGAGCTTGCCTCCGTGTTTCTCGAGCAGCTTCTCTTCGGCGGCGAGCAGCTTCTTGTCGGTGCGGGCGCTCCCGAGCTGCGACTGAAGAACGATCAACTCTCCGCGCGGATGCTTCTTGTTCAGCAGCCAGTCGGAATAGACGAGGTAGCCGGTGACGTCGTGCGGGTTGTTGCCGATCGCCTCGAGCAGCGCAGGCTCGGCGGGCTCATCCCACTCCGGGAGCTGCGTGTACCCCTTCTCCTTCTGCTCGGTGATGCGCGCCTTCCACTCGGCGTGGGCGTCCTTCCTGGTGTCGAAGGTGTGTTTGTTCGACGGCTTGCCATCGGTGCCGATGAAGCCCGCCCGCGTGTGGATGGTCTTCTCGTCAGCCTCGAGGTGGATTTCCCAGAAGCGGTTGTCTTCTTCGCGTTCGAAACGCGGCATCCCGCGAAACTGTCACAGATTGAGCGTCTGCTGACCCGGAAGCTCTTCTTTGTGCTTCTCGAGGATCAGATCGATGCCCTGGCGGATGTACTCAGCGACCGGCACCTTGGTCTTCTGGTTGAGCAGCTTGAGCTGCTCGTTTTGCTCGGGCGTGATGTAGATCGTGGTGCTGATCTTCTTGCGCGCCATGGACGTATGTGACGCTATGTCGACTCTGAATGAGGGCAAGGAAATGACCTTTCGACTGACGCTCGTGACCTCCGCGCTGGTGTTGTCCATGGGTTGCGCCACGACTGGTGACGCCGAGAAGAAGGACGCGAACGCCAACGGCGAGCAGGTGGCCGAGAACATTCGCCAAAAGCAGAGCGGCGACGAGAAGGTCACCGAGTTCGATCTCAACAAAGACAAGAAGCCCGACGTGTGGACCTACACGGTGCTGGCCAAGAACGCCGAGGGGAAGGAATACGAGCGCGTCTCGCGCAAGGACCTCGACATCAACTGGGACGGCAAGGTCGACATCGCGCGCCAGTACGACGAGAAGGAAATGGTCAGCCGCGAGGCGCTCGATCTCGACTTCGACGGCAAGGTCGACGAGGTGATCTTCTACGAGAAGGGAATGGTCGTGCGGAAAGAGCGCGATCTCTCGTCGGCCGGCCGACCGTCACTGTGGGTCTTCTACGAGAAGGGCCAGATCGTCCGGAAGGAGAAGGACACCAACGGCGACGGCAAGGTCGACTACTGGGAGTATTGGGAAAACAACCAGGTCGATCGCATCGGTGAAGATCAGGACGGCGACGGCAACGTCGACAAGTGGACCAAGAATCCCGACGCCGAAGGCTGAACGACCAATTCAGTTCGCGGTGGTGACGATGGCGTTCATCGCCGTCTCGCGACGGAAGTCGTCCATGTAGCGCGTGGCTTGATCCTTCGAGCCGAAGCGGCCCATGCGCACGCGGTACCAGGTGCCCTTCCCCGGAATGTTCGCCTCGACGATGTACGGCGCGTAGCCCTTGTCGCGCAGGCCGTCCGCGAAGCGATCGGCCTCACCGCGGTCCTGGTACGCCGAGAGCTGCACGGTCCACGAGCCATCGTTGGCGATCGGCGTCGGCGCTTCAGGCGTCTTCTGCACCTTGCCGAACGCTTCACGCAGCCCCGTGTTGCCTCCCGGCGGCGTCGCCCCCAGGGGCTTTGCTCCACCCGCGTCGACGGTGCGCGTGGCGACGGCCTCGACCCGCGGCGTCTCGGGCAGTGAAGGCTTCTCGGCGACCGGCTCCGCGATCACATCAGCCGACACGCCGGCTGGCGGACGCGGATCACCGCTGGGGATCTCCGCGGGCTTCACGACCGGCGCTGCTTCCACCGGCTTCGGAGCCACCTCGGCCGGCTTCACCACCGGGGCCTCGGCCACCAGCGTCGGCGTCTTGCGCGTCAGCTCGTCCTGAAAGGTCAGCGCGGCATCGGCCTTCACGTTCTCGAGCGCGTCGGTCTTCTGATCGAGCTGGCTCAGCAGATCCTGCTTCTGCTGCGGCTGATTCGCTGCGGCTTCGACGGTGAGCTTCTTGCCGACCACCACGCCGAGCATGAACACGCCGCCCAGAACGATCAGCGAAGCGACGGTGATGGTGACGATCTGCCGGTTATCGAGAGAGAGCTCGTACTTTTCTTTGAGACGGTGCGAATCGCGCATTGCGCCGTGACGGTAGCGAACTGTTGCAGGTCGTCAATTTGCCTACCCCGCCGATCGCGCGAGAGGCCGTTTCTCCACCCAACGGCGTCGCCCCAGGGGGCTTCGCTCAGTTGCGCGGAGCGCCGTTCAAAATCCAGTCGCGGATCAGATTCTGCTGCGTGGTCGTCAGCGGCCCGCCCTGGCGCGGCATGTCTCCCGACGACGTGCGCGTGTAGATCGCCGACGCGTTCAAGTTGTTCGGCGTGATGCGGCCGTTGATGTTGACCGTGTTGTCGTAGTTCCACGAGTGGCAGCTGTCGCAGCGCGAGTCGAAGATCGGCTGCACCTGCGCGGAGTAGCTGACCATCTGCGGGCCGGCGTCTCCCATCATGCCGGCGTCGGGCATTCCGGAATCGGGCGGCATGAACACGCCAGCGTCGTAGCGAATCGAGCCGTCCGGGTTGTCGGGGAAGCTCGCGTCGTAGTCGCCGTTGGGGAAGAGCGAGCACACGCCCGAGCTGCACGTCTCGTTCGGAGCGCAGCTGACGCACGCCTCGCCGGCTGCTCCGCATTGGAAGAGCGCGGTGCCCGAGAGGCAGTCGCCCGTCGCCGAGCAGCAGCCCTGACAGGTCGCCGCGCTGCACGACCTGGACATCTGCATGGGGCCGCCACACCCAACGAACGACGAGGCAGCCAGGCCAATCACGAAGCCGACGACGAGAACGCGGTGCGACATGAAGCTGAGGAGCCTAGCTCACCGGCACCCGCATCGGCTGCGCTTCGTCGAACGTGAAACGCAGAATCAGCGCTCCGACGATCAGCATGACCACTTGAATCGGAGCGCCGAAGCCGATCATCGCCAGCTGTCCACCCATCCACCCCATCAACATGATCCCCGTCGCGAGCTGTGCGCCGACGGCCCACGGCGACTTGCGCAGCACGAGGACGACCGTGACGAGCGGGAGCAGGCCGTTGCAGAGGATCAACAACGCACCCGGTGCGCGGTAGTCGGGGAACGGCGTGTGCGCGAGCAAGTCCTGCGTCATGCCGATGGGCGCTCCGTGGGGGTCGCTGAGCATCGCGATGCCGCCGAAGAACGCGCCGATGGCCGTGAAGAGATCGAGGCCGATCAGAATGCGTCGTTTCATGGCCGACGGTTCTGCAAGCCGCGTGCTGTTTTCGAAAATCAGCGCAGCTTGAGATCCATCGGGCCGTCGAGCTCGAGCTCGGTTCCGTCTTCGCGCTTGAGCGTGGCTTCGGCTCCGTCGGGGAGAATCAGGCGCACCGTGCGACCGAGCGCGTAGGTGTGATCTTCGAGCAGCGCCGCGGTCGCGAGATCGTCGGTCTCGGCGAACACCACTTCGTCTTCGACTTCGAGCGTCGCCCCACCCTCGCCCAACGCGCCGGCGTGAATGCGCGAGACCTTCGGGCGATCGATCGGCGCCGGCAACACGCGCGGCCCTTCGTCGCGCGGGCCCGAGCCCAGGTTCTCGATGCCGTTGGGCGTGAAGAACGCGCGGAAATAGTCGGCGTCGCTCGGCCCCGCGGCTTTGAGCGCGCTCTTCGGCGTGAAGCGGTTGTCGGAGTACTTCGGCAACATCGTCATCGGCATCGCGGTCGACTCGACGACCTTGCCGTCCTTGATCACGAAGCGAGGGATCGTGGTCGCCTGGATCTTCGATTCCTTCAGCTCGCCGATCTCGACCTTCTCGTCTTCGAGCACTTTGAGCGCGCCGCCGAAACACTCGAGCAACGCGTAGCCCTCGGCGTCGATGCGATCGTTGGGCATCAAGCGCGCTCCGACCGAGAGCGCGGTGTCGGTCTTGCTGCCTTCGAGCGTGACGGGCTCCGCGGCCGAGTGAAGGCCGCACACAGGCGCGACGGGATCTTTCGTGCACCCGGAGACCGCGATGAACACCAAGACCAGCCTCAGATGATCCATCCGCCACCGAGCACGCGATCACCGTCGTACACGACCGCCGCCTGCCCCGGAGTCACCGCCCGCGCTGGCGCATCGAGCTGGACCTTGAAGTGTCCGTTGAGTTCCAACTTCACGCGACCGGGAGCGCCCTGGTGGCGATGCCGAATGCGCACGGTCACGCTGCGATCGAGCGGCGCTCCATCGACCCAGTGCGGCCGCAGCAGGTGAAACGACTGACGCTCCGCCTCGTCCGCGGGGCCGACGATCACGCGATTCGAATCGGCGTCGAGCTTCTGCACGTAGAGCTTCTCGGCGTCGGCGGTGTTCGGCTTGACCGACAAACCGCGACGCTGACCGACCGTGAACTTGTGGATGCCGTCGTGCGTGCCGAGCACTTCGCCGGTCGACGAGACGATCTCGCCCTTCGGCTGCGCGCCCGCGACCTTCTCGACGAAGCGCGCGTAGTTGCCGTCGGGCACGAAGCAGATCTCCATCGAGTCGGGCTTGTGCGTGGTGACGAGGCCGTGCCTCTCGGCGATCGCGCGCACCTCGGTCTTCGGCAGGTGTCCCACGGGGAAGAGGCAATCGCGCAGCTCGTCCTGGCCGAGCGTGAACAAGAAATACGACTGATCCTTCGTGGCGTCGGCTCCGCGCTCGAGGACGAACTTGCCGTCGCGCTCGAAGACCTGCGCGTAGTGACCGGTCGCCAACTTCGCGCCCAGCTGCCGCGCGCGCTTGAGCAGGAAGCCG
>JAEUJS010000068.1 GCA_016792935.1 Archangium sp. | reverse complement strand
GAACGACTCGGATTCCTGTGATGGTGTTGCCGAGGCCGTCGTAACATTCCGCGCGGAGCACCTCGGGCTTCACGAGACCGCCACCCGCAACGTTTGCCACGACGCCGTTCATTCCTGCTTCGGTGCCGGTGCGCTCAATGAAACTCAGCGCGAGCGCGCCAGACCGCTGGAGGAACTGACCACGGATGTTGTCTGGCCACGTGACGTTTGAGCGCTCGGGCCCCCCCACTTTGAGGACGACATCACACGCATGGACGTTGCGAGCGGGTCCGACCTTGAGGCTCAGCGCGTTTGTCCAACACACCCCGTACCGGCACGCAGTCGCGGACGTACAAGTGTTGCCTTCAGCGCACAGACAGCCGTTTTCACCCGTTGCGCATCCGGCGCGAATGCAGCGATTTGACTCGAGCGAACACGTTGCTCCCGCTGCGCAGGTTCGATCGCGGCGACATCCACACCCGATCGAACCATTGTGGCAGTCGGGCAGTTCACACGTCCCCTCGACGCAGGCGAGCATGATTCCGTCAACGGAATTGCAGGTGCCGTTTGCGTAGCAGGGTTCGCTCAAGTCACCGGTCGAGTACTTGCGACACGTCCCGGCAATGCAATGCAACGCTCCCGTGCATGAGTCATTCGGGAAGCACTTCTGGTTTTCGCCTCCCAACTCGGGTCGACAGCCTGAACCCAGAAGGCACAGCAAACCAACCAGCGCGCTCGGCAGAGAGCGCTCCGAAGCAGTGATGAGGCGAAGCACGGACCCCTCCCAAGAACTGCCCGCGAAGCAGAACTGCCCGTGAAGCTGGCGGAGGGTATGAGGATGCGCCCGATGAGATCAACGATCTTCGCGTCGACGAGATTGCAACAAGGCTTGATCGAGCGAAGTGAGTAGCGTCACCGCTCGCACGTGAGCGCGCTGGAGACCTTCGACCGGTACACACTGCTCCGCAAGCTCGCCACCGGCGGAATGGCCGAGGTCTTCCTCGCGCGCGTTCAAGGCCCGGCCGGTTTCGAGAAGGTCGTAGTGCTCAAGAAGATCCTCCCCGAGCTGGCGCGCGATCAGGTCTTCACGCGCATGTTCATGGATGAGGCGCGCCTCGCGGCGACGTTCTCGCATCCCAACGTCGCGCAGGTCTTCGACTTCGGAGAGGTCAACGGCACCTGGTACCTCACGATGGAATACGTCGATGGACCGACGCTCCGTCAGGTGAAGAAGCGCGCCGCGACGCACAACCTCTCGTTGCCTCCTGATGTCGTCGCCGGAATCATCGCGCGCGCGTGTGAAGGCCTGCACTACGTCCACGAGCTCAAAGATCCCGACACCGGCGTGCCGCGCGAGCTGATTCACCGCGACATCTCTCCGGACAACCTCATCTTGTCGCGCAACGGCCAGGTGAAGGTCCTCGACTTCGGCATCGTGAAGAGCACCTCGCTCGAGAGCTACACGCGCTCGGGCTCGGTGCGCGGGAAGTTGGCGTACATGCCGCCAGAGCAAATCTCCGCCGAACCGCTCGATCGCCGCGTCGACGTGTGGGCGCTCGGCATGGTGCTCTACGAATTGCTGACGCTCCGTCGCCCGTATGAAGCGCAGCAGGACGCGGCGGTGATGAAGGCCATTCTCTTCGAGCCGTTCATTCCGCTGCTCTCGTTGCGGCCCGACGTGCCGAAGGGCCTCGTCGACATCGTCAATCGCTGCCTCTCGAAGAACCGCGACGAGCGTTACCCGAACGCGCGCGAAGTGCAGGGCGCGCTCGAGAAGTTCATCGCGCGCGAAGGGCACAGCATCAGCAGCTACGAGATCGAGAACTTCGTCCGCGAGCTGTCCGAAGGCCGCGCACCGAAAGAAGGAGCCGCCACCATTCCGGCTGGCCTCCCCGCGCTCAAACCTGGAGAGCGTCCGCCGTCGATCAAGGTGCCGGTCGCGCCGCCGCCTCAGCAGCCAGGTCCCCAGGCGCCGACCGTCGTCGCGTCCGCGCTCTCGACCATCGGAGGCACCGTCACCGAGCCCGAGCCGACGCGCCGACAGTCCTCACGCTTCGGGCTCGTCGCAGCTGTCGCCGTGGTCGTCCTCGGCGCGCTCGGTTTCGGCGCATGGAAGTTGAACGAAGGAACTGCAACTCCGACGGCTGTCGTCGATGCAGGCGTGCCGATCGTCACTCCACCGCCCGTCGTCCTCGAAGTCGATGCGGGCTTCGATGCAGGCGTCGTCGAGGAAGTGGTCGATGCGGGAGTCGTCGTCGAGACACCTCCGCCCGTCGTCGTCATCGATGCCGGAGTCGCGGGGAAGAAGAAGCTTCCGCCTCCGGTTGCGAAGAAGCCGGTCACCATCGAAGTGCGCGTGCTCCCCGAGGGCGAGGCGCTGATCAACGGCGCGAACTTCACGGTCGGCAAGCTCA
>JAEUJS010000597.1 GCA_016792935.1 Archangium sp. | reverse complement strand
GCGATCGACACCGTGCACCGCGACAACTCGCTCAAGCAGATCGTGCGCGCGGAGATCAGCAAGTACGTGTTCAAGGACGCGGAGCTCGCGCCCGCGCTCCACAAGCTGCGCAGCGGCGGGAAGAAGCTCTTCATCCTCACCAACTCGCTGTGGGACTACACGAACGCGGTGATGAGCTACCTGCTCGACGGCGAGCTGCCCGAGTACCCGAGCTGGAAGAACTACTTCGACTTCATCATCACGGGCGGCGCCAAGCCGGGCTTCTTCAGTGAACAGAAGCCCTTCCTGACCATCGATCAGACGACCGAGCTGAACACGGTGCTGGGTGAGGCGACCGAGCTCGAGCGCGGCAAGATCTACCAGGGCGGCAACCTGCTCGACTTCGAGCGGATGACGGGCTTCCAGGGCGAATCGGTGCTGTACGTCGGCGATCACATCTACGGCGACATCTTGAAGTCGAAGAAGACGTCGATGTGGCGCACGTGCATGATCGTGCAAGAGATCGAAGACGAGCTCGCCTACCTCGAGTCGCGGCGCGTCGAGGTCGAGCGACTCAACGAGATCGAGCTGCTGCAGGCGCGCATCGATGACGAGATCGGTCCGCGCAAGGCGAAGCTCAACCAGATCGAGCGCCGCCTCGAGAAGGAATCACCGAAGAGCAAGCTCGCCATCGAGCTCGACGCGGAGTTCACCGAGACGAAGGCGGAGCTGGATCGCCTCCGCAAGGCGATGCGCGAGTGCACCGACATCGCGCGCACGCTCGAGACCGAGCTCGAGATCGGCTTCAACCCGTACTGGGGTCTGCACTTCAAGGAAGGGAACGAAAACTCCCGATTCGGAGAGCAGATCGAGCAGTACGCGTGCCTCTACACGTCGCGCGTGTCGAACTTCGTCTTCTACTCCCCGCTGCACTTCTACCGGAGCCAGCGCGAGCTCATGCCCCACGAGAGCGCGACCGCGTTCAAGCTGGCGTCGCTCGGCGGGGAAGGTCTCCCGAAGGGGACCAACCGCGCCGCCGACATTCCGTAGTCGTTCAGATCACCAGACGGAGCAGCGCTCGGCGCCGGTGCGGATCATCTTCGCCGGCTCGACGCACTGGAACGCCTTCTTGAACGAGTCATCGTTCGAGAGCGGACCATTCACGCGCCAGTACGGAGGCGAGTGCGTGTCGACCTTCTGACGCCGACGCGCTTCTTCGGGGCGCATCATGGTGCACCACGACTGCGCGAAGCCGAGGAAGAACTGCTGGCTGTTGTCGAAGCGTGACTCCGCGACCGCGCTGCCCTGCTTCGCGTACCAGTCGAGCATCGCGGCGTGCGCGAGCTTGAGACCACCGAGGTCGGCGACGTTTTCACCGAGCGTGAGATCGCCCTGCACCTTCAGATCATCGATCGCCGGGTACTGGTCGTACTGGTTCTTCACGCAGCTGGTGCGGGTGACGAATTCCTTGCCGCTCGCCTCGCTCCACCAATCCTTGAAGTTGCCCTGCTCGTCGAACTTGCGACCCTCGTCGTCGAAGCCGTGCGTGATCTCGTGACCGACGACCATGCCCATCGAGCCGAAGTTCACCGCGTCGGTGGCGTCCTTGTTGAAGAACGGCGGCTGGAGAATTCCGGCCGGGAACACGATCTCGTTCTTCTGCCCCTCGTTGTAGGCATTCACCGTCGGAGGCGTCATCAGCCACTCGTTGCGATCGACTGGCTTGCCGACCTTCGCCAGCTCACGCGACATCTCGAAGCGGCTCGTCGCGAGCGAGGTGTTGAAGAGCGACTTCCGATCGGTCTTCACCGACGCGTAGTCACGCCACTGATCGGGGTACCCGATCTTGTTGTTGCCGACCATCACGCGCACCTTGTTGAGGGCGAACTTGCGGGTGTCGGCATCCATCCACTTCAGGGTGTCGAGGTTGTTCTCGAAGCTCTTCGACACCGCGGCCACCATCGCGCTGGTGCGGGCCTTCGAGTCGGACGGGAAGAAGCGGCGGGTGAACTCACGACCGAGCGCTTCGCCCAGCTCTCCGTCGACGAAGCCGACGCACTTCTTCCAGCGCGGACGATCTTCCTTCGCGCCGCTGAACGTCTGGCCGAACGCGAACGCCGCGTCTTGAATCGCCCTGGGCAGCGCTGGCACCGAGCCGCGCATCACGACCCACGCGAGGTACGGCGTGAGCGAGGCGGGCTTCTCCTTCGCGATGGCGGAGATCTCGGCGAAGTACGCCACCGAGTTCACGTTGATCGCCTGCACGTCCTTCATGCCGATCGCGGTGAAGTAGTCGTCCCACTTGAACTCGGACTTCTCCTTGAGGCCCTTGCGATCGACGCGGTTGTAGACCTTCGCGGGACTGCGGCGTTCGACGCGCTTCTGCGCCACCGTGGCCAGTCGCGTCTCGAGGGCCATCACGGCCGCGGCGTTCGCCTTCGCGACCTCGGGCTTGTCGCCGGAGAGCGTGAAGACCTGCTCGATGTACTTCAGGTACGCCTCGCGGATGCTCTTCGCCTTGTCGTTGTCGTCCAGGTAGTAGTCGCGATCCGGCAAGCCAAGCCCGCCCTGATCGAGGCCGACGATCACCTCGCTGGAGTTCTTGAAGTCCTGCTGCGAGCCGATGCGGAAGAGCGGTCGGAACCCGGCCTTGTGCAGACTGGCGAGCGTCTTCGCGAGATCAGCCGGAGTCTTCACGTTCGAGTTCGCCGCGATGAACTTCTTCACCTCCGGGAGCGACTTCTCGAGGGCGGGCTCATCCATACAGCTGCCGTAGGCGTCGCCGAGCTGCTGCGCGAACGGAGTTCCGGCGGGGAGCTTTCCAGCCGCGGCCTCTTCGAGGATTCCCTTGAGCGCCTGCTCGTTGCGATCGGCGATCGAGACGAAGCCGCGCGAGAAGAGCGCGCGATCGGCGGGGATCTCGGTGGCCTTCATCCAGCCGCCGCAGGCGTACTGGTAGAAGTCGACGCAGGGATCAGCGGTGAGATCCATCACCGCTTCTTCGATGCCCGGCGGCATCGGCTTGCTCAGGTCGACGCTGAACTTCTTCGGCGCAGCGGCGGCAGGCTTCGCAGGTTCAGCAACGGGAGCAGGCGCGGGATCGGGCTTGGTGGCTGCTTCCTGCGTCGCGCAGGAGACGAGGAGCAGTGCACCCAGGAACTTGTTCTTCACGGTGAGACCTCCCAAGAGAAATTCGGGGGCCTCTTAACACCGTGCGTGAAAGACCTATTCCTGAGTTCTCACTTGTTGCCCAACATGCCTTTTTTCAGACCGTCATCGACCGGCGACGAGCCGATCCACACCGAGAAGAGCGCGTCCGCGAAGTCCTTGCCCGGAGCGGTGAAGCTGCCCTCGACGCCCTCGACGCGCGTGCCCTTGCCGGGGACGTACTGAATCGTCAGCGCCTGGCCCTTCTTGAGGTCGGTGATCTTCTCGACGAACTTGTCGAGGCGCTCCTTGAGGCCCTCGTAGCTCTTGCCGGAGTTCTTCTCGAAGCCGGAGCGGATCGCCTCGACCGTGGTCTTCTGGTCGAGATCGCGGAGCATCTTCAATTCCACGCGGCGGATCTCATCGGCCTTCAAGAGCGCAGCCGCGTCCTTCGACGGATTCTCGACGTAGAACGACGCCACGTAGACCTTGAAGAACACCTTCACGCGCAGACCCTGGCCGTTGAGCTTCAGCGTCTTGCCCTCGACCGTCATGGTGTCGTCGGCCTTCACGCCCTCCAGTTCGCCGGCGAGTGCGGGGAGTGCAAACAGGGCTGCGGCGAGTGCGAGACGCTTCATCGAAAAACTCCTGGAGTGATCAACCGTGGGACTTCGCGAACTGCTCCATGAAGGACACCAGCACCTCGATGTCCTGAACCGAAACCGCATTGTAGGCGGAGACCCGAATTCCACCCGTCGTTCTGTGACCCTTCAAGCCAATCATGTTGGCCTTCTTCGCTTCGGTGACGAAGGTGCCGTCGAGCGCCTCGGACGGAGTGCGGAAGACGATGTTCATCACGCTGCGTGAGGCCTTCTCGACGGGCGCTTTGTAGAAGCCGCTCAGCCGTTCCAGCGCGCCGTAGAGCAGGTCGGCCTTCTGACGGTTCCGCTTCTCGAGGGCCGGAAGACCGCCCTGTGCCTCGATCCACTCGAGCACGTTGCGCACCAGGTAGATCGCGAAGGTCGGAGGCGTGTTGTAGAGCGAGTCCGCTTCCGCGTGCGTCTGGTACCGGAAG
>JAEUJS010000596.1 GCA_016792935.1 Archangium sp. | reverse complement strand
CGCGCTGCGACCACCCGACGCGCAGTAGACGAACACCGGCTTCTCACGCGACATCAACGCGACCTTCTTCTCGAAGCTGCCGCCGTTGAAGTCGATGACGCTCGCGTTCTGCAGCTTGCCCTTGGCGACTTCTCCGGGCGTGCGCACGTCGAGCACGAGGCCCTGCTGCTTCTGCACTTCAGTCTGGAATTGCGCCGGGGCGAGGTCTTCGGCGAAGGCGAATGAAGCGACGAGAGCGATCAGCGCGCAAAGCCCCCTGGGGCGACGCCGGTGGGTGGAGAACCGTTTCATGCGATCCGTCTAGCCCTTTGGTAGACGCGCGGCCATGGGACGCATCTTCGAGACGCGCAAGCACACCATGTTCGCCCGCTGGAACAAGATGGCGAAGGCGTTCACGCGCGTGACCAAGGAAATCACCATCGCCGTGAAGGCCGGTGGCACCAGCGCGGAATCGAACCCGGCGCTGCGTCGCGCGATTCAGAACGCGCGCGCGGTGAACATGCCGAAGGACAAGGTCGACCTCGCCATCAAGCGCGCCTCGGGCCAGGACCAGAAGGACTACGAGACCATCGTGTACGAGGGCTACGCGCCACACGGCGTGCCGGTCATCGTCGAGACCGCCACCGACAACGTGGTGCGCACCGTCGCCAACGTACGCATGCACTTCAAGGACTGGGGCGGAAACATGGGCAACGCCGGGAGCGTCGGCTTCATGTTCAAGCGCATGGGCGTGTTCCGGCTCGACCCCACCGGCGTCGATCAAGACTCGCTCGAGCTCGACCTGATCGATCACGGCCTGCAGGAGCTCGGCGAAGGCGCGGGCGAGAAAGGCGAGAAGCAGCTGATCATTCGCTGCGACTTCACCGATTTCGGAAAGCTGCAGTCCGCCATCGAAGCCCGCAAGCTCACGGTGCTGAGCGCGACCTCGGAATACGTGGCGCAGACGCCGGTCGATCTCCCCGATGAGAAGGCGCAGGAAGTGTTGAAGATGATCGACGCGCTGGAGCAGGACGATGACGTGCAGCACGTGTTTCACGCGCTGGCATGACGAAGCCCCCTGGGGCGACTGCGTTCAGCGGCATTGCCCTGTGTCGTACACCCGGCCACTCGTCCGCGGAGCCTGGAAGAGCAACTTCATTCCGCGCTGCTTGAGCTCGGTCTCGGCCTTCGAGTCCTGCGCGACGATCGCCCAGCACGCGCGCTGCGTCTTGATCTGATCGGCGAAGAGCTTCGGGTCGGCGTTGCTCATGAAGTGCGGATCGTTGCGAATGCCCTTCGCGAAGAACTCGCTCGCGAAATCACCCGTCTCGTCGAAGAGGAGCACGCCTCCGTCGGCGAACTGCGCGTCGCGCGCGTCGATGAATTCCGGAGGCCACAGCCACGTCGTCGCTTGAATGCGCTCTCGTTCGTGCGGGGTCGCCTTGCGCGCTTGGTGGACCAACGCAGGCCATTTGTACTCGTGCACGTCCCTCACGAGATTGCGCAGCGTCGTCGCCCAACCAAACGCGAGGAGACCGACGAGGAGTGAAGCGATGATCCACGTGCCGCGCGCACGGTCGGAGAGCACTCCGGCGATGGCGACGAGGCTGAGTCCTCCGGCGGCGAGCGTGTAACGCGGCCACCAGGGCATGGGGACGATCAGCGCGAGGATGAACGCGGTGATCAGGATCAACGCGCGCTCGGCGTTCGGTCGGCGGCGCAAGACGTCGATCGCCAGCAACCCGAGACACGGCAACAGGAGCCAACGGAAGACGAAGCCGAAGCCACCCGAGCGCACATCGGGCCAGAGCGCCGAATCGTCGTGGTACCAGCTGTAGAGCATGTAGCCGATGGAGTTCGGCGCTCCGAAGAACGCGCCGCTCGAGCCCGAGCGCGAGAGGTTGATGGGCCCGGGATCGATCAGCCCTTCCGTGCGACCGAGCAGCGGGAGGTTCATCCAGAACGGCCAGAACGGCGTGCCATGCGCGAGCACGTTGATCAGGTAGCGCGCGCCACCGAGCCCGAGCAGCAGGAAGACCGCGCGCGGCAACGCCCAGCGCCAGTTCGCGCGCAGCCACCACGCGAGCCACGGAGTCAGCGCGACGAGGTGCAGCGCTCCGGTGAACTTCGTGCCCAGATAGATGCCGAGCGCGCAGAAGACGACCATCGCGCGGCCCCTGGTCATCGGCTCGAGGAGGAAGCGCGTGACGACGAGGAAGAGCGCCGCGCATGCGATGTCGACCTGCGTGTGCATCGACTGCAGCCACACGGGCGAGAGGAGGATGAAGGACGCTCCGAGCGCGAGCGAGATGGCGCGCGAGGCGTTGAAGAAGCGGCACCACCAGGCGATGGCGGCCATGGCGAGCACCACGAACGGCAGCTGCGCCGCGTCGTCGAACACCTTCTCGCGCGTGAAGATGATGTTCCACGCCGAGAGCAGCGAGACGTCGAAGGGGTAGCCCTGAATCCACACGCTGGTGATGCCGGGCCACTCGAGCGAGCCGTAGCGAACGAGGAGGTAGGCGATCGGCGTGTGGTAGACGGTGCCGTCGTAGTTCCACGCACGGAACCAGTACGTGAGCGCGCACGACGCGACGAAGGCCAACAGCGCGAGCGGATAGAGCAAGGTGATGGGCGTGAAGCGCTCGCGCGCGACCCACCAGATGCGAGCGGAGTCGTTGAGCAGGAGCGCGGTCGTTCGAGCATCACGTGTCGCGAAGCGCGTGATGGCGAGCCAGGCGAGTGTGGTGAAGATCAGCCAGCTCGGCGTGAAGACGCTGAAGGCGACGCAGAGCATCTCGACGCCGATGAGGCCGGCGAGCGTGAAGACCATCGCGGCGATGAAGCGCTCGAGGGCGGAGGTGCCGGTGATCCAGGTGCACGCCCAGCTCCAGCCACACCAGGCGTGGAGGGCGGTGAGCGCGAGCCAGATCAGCCAGCCGCTCATGGGGCCGCCCACCCTTCGCGCTGCACTCGGCTCGCGCGCAGCATGCTTTGGGGTGGTGTGCAGTTCGGGTGTCGCGCGTCTTGCCGAGAAGCGCGCGTGCCCCTCGGCCACGGGCGAATTCTCCTCACTTCATGAAGTGACCGGGGCGAGTGTCGACTTTCGGTAGTTGGAACTACCGGAAACCAGCAAGCGCCCTTCGTCACCTGAGGAACAGGGCTGTTCACGCGCGCACCAACTCATAGAGCGTCGTGACTTCCTTCGACCTCACGGCGTGCAGCGGATCTTCCGTGTCCTTCGCCTTCCCATGCTTCGCGCCCTGCTCGAACGTGCGCACGCACTTCAGCCCGTGCTCACCAAACGACTTCTCGAGCGCACCGACGTCACGCAACCCAAGCAGCTCTGCAAGATTGGAGATGATCAGCAGTCCGCGACCTCGCGCGCTCAGGTGCGACGCGAGCCCACTCAAAAATCCGTTCAACATCGCGCTGCCGTCATCGAACACCGCGCGATCGAAGCGATTCTTCGCCGCCTCCGGCACCCACGGCGGATTGCAGACGATCACCTCCGCTTTCCCCTCGGGAAACAGCGCACGTTCCTCGACGACGAAGCGCTCGCCGACGCCAAAGACCCGCGCGTTCTCTCGAGCGCACTCGATGGCGCGCGGCTCGAGATCAGTCCCGATGACCGAAGCCGCTCCCTTCTGCAGCAGGAGCAGCGCAAGCACGCCCGTGCCCGTTCCGATGTCGAAACACTTCGCGCCCTTCACTTCTCCGACTCGCCGCAACAGCTCGACGTAGTCCGTGCGCGTCGGAACGTAGACGCCGTAGCGAGTCACGAGCTTCTTCGGCAGCCCAGGAACCTCGAGGCCCTTCTTCGACCACTCCGCGGCACCGAGCACTCCGAGCAAGGTCTTCAGCGAGACGAGCGTCCCCTCACGCGGAGCCGCGCCCCACGCCAACTTGCACGCGAACGCGACGTCGGGCGGAGCACGCTTCAACTTCGGCAGCGCCCACTTCGAATCGAGCTCGACGAGCACATGCCCGAGCGTCTCGTGTTCCAACGCACGCGCGGCTCGCTCTGCACGAAAGGCCTCGAGCGGAGAGCCAGCTGAAGTCGGCTTCTTCAACCGCCGACCCATCGCCGCCACCAACTGCCTCGCGTTGTGGAAATCGCCCTCGTAGAGCAGCCACTCGCGACGCCGCACGCGCTTCAACGCGTCATCGGCCTTGAGCGCATCACCGACCACGCTCCACTGCGTCGGACTCGAAGCGTCACTCTCGCTCTTCCACGCCAACGTCACGCGTAGAGCCCATCGAAGAGCGACTGGTACTTCGCGAGCACGGCCTTCCGCTTCACCTTGAGCGTCGGCGTGAGCAGTCCGTTCTCGACGCTGAAGTCCTCCGCGAGCACGCGGAACTTCTTGATGCTCTCGTACGGAGCGAGCCGACCATTCGCCTTCTCGATGACGGCCTGCACTTCCCGGTGCAACTTCGAGGTCTCGGGAAAGAGCCCATCTTTCGCATCGCTCGCGTGCGCGGCGAGCACCTCGGGCTGCACGGTCACGAGCGCGACGAGATACGGCTGGCGATCTCCGTGCACCGCGACGAGCGAGATGCGCGCGTCTTCCCGCACCACCGCTTCGATGTTCTGCGGCGCGACGTTCTTCCCGCCCGCGGTGATGATGATGTCGCGCTTGCGATCAGTGATGCGCAAGTACCCGTCCGCATCGACCGTCCCGATGTCGCCTGTGCGGAAGAAGCCGTCGGGCTCGAACGCCGCCTTCGTCGCGTCTTCATCTCCTTCGTAGCGGCGGAACACGCCCGGAGAGCGCACCAGAATCTCGCCGTCGCTCGCGAGCTTGAGTTCGACGCCTTTCAAAGGACGCCCCACCGTTCCGATGCGCCACGCACCGGGCACGTTCACCGCGACCGGAGAGCTCGTCTCCGTCAGCCCGTAGCCCTCGAGCACTGGAACGCCGAGCGCGTGAAAGAACCGAATCACGTCCTGCCGCGTCGGAGCGCCGCCACACATCGCGAACCGCGCGTTCTCCCAGCCGAGCGCGCGCTTCAATTTCTTCGAGACGAGGCGGTCCCACAAAGCGGTCTCGAGACGCAGCGGCAAGGGAACCGAAGCGCCACGCTCGACGTACTCGAGCTTCTTGAGTCCGCTCGCGAGCGCGCGATGAAACAACTTCTGGCGCAGCGGAGACGAGGCGTTCACCCGCTCCATGATTCGCGCCTGCGCCTTCTCGAGCACGCGCGGAACGGCGGAGACCATCGTCGGCCGCGCGGCGAGCCACGCCTCGTTCACCTTCTCGAGGGCCTCGGCGTACCAGGCGGTGCCTCCGACGCTGACGTACGCGTAGTAGTTCACGCGCGTGAGCACGTGCGCCATCGGGAGGTACGAGACAGCGACGTCTTGCGCGGTCGCTCCGAGCGCAGAGCCGCCCAGCTTCGACATCTCGATGACGCCGCGATGCGTGAGCACCGCCGCGCGCGGAGGACCCGACGTGCCGCTCGTGTAGACGAAGGTCGCCTCGTCGTCGGGCTTCACGTCTTTCATGCGCCGCTCGGGCACATCGGACTCGCGCGCGAGCACCGAGCGCCCTTCAGCGCGCAACGAGTCGAGCGCCCCACCGAGACCGACCACGCGCAGCCCCGGCAACTTCTCGAACACCGGAGCCAGTCGCGCGAACTGCGATTCCTCGACGAAGCACACCTTCGCGCGGCTGTGCGTGAGGATGTACTCGACCGCGTCGGTGGTGCTCGTCGGGTAGACGCCGATGGTGATGGCGCCCAGCGAGGTGATGGCGAGATCGAGCGCGCCCCATTCCCAGCAGGTGTGACTCAGAATGGCGACGCGGTCTCCGCGCGCGATGCCGAGACCATGCAGCGCGGCCATCACCTCACGGCGGAAGACGCGCAGCGCAGACCACTCGACGCTGGTCCACGCGCCATCGACGCGACGCCACGCCATCACGCCCGTGGGGCGGCTGCGTTCGGCGACGTCTGCCATCTCCCCAAGCGTGCTCACGCGCGCGGCATAGCATTCCCTCCCTCGGGGAGAGCAGTGGCCGGTAGGATGTGGTCATGCTGATGGTGGCAGTGTTGATCCTGGGGGCGGCAGAGGGCCCCGTGAAGCTCGCAGTTCCCGGACTTTCGCTCTCGGGTATCGAGTCGCGCCTCGGCGAAGCGTATGTGGAGCGCTTCGCCACCCTGCTCGGGAAAGATCCACGCCTCAAGGTGACCACCAGACGAGACATTGAGTCGGTGCTCGGAATCGAGCGACAGAAGCAGATGCTCGGGTGCAGCGATGGCTCGAGTACGTGCCTCGCCGAGCTCGCGGGAGGTCTGGGTGTCGATGCGGTCCTCTCAGGAAGCCTCGCCAAGACGGGGAACAGCTACATCGTGACGCTGCGCGTGGTGCGCACGAAGGACGGCACCGAGGTCGCTTCCAGCAGCGAGCGCCCAAGGGGCGATGACGCACTCGGCGAATGGTTCGAAGCCGAGGCACCGCGACTCGCGGATGAGATCGCTCGCAGCTTTGGGCTCAGTGCTCCCGTGGTGGAGACGAAGGAGGGCCTGCACCTCGAGCGCTGGGTGCCCGCCATCGCGGGCGTGGGCTGCCTGGCGGCGGGAATCGGGCTGCAGGTGGCGGCGCGTTCCGACGCTGCGAACCTGAATCAGGGCACGGTGCCACTGGCCGAGGCACCGGCCGTGGTCGAGCGAGGAAAGGCGACCGAGACCGCGAGCTGGGTGCTGCTGGGCGCTGGCGTCGCAGCCATCGCGGCGAGCGTGACCTGGTTCATCGTCGGAAGCGCTCCGGCAAAGCTGGCCGTGGTGCCGAATTCGGGAGGCGTGTTCGTCTCTGTTGAAGTGACACTCCCATGAAGAAGCTTCTGCTCATCGCGCTCTTCGTTTCAGCGGCGTGCATCGACTGGCCGAGCACGGAGCGACTGCGTGAACGTCGCTGCGCCACCGCGCCGAATGACCCGCAGTGCGAGTTCCTTGATGCAGGTGTCGACAGCGGCGTGTCCGACGCGGGCCTCGACGCAGGGCCAGTCGACGCGGGCCCGTGGAGCGTCGTGTGGCGCACGCAGGTCAACCTCGAGGCACGCTTCCTCGTCGGCGATGGAATGGGCGGCACGCTCGTCAGTCGCGGTGGGGCGCAACATTCCTTCCAGGCGTTTACGCGCGCCGGTGCGGGCGTCGCTCAAACCAGACCCGCGACCCAGGTTCCCACGGCGGCCTACGAGCGCGAGGGGCGTCTCTCCGTCGCGTTTTCGAACGGGAGAATCGAACTCTGGCAGAGGAACATGGGCTCGTACTCGAGCATCGCCTCGAACGACCTGCCCTTCGTGTCCACCGCGATGAACCTGTATTTCAATTCGTTCGCCGACAGCGGCGTCGCGGTGGCGGCGTACGGCGATTGGGATGGCGGGCTCGGACTCTCGTCTTTCTCCGCTGACCCTGAGCTTCAGGGGTTTCCGGGCAGCTTTCGCCTCAACTGCGCCCCGGCGACGGTGATCAGGCCACAGCGACTCCTGGCAACACCTGACGGAGGGCCGGGCGTCGTGGTGGGCAACCTCAGCGGTTCGTGCATGGAAGTGAGCACGCCAAGGTTCTTGCCAGACATCGACGCCGGCGCGTTCGTGGCGCGCTTCGGGGGGCCCATCGCCGATGGCTACGGCTTCGTCGCCGAGCCGAACAGTCCGATGACCATCGGCGTCGTCGACAACGACGTGAGGCTGATCTTCAGGCCGCGAGGTGGCCAACTCGATGTCGTTGCCGTGGGGAGCGACGTCGGAGACGCGGGGCTGTCGCGGTCGACGCCAGTGTTGGTGGGCAACCTCACGCCGATCGACCTCGTGGATGTGGGAGCCGATTCGGTGCTCGTGGGCTTCGCGAGCGGGAATCTCTCGCTCCCCGACGGAGGGTTTCCGTTCACCACCGACCAGCAAGACGTGTTCTTCGCGCGCCTCAACGCCAACTTCGAAGTGGTGAACCTGCACGTCTTCGTCGCGCCGGGCGATCAAACCGCCGTGGGCGCGGTGTGGCTCCCACCGCAGCTCGTCGTGGGTGGGACCTGCAGCGGCGTGGCCGCCGGAGTGTGCCAGGGCACTACGGCGGGACAGAGCTGGCTCGCAGCGTTCGAGTAGCTTGCCTCAGCTCGTCGGCATGAAGGTCATGACCAGCGCGATGCCGGTGAGGAAGGCGATCGCGCCTCCCATCACGATGAGGAAGAGCTTCTTCGACAACACATCGGACTCGTCGGTGTTTGCGCGCATCAACGCAGCCGCTGCAACTCGCGAGCACACGCGAAGTCCGCGCGACGGCTGAGCGACGCACGCTTTGCGCCGCAGCGATTGCGCTCAGCGGAAAATCTCGCGCTGCACTTCCCACTCGATGCCGATTTGCGCGGTGACGTGGAGCGCGCGCGTGCCGTCGCTGAAGCGCCACAGCGTGTCGAAGTTGATGCCCGTCCACACCGGGCCGAACTTGAGGCCCGCGGCCATGGAGATCTCGAAGAGGTGCGACGGCGTGACGTCTGGCTTCGACGTGAGTCCGTAGCCAACACCGCTCACGATTCTGATGCGCCAGATCTCCGCGGAGATGGCCACGGCTCCAGTCCACTCGGTTCGCTGCGAGCCGAAGTCGTGACGAATCGAGAGCGTGGGAATGATGCCGATGCGGCCTCCGCCGTTGCTGAGCGGTGGACGTTGGGCGTGCAGACCAGCGCGCGCTCCGACGACGAAGCCGCGCGTCTCATTGCGGGGCGCCTGCAGCTGAAACGACATGCCGCTCAATGAGGTGGCGAAGAGAGACAGCGTGCTGTCGTTCTTGTCGCGTGCGTCGTCACTGACGACCGATGGCGCTGCAGCGAGGACGAGGAGCGCGGCGACGAGCACAGGAGCCGTGAGACGACTGGTGCGCGAGGAAATTCTCCCTCACGCTGCCCCTCTCCCCGAGGGAGCGCGTCCTCAACTCACAGCGTGTGGGCGTTGACGACTTCCGCGGGGCCGGCGGGCTTCTTCACTGCGCCCCCCATGTGCGGACAGGCCGCAGCCTTGCCGGCGCTCATCGACGCGAGCTGACCAGACTGACCAACTCCATCGTTCGCGCCGCCACCCGACAGCCGCGCGCCTGCATCGGACAAACCCTTCGACGTGAAGACCGACGACAGCGCACCCGCCGCCACGTTCGCGTCCGACTTGATGGCGAGCGACGCCTGCAACGCCATCGCCTCGATGACGCTCGAGCTCTGCCCCTGCATCCCCGGAGGAATCTGGCCCTTCTCGTACATCACGCGCAGGTCCTCGACCTTGATGCCCGTCTTGCCCGTCGCGTTGTTCTTGCTGCCAAAGACAGACAACAACCCCGCGAACTCGAGCTGCGCGAAATTGAGACCGCGCACCGTCGCGTCGAGCTTGTTGGCGCCGGCTCCGACGTCGCGCCGGTAGTTGTCGGCGATGGCGTTCGCGAAGCTCTCGGTCGTCATGACGCCGCGGTCCGCGTGCTTCACCAGCTCGTTGAACTTCGCCTCGTCGAACTTTCCGTTCCTCAGAATCTGCGTGTCAGCGGGATGCGGGACGATGCCTTCCGGCAGCTTCGTCAGGCTGAACTCGTGGTTGATGATGTTCTTCAGGATGTCGGTCGGCTTGTTGCCGATGGTGCCAATCGCCCACGTCGCAGCGCCGAGCGGCCTGGAACCACCGAGCTCCTTGATGGCCCTGTTGAGCTCATCGACGCTGACCGTTCCATCCGCGCGCAGCTGCACGCGGCCCTCGTTCGCGAGCGCGCGGAGCACCGGACACATCACCTCGGTCTTCCCGCTCCCTGGCGCGATGGACACCGCCGTCGGGCTCGGCGTGCGTGCAGCTCCGGTCGCGCCCCACCCTGCGTTCGTCTTCGGAGCAGACGTCGAAGAAGCAGCCGCCGGCTTCGCAGACTCCGCAGGCTTCGGCGTGGAAACGACCGGCGTCTTCGGCTTGATGGTGTTGGACATGTCCAGAGCCCCTGGGGCGACGGCGTTGGGTGGTGAAACGTCAGATCGCTTTCAGTGCGGCGATGGCCTTCATGAACGTCGCTGCGTTCGCGTCAGTCAGCGACGCCTTCGGAATCGTGAGCGTGATGTTGCACAACCGCGCCTTCTCCATGCGCATCACGAAGTACTGCCGCATCTCTCCCGCGTGCGTGGGGAAGTCGTACGCGAGCACCGCACCCTTCGCTCCATCGACGAAGGTGATTTCGGAATTCGTGAGCCCCTTCAGCTGACCAATCGTCTGCGCGAGCTCGACCATCGTCTCCTGCACCAGCTCTTCGAACTTCGCGCCCTGCCGCGCCAGCTTGCTCTGCAGCATGAAGCTCGGCCCCGGTCCGCTCCCTGGCAGCCCGAACCGCAGGCCGTAGGTGACTTCCTCAGTGCGAAAACCGGCGGGCGGCTCGAACGAGAAGCCCTCGAGGTTGATCATGGTCAACCACTGTATTTTTCGGCTCGCCCCAGGTCGAGCCTTGGCAACGTCAAGCTCCGTGACGTTTTCTCCGAGCGTGAGAAGACGCATTGAGGACTGGACGAGCCCTCTCAATCCGATGGAAATGCGCGCCATGTCCACGCCCCTCAAGCATCAGATCAAGCTCGAGCAGATTGATCAGGGCCTCGCGTTCTTCAACGTGAAGCTCGAAGGTGATCTCACCGCTGCGTCCGCCAAGCCCGTCGCCGAAGAGATGAAGTCGCGCGTCGAGAAGTTCGAAGGCCGGCCGTTCGGTTTGCTGTTCGATCTCCGCGCGGTCACCTCGTGTGACGAAGGCGGAGCGAGCGCCATGCAGGCCATCGAGATGGGCGCGGCCGACAAGGGCCTCGAGGTCGTCTCGCACCTCGTGAAGAACCCCAGGCTCGTCGAAGAGGCGCGCAAGGCGACGAAGGAAGTCGACGCGGAAAAACTGTTCGGCACGTTCGCCGATGAAGCCGCCGCACGCAGCTTCGCCGCGGGGGTGAAGTCGTGAAGATCAACAAGCCGACCACGCCCAACGTCACGGCTCCCGCCACGCCGGCCGCCGGTCCCAGCAAGCCCACGGGCCAGACGCCGGCGACCGACACGTCGAACGGCTGGTCGAAGACCGGCGCCGCCAGGCAGACCGAGGTGAAGGCACCCACCGCTCCGGCGAGCAAGCCCGTCGCGGATGCGGTCGCCACGCTCAAGAAGGCGATGGATGGCATGGGCACCGACGAGAAGAAGTTGCTCGGTGCGCTCGAAGGCCAATCGCCGGTGTTCATCGCGTCGGTGGCGAAGGAATTCGAGGCGCAGACCGGCACGTCGCTGCGCAAGGCGCTGCATTCCGAATTGAGCGGAGCAGATCTCCGCAAGGGCCTCGCCGCGCTCGACGCGTCGCTCGTGAAGCCGGGCAGCGCCCCGGGCACGGGGGGCATCGCCGAGAAGATCAACGTGCTGCGCAACCAGGGCACCATCAGCGAGTCGGAGCTGGTGAACATCTACAAGCCGACCACCAACAACAAGATCGAGCTGCTGATTCAGGGCGAGAACGCCTTCCCGAAGGTCTTCGAGGCGATCGACAACGCCAAAGACTCGATCCACATGTCCTATTACATCTTCAACGACGACAAGCTCGGCAACGAGATGGTCGACAAGTTGATCGCTGCGAAGAACCGCGGCGTCGACGTGCGCGTGATGATGGACGGCATCGGCTCACAGCTGATGAACCCCATGTCGGGCGGCAACAAGCTCATCAAGAAGCTCGAAGCGGCCGGCATCGAGACGCGCGCCAACCACCTCGTCGACGTGACGCGCGACTCGCAGGTGATGAACCACCCCGACCACCGCAAGATCGTCGTCGTCGACGGCAAGACGGGCTTCACCGGCGGCATGAACGTCGGCGAGCACTACTTGAGCGAGTACCACGACGTGATGGTGAAGGCCGAAGGCGACGTCGTGAAGCAGATGCAGAGCGAGTGGATGGCCGGGTGGATGCACCTCGGCGGAAAAATCCCGGGCGACGACGCGTCGGTGAAGGCGCGCTACTTCCCCGAGTACAAGCCGGGGGAAGCGCCGGGTAACCAGAAGATCACCACGGTCCAGCACATCCCCGGTGAGAACCGGGCGATCATGCAGACGTACCTCGATCGCATCAACACGGCGACCAAGTCGATCCACATCGAGAACCCGTACTGCACGAACCCCGACATCCAGAACGCGCTCATCGCCGCGGCCAAGCGTGGCGTCGAGGTGCACGTGGTGCTGCCGGGCCAGTCGGACCACGGCTTCAGCCACCTCGCCGCGCGTCAGAAGTACCCGGAGATGATCAAGGCCGGCGTGAACATCTACGAGTACCCGGGCTTCAACCACGACAAGGTGATGGTGACCGATGGGAAGTTCACCACCACCGGCTCGTCCAACCTCGACGACGTCGCGCTGTACCACGTGTACGAAATGAACGTGAACGTCGAGGACGAGGCGTTCGCCAAGGACACCATCGATCGCCTGTTCAAGCCCGACATCGCCATCAGCCGGCAGATGAAGGTCGAGGACATCAGCAAGATGCAGATCATCACCGGCAAGTTCTGGAACCTGTTCTCGCACTTCATCTAAGCAGTGCGTCGTGAGTGATTCCGATTCGGCACCTTCGCGCCGCGACGTCCTCCTGGGCGCCGCGGCGTTGTCGTTGTCGGGCTGTGTCGTTCCTTCGATGCCCGACGCAGGCCCACCGATGGTGGACCCGCAGCCCATCGACATGGCGACGCGCGTCGACTTCGCGCCCGCATCGGTGGCGCACGATCAAACGCTCTTCCCGCAGACGGTGAGCTCCGGCGTCATGAAGTCGTCGTCGTTCGTCGCGTGGACGCGCGCGGCCGGTGCATCGCAGGTCGTGCTGCGCGTGTGGCGCGAGGTGGGCAGCGAGACACAGGTCGCGCTCGTGAAAGAGCAGACGCTCGACGTCACGACCGCCACCACCGACGGCAATTTGAAGTTCGAGGTCAGCGGGCTCGCTCCAGCGACCTGGTACTCGTACGCGTTCTTCTCGACGGACTTCAGCAAACGCTCACCGCTCGGCCGCGTGCGCACCGCGTTCCCCGACGACTGGAAAGAGCCGCTCACCGTCGGAGCGACCTCGTGCGCGTCGTATCGCTACCGACCCTTCGTCCCGCTTCAAACGCTCGCGAAGCAGAACATGGACTTGTGGCTGCACCTGGGAGACGTCTCGTACAACGACGGCGCCGACTCGCTCCCGACGTTCCGCGCGAAGTGGCAGGAGCAGTTCGCAGACCCCGGCTACCGCGCGCTCTTCCCCGCCGCTGGCGCGTATCTGGTGTGGGACGACCACGACTTCACCAACAACCTCGACCCCGAAGCGCTGGGGCCGACGCACCCGATTCTGCTCGATGGAAGACGTGCGTGGCGCGAGACGTTGCCCGTCGAAGAAGACCGCGCGTGGAAGTCGTACCGCTGGGGCCAGACGGCGGAGTTCTTCCTGCTCGACGTGCGCACCGAGCGACTGCCGACGACGCGCGAGACCGCGCAGGCACAGTTCATCTCTCCGGCGCAGCTGACGTGGCTGCAAGACGGACTCACCTCGAGCCCGTGCCACTTCAAGGTCATCCTCACGTCGATTCCGATGACCAACATGCCGGGGCCGTCGTGGGGCGGTCAGGCCGATCGTTGGCAGGGCTACGCGGCGCAGCGCGAGGCGGTGCTCAACTTCATCGAGACCAACGCCATCAAGGGTGTCTTCTTCGTGAGCGGAGACATCCACTCCGGCACCATCATGCGGGTCGAGAAGACCGGCTTCCGCTCGAAGCTCTACGAGGTCACCGCGGGACCGGCGGGCAACATCAACCCACTCAACCTCGTGCTCGAGCCGGGCCAGGAATCGAATCGACCCGTGGTGTTTCCTCCGTCGCAGTTTCTGTACGCGGGGGGAAACTTCCAGGCGACGGTGCTGACCTTCGACCCCAAAGCGAACACCGTGCGAGTGGTCTT
>JAEUJS010000041.1 GCA_016792935.1 Archangium sp. | reverse complement strand
CGCTCGGTCATCCTCGGAGCGTTCGTGGTGCTGACCATCGCGCTGGTGCCGTTCGCGGTGCCTGCTCCAGAGGAGATGCTCTTCGAGCTCATCCGCGTGCACTCGCTGCGTCCGCCCGATGGAGATCTCCAGCTCGCTGGTCGTCTGCGCGAGATGTTCACCGCGCGCACGCTCGACATCACGGTGCTGGTGGTGGTCGCGCTCCCGTTCTCGATGGTGGGGCCGTCACGCCAGCTCGCGCGCGTGGCGCTGCTCGGCGTCGGTTTGCTGTCAGCCGCCTTCATGCTCACGCCGGCGTGGTGGAATCAGTACGACGCCGCGCTCGCCCCGTTCATGGCGTTGCTCCTGGGCACGAGCGCGCACGCCGTCGTGACTCGCATCGGCGCCCGCGGGTGGATCGTCGCCGCCGTGGCGCTCGTGTGGATCACCTTCCGGCACATCGAGCTCGCGGTGCAGCGGCCTCCGTCGCAGGTCGATCAGCAGGCGCTCGCTGATTCGTTGCCACCCAACGCGTGCGCATTCGAAGTCTTCGAGCTCGTGCTGCGCGATGAAGGGCCTCCCCTCGAGCCGCCGATTCTGATCGACAGCTACGGTCAGGCGCTGCGCGATGGTGCTCGCGCGGAGAAGCGGTTTCCGAGCGCCAACGAACTCTTCGCGTCAGAGGCGTCGCAGGTGACGTACCGCACGCAGCTCGGCGCGTGTGACGCAGTGCGGACGGGCTGGCGCGGCGACTGGCAGCTCAACGCGGCGAGCAAGGCGTTGCTGCAGGAGCGCTTCGAGGCACGCGGCGAAGGGGTGTGGGTCAAGACCGGCGCGCGTTGAACTTCCGCTCGACCTCTGTGGGTACGAGGCGAGAAGCTGCCCGACATGCGCTCCGTGCGAAGTGACTTCGCCTCTCGACTGGAGGCCGCGCGCCGGCGCACCGACGGCTTGTTCGCGCTGCTCAACGACGGCGCGATCTTCGAGCGGCCGATCGCCGAGCGTCACCGGCTCATCTTCTACGTCGGCCACCTCGAGGCCTTCGATTGGAACCTCCTCTGCCGCGACATCGCTCAGGCGCCCGCGCGCCACGCGACCTTCGAGCGCTTGTTCGCCTTCGGCATCGACCCGCTCGACGGCAACGAGCCATCGGACGTGCCAGGTGACTGGCCCACGCTGTCGGAGGTTCAACACTGGGCCAGCGCCGCGCGCGCCGAGGTCGATGCAGTGGTGACCCGCGCTCCGTTCGAGGGCTGGCTGGAATCGGGCTGGGCGATCGCCATCGCGCTCGAACACCGCCTCATGCATGCCGAGACGCTCTGCTACCTCTTCCAGCAACTCGAGGCGAAGCACCTGCGCCCGGGCGCGCTCCCGCACCTCGCTGCGCCTCGAGCGCTCGAACGGCCGATGACGGTTCACGTCCCTGCGGGCCGCGCGACGCTGGGCCTCGAGCGCGCCACGCATGGCTTCACCGCGTGGGACAACGAGTTCGAGCAGCACACGGTGGACGTGGCGGCCTTCGAGCTCGACACGCTGCCGGTCAGCAACGCGCAGTGGCTGGCGTTCATCGAGTCAGGTGGGTACGCGACGCGCGCCCTGTGGAGCGACGCCGACTGGGCCTGGAAGGAGCGCGCTTCCATCACGCACCCGCGCTTCTGGCGCAGACGCGACGGGCGGTGGTGGTGGCGGGCGCTCTTCGGTGAGGTGCCGCTGCCGCTCGACTGGCCGGTCTACGTGAGCCACGCCGAGGCGAGCGCCTACGCGAATTGGCAACGCGCGACGCTCCCAACCGAAGCGCAGTGGCATCGCGCGGTCGGCGATCAGCCGGTGATCGGCAACGCGAACGCCGAGCGGTTCGACCCGGTCGCCAGCGGCACGCACCCCGGCAGCGTCAGCGAGAGCGGCGCAGTGGATCTCTTCGGCAACGGTTGGGAATGGACCTCGACGGTCTTCGCGCCGTTCGCCGCCTTCGAGCCGCTTCCGTTCTATCGGGGCTACTCGGCTGACTTCTTCGACGGCCGCCACTACGTCATGAAAGGAGCGAGCGCCCGCACTGAGGGCTCGCTACTTCGCAAGTCCTTCCGAAACTGGTTTCAGACGCAATACCCATCCGTACCCGCGAAGTTCCGCCTGGTGAGGAGATGAAGTCACTCGAGACGATGTTGCGTGAAGGGCTGGCGGCGCCGCAGAAGCGCGTGCCGTCGCCGCTGTTGTACGACGCCCTGGGGTCGGTGCTGTTCGAGGCCATCACGCTGTTGCCGGAATACGGAGTGACGCGCGCGGACAACCGCATGCTTCAGGCCTCGGCGCGTGAAGCGCTGGCGGCGGTGCCCGGGCCGCTCGAGCTGATCGAGCTCGGGCCAGGCCACGGCAACAAGGCACAGCTGATCGTGCGCCAGGTGTTGAAGCTGCAGCCGAAGGTGCGCTTCATCGGCGTGGACGTCTCGGCGGGCGCACTCGAGGGGTGCCGCAAGGCGCTGAGTGTCCCCGGTGTGGAATTCGTCGGCGTCGAGGCGCGCTTTCGCGATGCCCTCAAGGCGTTGCCGCCCAGACCCGCGGGTCATCGCCGGGTGGTGTGCTTTCTGGGCAGCAACCTGTCGAACTTCGATCGCGCCGAGTCGCAGGACTTCCTGGTGCGTGTGCGCGCCGCGCTCGAGCCGGGAGACGCGTTGCTGCTGACGGCTGATCTCGACAAGCCGAAGGAACGCCTGCTCCCCGCTTACGACGATGCGCTCGGCGTGACGGCGGCGTTCAACAAGAACGTGCTGGTGCATCTGAACCGTGACTGGGGTGCGAACTTCGATCTCACCGCGTTCGTGCACGACGCGCGTTGGAACGCGGAAGCCAGGCGCATCGAGATGCACCTGCGCGCGACGCGCCCCGTGGTGGCGCGAATCGCCAAGTTCGATCTCGAGGTGAAGCTGGCGGTCGGCGAAACCTTGTGGACCGAATCGAGCCATCGCTTCGAAGTCGCCGAGCTCGAGGCGTGGGGAAGAGCCGCAGCGCTGCCGCTCGAGCGCGTGTCGGTCGACACCGAATGGCCGCTCATGGTCGGGCTGTTCGTCGCACGATGAAAGGAATCAACGTCATGAAGAGAGCCACCTGGAACGGCGTGGTCATCGCCGAGTCGAACGACATCGTCACCGTCGAGGGCAACGCGTACTTCCCCGAGAGCGCCCTCAGGAAAGAATTCGTGCGCCCGAGCGACACCCACACCACGTGCGCGTGGAAGGGCGTCGCCAGCTACTACTCGCTCGAGGTGGGCGGTCAGCGGAACGCTGACGCCGTCTGGTACTACCCGACGCCGTCCGACGCGGCGAAGCAGATCAAAGGGCGTGTCGCCTTTTGGAAGGGCGTGGTGGTCAGCGACGCGTGACGTGCTGATTCCTGCTAACTCCCGCGCTCAGCTCGCACCGCATGAAGACGCTCGGGAAGTACACGCTGGTCAAGCAGCTCGCCGTCGGTGGCATGGGCGAGGTCTGGCTCGCGCGTCAAAAGGGTCCCGTCGGGTTCGAGAAGTTGGTGGTGGTGAAGACGCTCCTGGCGCACCTCAAGGAGGACCAGGAGTTCGTGAACATGTTCTTCGACGAGGCGCGCATCGCCGCCGTCTTGAACCACCCGAACATCGCGCAGATCTACGACCTCGGTGAAGACAAGGGCGAGTACTTCATCGCGATGGAATACGTGCACGGCCTCTCGCTGCGCGACGTGGTCGTGTACGCGCTCGAGCGAAGCAACGGCATGCCGCTCGCGCTCAAGTGCCGCGTCATCGCCGACGCCGCCGCGGCGTTGGACTTCGCGCACCAGGCCAAGACGCCGTCAGGCCAGCCGCTCGATCTCATTCACCGCGACGTCAGCCCGCAGAACATCCTCATCGGGTTCAACGGAGCCGTGAAGCTGATCGACTTCGGCGTCGCGAAGGCAGCCAACAAGCTGGTGCGCACCGCGACCGGCATCATCAAGGGCAAGTACGCGTACATGTCTCCGGAGCAGGCGTACGGCAAACCGCTCGATGGTCGCAGCGACGTCTTCGGACTCGGCACGGTGATGTGGGAGATCTTGTGCACCGAGCGGCTCTTCAAGCGCGACAACGAGACCGACACGCTGCAGGCCGTCGTCGGAGCCGACATCAACCCGCCTTCGATGCTCGATCGCGCGGTGCCCAGGACGCTCGACCCGATCGTCATGAAGGCGCTCTCGCGTGAGCTCGACGGTCGCTACGAAAATGCCGCCGCGTTCCAGAAGGCGATCGAAGGCTGGCTCGCGAAGCAGCGTCTGCCCGCCACCAACGCGCACCTCGCGGCGTTCATGAAGCAGCTGTTCCCCGACGAGTCGGAAGCGGTGCCGATTCCTCCGTCGGAGACGACGATGTCCACCGACAAGAGCGCGGTGTCGGCTGAGCCTCCGCAACTGGCGAACAAAGGCGAGAAGATTCGCGCCAACCAGACGCGCGTGCTCGATCAGAAAGAACTCGAGGCGCGCATCGGCAGCACGCAGCCGACTGATCATCTGCGCGGCATGTTCTTCAACGCGCTGATCGCCGCCGTGTTGCGTTCCATCGGGCCGACCGGCGAGCCGAAGGTGCGGAAGGCCGCGCAGGAACAACGCGCGTACGTCGACTCACTCACGTACCCGACCGCCGATTTTCTGCGCATGTTGTGGAAGGCCGTGGAGCTGCTCGCTCCGAAGCTGCAGAGCGTGGATGAGGCGTTCGAGCAGTTGGGCACGTACACGATGGATGCGCTGCTCAAGTCTCCGTTCGGCAAGTCGCTCGAGTCGTTGAAGACCGCCAAGCCCGGAGCGCTCTTCAAGCCGCTGCTGGCGACGCTCAATCCGATGATCGCTCCGGGGAATCGACTGGTCAGCGAAGCGGGTGAGGCGAACGCGAAGCTGGTGTTCAAGGAAGAGGTGTTGCCGCTGCAGCTCTACGTGGGCCTCTTGCGTTCGCTCTTCGTGGTGTTCTTCGACAAGGACCTCTACGCGACGTGGGAGAAGACGGCCGCGGAGCGCGTCGAGCTGACGCTGACCTGGAAGTGAGTCTGCTCGGGGCCGGTTCGAAGTATCCGCGTCGCATCGTCTGTCTCACTGAAGAGACCACCGAGACGCTGTATCGACTGGGACTTGGTGAGCTCGTCGTCGGCGTGAGTGGGTTCACGGTGCGTCCCACCGAGGCGCGCAAGAAGCCGAAGGTCTCGAGCTTTCTCGACGCTGACTTCGAGAAGATCCTCGCGCTGGAGCCGGATCTCGTTCTGGGCTTTTCCGATCTGCAGGCCACGCTTGGAGCCGAGCTCGCGAAGCGCGGAGTGCCCGTCTATCTCTTCAATCAACGCTCGCTGGCGCAAATCCTCCAGACGGTGCGGATCATCGGCTCGCTGGTGGGCGCGTCGCGGGAAGCAGAGCGACTCGCAGATGAGCTGCAGGCCAACGTTCAGAAACTCGCAGCGCAGAATGCGAAGCTGCCGAGACGTCCACGCGTGTTCTTCGAGGAATGGCACGAGCCGTTGATCGCCGGCATTCGCTGGGTCAGCGAGTTGATCGAAGTGCTCGGTGGCGACGACATCTGCGTCGAGACGCGAACGGAGCAGGGCGCGAAGGGACGCATCTTCGACCCGCAAGAGATCGCGCGCCGAAATCCCGAGCTGATCATCGCGAGCTGGTGCGGACGAAAAGCGAAGCGCGAGAAGATCATCGCGCGGCCCGGTTGGAGCGAGGTTGAGGCCGTGAAGCGCGACGCTCTGTATGAAGTGAAGAGCGCGTTCATCTTGCAGCCCGGTCCCGCGTTGTTCACCGACGGCGCTGCGCAGCTCGCACGCATCATCGAAGCGGCGGCGAAAGGTGACCAGTTGCCGGCCAAACGCTCCGGAGATCTGCGCGGCGCTGGTCTCGAGCCCACATACCCCACGGGCCCTGGCTGAAACCTTCGGGTTTCAGGGACATACGGCCATTGACAGGCCATGTAGGACAAAGGCATACGCCGGCGCCATGAACACGATGAAGGTGATGAGCGCGGCCCTGGTGAGCGTTTCGCTGTTTGCGTGTGGTCCCGATGCGATGGCGGTGGTGGACGACGGTGACGTGGACGGCACCGAGACGTACGACGCTGAGCTGACCTCGACGAGCCGTTCGAACACCTGGTTCCCGATGCAGGAAGGCAACACGTGGACCTTCAAGTCGGCCACCGGAGAGACGCGCACGCTCACCATGACGCGCGTCGCGGACAACATGGCGCTGCTGACGGGCTTCTACGACGCGCCGGTGTGGGTCGGTCTCGCGTCTGACTCGGCGACCACGCTGTACCAGTGGAAGAACGACACCTGGGAACCGCTGGTGCGCTTCGGTTACGCGAGCACCTCGTGGAAGACGAACAGCAACGCGTGCAATGGGTACGTCGGTCGTCGTTCGTCGACGGGCGCGAGCTTCACCACGCCGGTCGGCACGTACGCCGACACGCGCACCATCGAATACAACTGGGTCACCAGCCCGACCGCGCGCTGCGCGCAGCCGGTGCTCGGTCAGCTGACGTTCACGCCGAACATCGGTCTCCTCACGTTCGTGACGGGCATGGGCACGCGCTTCAACCTGCAGAGCGCGAAGGTGAACGGTCGCGTGTACCCGGTGCCGCCGACCAGTGGCGTGACGACCAGGGTGGTGCTCGACAAGGTGAACTACGAGTCGACGCCCAACACCATCGTGTGCATCACCACGCCGTGCCCGAGCAACGCGGTGACGGCCGAGGCGAACGTCGAGTTCCAGCTGCAGAACACCGGCTCGACCTCGCAGACGTGGCAGTTCAACACCGGCTGCCAGTTCGACGTGGAGATCGTCTCGTCGACCGGCCGCGTGGTGCGTCGTCTCTCGGAAGGCCGCGCGTGCACGTTCGCGTTGTCGCAGCTCACGTTGAGCGCGGGTCAGTCGAAGACGTACTCGGCGAAGATCCCGCTGTCGGATCGTGACGGCCTGCAGCTCGCGGGCACGTACTCGGTGAAGGCGAAGCTGATTCCGTCGAGCAACGCGGCGACCGCTCCGAGCGCGTCGTCGTCGCTCTCGGTGCAGGTGCTGCAGCCCTGAAGTCCTCAACGAGAGCTGGCCGCCTCGCGGCTCTCGATCAGTGGTTGAGACACCAGAGCGTCGCGCTGCTTTCGAGCGGCGCGACGCTCGTTGATTTTGGCTTCGGAGAATCGGCGGTCACGACCGGGGAGTGGGCGGCGTCGGCGCCTGGCTGTCGGGTCGTCGGGATCGATCGCTTCGTCTCTCCCTCTCCCTCGGGGAGAGGGGTTGGGGTGAGGGAGCGGACCCTCGTCGAGCTGGTGCAGGGCGACGTCGACGCGTGTGCGCGCTTCGCTCCGATCTCCGTGCTCAGGGCGATGAACGTGTCGCGCGGAATGCGTGAAGACGAAGTGCCTGCGTTTCGTGCCGCGTTGGCTGCCTTCGTGATCGAAGGTGGTCTGCTGATCGACGGCAGCACCGACACCGAGGGTGCCGTGATGGCTGCGTGGCTGTTGCGGAAGCGCAGCGGTGAATTGGTGCGCGAGTCACTGCTCTTCCACACCGATTTCTCGCGCGGATTTTCGCCGTGGCTCTTTCGCGATTGGCTGCCGCGCGATCTGCGACGCAACGTGAAGAGCGGAACGTGGATCCACGATGCGCTGACTCGGTGGGAAGCGCGTTGCTCCGGGGAGAGCGCGCGCGAACGCTTCGAATCGTCGATCGGTGAAGACGTCAACGCGAACGGGTGGGAGCGTGCGAACGGCTTCGCGCGGCTGACACCTTGAGCATACGTATGCTCCCTCCGTATGCTGGTGTGCATGAGGACCACCATTGTCGTTCGAGATGTCCTGCTTCGTGCGGCCAAGAAGCGTGCGGCCGAGCTCGACCTTCCGCTGAGCGGGTTCATCGAGCGCGCGCTTCGTTCGGAACTCGAGCGCGCGACGACCTCGAAGCGTCCGTTCCGTCTCGTGGTGAACAAGAAGGCGAAACTCAAGCGAGGCTTGTCATGGGACTCGCTCGCGTCGCAGCTCGATGATGGGCCGAACGGCCTGCCATGAAGTGCGTCGACGTGAACGTGCTCGTCTACGCGCACTTTGCTGCCGCGCCGGAACACGAGGCCTACGCCACGCTTCTCAGCGAGCTCGCCGAAGGCGATGCACCCTGGGCGATGTCAGAGTTGGTGATGAGCGGCTTCTTGCGCGTGGCGAATCACGGCACGGCCTTCGAGGCTGCGTCGATGCCGGCGGCGCTCGAGTTTCTCGATGAGCTCATCGAACGACCGAACGTGACGTTGATTCGCCCAGGGGCGGACCACTGGCGGATCTTTCGCAAGCTCGTCGAAACCTCAGGCGTGAAGGGAAAATTGGTTTCCGACGCGTTTCACGCGGCGCTCGCGATCGAGCACGGCTGTGAGTGGCTGTCCGCAGACGCCGACTTCGGGCGTTTCAAGGGTCTGCGCTGGAGCCACCCTCTGCGGGGATGATTACGCGGCGGCGCGCGCGGTCGCGATCTCGCTGCACAGCCAGTCGAGGAACATGCGCTTGGCGACGAGCTGCAGATCGACGACGGCGGTCTGCACGAGCTTCTCGGAGACCTGGCGCAACACCTCGTCGCGTTCGGTCTTCACGCCATCCATCGCGCGGCCGGCGTCTTCGGTGCGAGCCACGAAGTCGCTGGCGGCCGCGACCACCCACGCCCAACCGACGAACTCCGCGCGCTGCAACGCGCTCGCGTCCCAGTGGCGGAAGATGGTCGAGAGCTGCTGGTCGAGATCGGTACGGCGGATGAACTGGAAGTGTTGGTCGTAGGTGCGGGGCAACTGCTCGGGCTGAACGAACATGGGGATTTGTCCTTTCACGGAAAAGTCGCGCGCTGGTTTTGCACTTCGCGATCCCGCTCCAACTCCGCGACCCTGCGTGATCCGCTGCGGGTCGAGTCAGGAGGGCGGGTCGGAATCACCTCGTTTGCTAGCGTCTGCGGCTCATGTTCCTGGGGTGGGTGTCAGTCGCAGTCTTGAGCGCGGTCCCGCTCTCACAAGACTCGAACTACGAGGAACGCCTCATTCAATGGGGCCTCGAGCTGCACTCGGTCGAGCGCGAATCAGACCCGGTCGGCAAGAAGCTCGAAGACGTGCTCGTCGCGAGTGAAGAGGTCTTCTCGCAGTCAGACCCGTACCCGAACTTCCTCAACTTCTTTCACGTGAAGACGCGCGAGCAGGTGGTGCGCCGCGAGGTGCTCATCAAGCCCGGCGACACGTGGGACGCCCATCGCGCGCTCGAGACCGAACGCAACCTGCGCAGGCTCTTCCTGCTCGCGGTGGTGAAGGTCGTCGCGGTGAAAGGCAAAGCGCCGGGCACGGTGTCGATGCTGGTGGTGACCAAGGACAAGTGGTCGCTCCGGTTGTCGAACTCGTTCACGTTGATCGGCTCGCTGTTGCAGTTCCTCCAGCTCGAGTTGATCGAAGTGAACTTCAACGGGTGGGGTCAGCAGCTCGCGCTGAACACCACCATCCGGCTCGACACCTTCGCGGTCGGGCAGCGCTTCATCGAGCGGCGGCTCTTCTCGTCGCGCTGGTACTTCGGAGAAGTCGCGCAGCTCATCTTCAACCGCCAGACCGGAGCGCTCGAAGGCACCAGCGGCTCGGCGGCGTTCGGTCAGCCGATCATCAACCTCGATCCACAGTGGGCGTTTCTCGTCGAGGGAACGTGGAACGTGCGACGGCGCAGAGTCTTCCGTGGCGCGAGCGTGTGGGAATTGCCGTACCCCGATGAGACCAGCGGCGACACCGTGCCGTACGTGTACGACGTGCGCGAGTTCACGGGTGAAGCGACGCTGACGCGCAGCATGGGCCGCGAGCTGAAGCTCGATCTCTCGATGTCGCTCGGCGGTTGGTCGCGTCAGTACAAGCCCGGACTGGTCGAGGGCTTCAGCCCTGCGGCGCCAGCGGCAGATGTGGCCGCCAAGGCCGAGTGGCTCACGGCGAACTACCTCCCGCGCTCGGAGAACGTGACGTTCGTGTCGGGTTACTTCAGAGCCTTCCCGTCGAACTTTCGCGTCTTGCGCAACATCGACACCTTCGAGCTGAGCGAGGACTACCAGCTGGGTTGGGTCGCGCAGGGAGGCATTCGCGCGGCGTTTCCGATGCCGTTCGCTCCGTCGCACTTCGTCGAGATGGGCGGCGCGTTTCGGTACCGCATCTATGAGGCGGACGATCTGCTCACGGTGACGGTGGCGGGCGCGATGCGCGTGCGGCCGGGAGAGAGCATCGCCAACCGCCGCATCGCCGCGGAGATCAGCAACTACAGCCCGCAGATCTTCGGAGGCCGGCTCGTCGCGCGCGTCTTGCTCGACATCAAGGAGAACGATCTCGACAACCGGCAGCTGTTGCTCGGCGGCTCGACGGGTCTGCGTGGCGCGTTCCCCGAGCAGTTCAGCGGACGGAACATGCTCATCGGCAACCTCGAGTACCGCGCGAAGCCGATCGAGCTGTTCTCGAACTGGCTGGGGCTCGTCTTCTTCTACGACGTGGGCTGGGTGTTTCCGTCAGCGGGCAGCTCGGTCGCGCACAGCACGGGCATCGGGTTGCGGTTGTTGTTGCCGCAGCTCAACCGCGACGTGCTGCAGGTGAACTTCGGCGTCGTCATCGGTGGCGCGGTGCCGGGGCCTGATCGCATCAACGCGGGCTGGGGCCAGGTGACGGATCTGCGGCCGGCGTTCCTCGACGATCCACTCTGCAGCTCGACCAGCGCCGACTGCACCCAGGCGCGCTGAGCTTCGGCGTTCTCAGCTGCGGTCTTCGATCAGGTCTTTCGCTTCGATCACCAACGAGACGCGCCCGGCCTTGTCGGTGCGAACGAGGTCTTCCCTCATGCTCGCCTCGCGGAGCCGTGCCCGCAGCCGGCTCAACGAGACATCCCACCGGTGGCGCAGGGCATCGGGGGCAGGCACGTCGACCCAGATCGCGCGCGCGATCTCTTCCCACGTCCCGCTGGTGCGGGTCGCGAGCTCACTGATGATGCGCGCCGACACGCCACCCATGGTGAGCGGCGGCGCGTCGGCGCGCTCGAGGACGACGGAGTCGAAGTAGACGACGACGCGCAGCGGGGCGAGTGGACCCGCACCGGTGGGCGTCGAGCTCGCTGCGCTCGACGGAACGAGGCTGAGCGTCCACTCTCGAGCGCCGACACGGAGCTTCTCTCCGAGCACCAACCGCCGTGCGGGGCTCGCGACGCCCAGGCGAACGAAGCACTCGTCCCCCGCGGTCCACACGTGGGCTGCGGCGTTCGCGACGTACACCATGCGCGGATCATCGTGCTCGAACAGGCTCACCACCTGACCAAGCACGCGCGCTGGCTGACCCTCAGCGGCAAGCGCGAGCACGGTGGGGGGCACCGTCACCTCTTCCACCAGCACGGTCAGGCCGGGAGCAAGGTCGATGTGCTGGCCAGGCGCGAGCGCGACCTCGGACACGGGTCTGCCACCCACGGCGAGTAATCGCCGGAGCGCCAGCAACCACAGCTGCCCGCGCCGCAAGACGCACACCGCGTGGCCTTCGGACACGCGCGGGTCATCGACGAAGAGCGCCGCCGACGGTTGGCGCCCGATGAAGTCGCCGTGCGCCAGCTGAACCCGGCGCGTGCCAAACAGCACTTGCGTGAAGGCCAATCGACTCATCGAGGCCTCAGCAGGTCGTCGTCGAGCGCGTCGTCGAGGGGCAGGGCCCACGCCTCGTCGGCGCGCCCGAGGAGACGCGGTGCGGGCTGCGAAAGCACGCTGAGGTTCCACGTGCGAACCGACCCATCCCAGCTGCTGGTGAAGAGCAGCCCGTCTTTGGAAAACGCAGCGCCCGAGGTGCGCTGCGTGTGGCCTCGCAGCGCGGCGACGTAGCGCCCGGTCGACAGTTCAAACACGTCGGACGTGCCGGCTCGCGTGCCGGCCACCACCCAGCGCGAGGTGGTGTCGATGGCCACGTCGACGACTTCCCCCGACTTCGCGCGGAAGATGCGCGGTGCCGGCTCGCTGGGCACGAAGACCTCGACCTGATCGAGCCGCGCTACCGCGACCACGTCACCGTCGCTGCTGACGGCCAGCATGAGCGCGCCGGGCGTCTGGCGGCGTACGAGGCTCCCTTCGCCGTTCCAGGTGAGCAGCCGCTCGTCTTCGGTGAGCAGCCAGAGCCCGTCTCGTGGAGCACCGAGCGCGGCGTCGATGACGCGCGGGAGCGGAACGGTCGAGCGGCGGCCGTCGAGCGACCAGAGATCGACGCCGTCTCCGTAGGGCAGCGCGACGAGCCTCCCGTCGTGCAGGAAGAAGACGCGGCGCGACGAGCGGCCTGGCTCCCACGCCACGCGCGCCCACGTCGTGGTGTCGAACACTGCCACCGTGCCCGTCGGGCCGGCGGTCGCCACAGCCAGTCTCGTGCCGTCGGGAGAAAAGACGGCGCGCTTCGCCACGCCGCCCGGCACGTCGAGGCGCTGGAGCACGCGTGCGTCGTCTCGCGCCCAGAGCGTGACGGTGCCGTTTCCGGCGGCGCCAGCGACCTTCGTTCCATCGGGAGACACCGAGACGTGGCTGAGGCCCGCGGCGGACAGATAGCGAGAGGGCGCGAGCGTCGAGAGTTGCCACGTCCAGCGCGCGCGGCCCCACCCTCGCAGCTCGTTGGGGCCCGCGCTCCTCACCACGTCGGCGGGGAGATGGAGCACCGGCCGCGCGAGCGCCGGGTCCCACAAGAGCGAGCCGCCGCGATCGAGGCCGATGATGAGCTGTGTGCCGTGCCAGCTCGTGCGCACCAGTGGCTCGTCGGCGACCGAGACGCCGAGGTGTGCGCCGGTGAGCAGATCGATCGTGAACAACGTGCCATCGACACCGCCGAGGGCGAGCTGGCGGCCCGTCGCGTCGAGTGACGCCGTCATCACGCCTTTGTGCGGCGGGCCGAAGGGCACCGGGAAGTTCGAGACGACGTGACCGTCATCGAGGTCGCGCACCACGACCCGCTCGTCGGAGCACGCGGCGATCAACGCCTCGGTCGAGAGCGTGAACGCGTCGATCGACTGCTGCTCGCACGGGCGCGGGTGCCTTTGCAGTGCGCGCTCGCGCACGTTCATCACCACCACGTCACCCGATGGGGTGTAGGCGCCCACGAAAAACCCGTCAGCGCTGACCTGCAGTCCCTTGGAAGGCACGGTCGCATCGCTCTCGAGGACGACCCCGCCGTCGACGGCGTCGAGCAGGAGAAGCCCCCGTGGTGCGCGCAGCGCCGCCACATGCCCGGCCACAAAGAC
>JAEUJS010000009.1 GCA_016792935.1 Archangium sp. | reverse complement strand
TTCGATTCGCGTCGAGAACCGCGTGCTCGGGAAGACGCCGGCGCTGCTGCACTTCAAGGGCGGCTACACGTTCGACGTGTGGTTCGAAGCAGAAGGTCAGGAGCCGTTGCGGCAGTGGCTGATGCTCACCGAGAAGGGTGGAAAGCCGCGCGTGACGCTCCGAGCTCCAGTGGAGTGATCACTCCGGCAGCGGTTGCGCGACGAGCACGCGTGAGAATTTTCCGTACGTGACGGTGTACGTCTGATCCTGCGCGAGCGCGGGCCACGGGTTGTAGAGCACGTACTCGACGAACTTCCCGTTCGGCAGCTGCAGCGAGTAGCCGGAGCGGCGCGACTTGAGCGGCCTGGCTCCCCTGGTCTCGAGCGCGTCACCGACGATGGCATCCGCGAGTCCCCGCATCGCTGCTCCGGCGATCGCGAACGCGGCGATGGTGAGCAACGCAGCTCCACTCACACGCGCGAGGAGATGCCAGTGCCACTTCGTGAACGCGGCGAACGCCATTCCTCCGAAGACACCGGCGAAGGCGAGCAGGAGCAGCGCCTTGAGCGCGAGCGCGACGCGGAACTTCGGGCTGATGCGAAGACCGTTCACGGCAAAGCCCTCGGGGGCGACGCCGTTGGGGGAGGGAGTGCGACCTCGAGCCATTGCGGCACGCCCGGCCCGCGATCGAAGACCACCTTCAGCTTCTTCCCATCGGGCGTGAATGAGAGACCTTCGGGCTTGAGGCCGGGGAAGTGCTGAATCAGCACTGGAGCCGCGTCGGGTTTGTCGAGCCGCCACAGCGCTCCGCCGAAGTCCGTCATGTCGGGCTGCTTCGGCTGATTCGACACGAGCAGGAGTCGTCCATCGGGGAGGAAGAGCAGGTCGGTCACGCCTTGCTTGATGCCATTCACCACCAATTCGACCGACGCCCACTTCACGAACGTCTTCGTCTCGAGGTCGAGCGTGATGATTTGAGCGCGGCCCTTCGGATCGAGCGGCGCCTTCAGGCCGAGGTACAGGACCTTCGCTCTCCACTCGACTGCTTCGACGTCGAGCTGTCCGCCGGCGAGCTTCGTGAGCCCGAGGGCGTCGAGATCGAGGCTCTCCTTCACCGCGAACTTTCCGTCTTCGCTTCGCTGGATGCGCAACAGCTGCTTCCGCTCGGCGCGCGACTTGCCCTTCCTGGTCAGCGAGTGCGAGGTGACGGCGAAGAACTCTCCAGGAGCGGCGGTGGTGATCGACTCGAGGTCATCCACGCGCTCCACGCCTTCGAGGATGATCGGCTGGTCGTCGATGACGCCGCTCTTCGACATCGTGAACAGATACGGCGCTCCCTTGTGTGCTGGCGGCGCCGCCGGGCTGAAGCCCCTGCGCTTGTTGCCCTCGAGCCCGGTGTCGTCGCTCACCGCGAGGTAGCGTTCCATCGGAGCGAACCAGCGCAGCCCGCTCAGCTCGAGCGGCACGTTGATGGCGCGAATCGCGTCGGGCACGGTGATGACGTCGGGCTTCGGCTCGGCTTCGACCTTCTTCGCCCACGCTTCGAACTCCTTGCTCGCGAACTGCAGCTCGCGGCAGTCCTTGCACTTCGCGTAGGCGGCACCGAAGCGCTTGACCTCGGCGGCGGTGGCGCGACGGTCGATGAGCAGCGCTCCGTTCTCGAGCGTGTACACGCGCGGCACGAGCACCCAGCCGAAGTCGCCGTCTTCATTCACGCTGGTGGTGACCCACATCGTGAAGCGATTTCCGACGAGCGGGTTCCACGCGCCGAAGTGTTCCTGCACGCGGTGCGCGTTGCGGTGACCGATGGTCGTCTCGTGGATGCAGGTGCCGACGATTCCCGCATCGCTCGCGACCGCGAGCGTGACCGTGACGTAGCGTCCGCTCCCGGCGGGACCTTCCGCTGCCCCAGCAGACTTGTCTGCTGATCTGATCGCAAACGCGGCCTTCACGCCGGCGAGCGTTCCCGCGTCGGGACGCGCGAGGGCCTGCTTCGCTTCGTTCACGAGCGGACAGGTGCCGGGGCGATCAGGATCGTCGAACGAGTCCTCGAAGCTCGAGTCGAGGACGATGGGCGCTTCCGCCGCGCGGTCGTCGAGGTGACGCTGGAAGAAGGGTGTTTGGGCGCTGGCGGCGGAGGATGTGAGGACTGAGATGAAGATCAGCTCCCTCACCCCAACCCCTCTCCCCGAGGGAGAGGGAATTTGTCGTCGGCCCCCTCTCATCGTTCGGTCGGATCTCGGCCAGTGAACGTCTCGACGCTCAAGCCCGCAGCGAGCTGCGCATGCGCCGGAGTTCCGAGCGTGCCGAGCAGATCTTCCGGACCGTGAACGAAGCGACGCACGAGCGCCGCGACGCGAGCGCGCGCCTGCTCCAGTCGGTCGCGTTTCACTTGACCCTGCTCGACAGCCTTCACCAATGCCTCGATGGCGCGGCGCTGCACGCGGTGGTCGTGACACACGAGGAAGAGATCGACGCCCGCGTTGATGCCTTCCACCACCGCGCGCTCGATGGGGAAGTGTTCGCTGACCGCCTTCATCTCGAGATCGTCGCTCACCACCACGCCCTCGAAGCCGAGCTCCTTGCGCAGCAAACCGTCGAGCACCTTCGCGCTCATGGTGGCCGGCAACTTGTCTTCGAGCGCCTCGAAGATGACGTGTGCGGTCATCACCGACGCCAGCCCCGCCTTCGCGTACGCGGCGAACGGCACGAGCTCGACCTCACGCAGCCGCTTCAAGTCGTGCGGCAGCGACGGGAGATCGAGGTGCGAGTCCTTCGACGTGTCTCCGTGACCTGGAAAGTGTTTCGCGCACGACGCGACGCCGCCCGCCTCGAGTCCGCGCGACAACGCGACTCCCAGCTTCGCGACCTCCGCCGCGTCGCGGTGAAACGAGCGATCTCCAATCACCGGGTTCGCCGGATTGGTGTCGACGTCGACCACCGGAGCGAAGTCGATGTCGAAGCCGATGGCGCGGCACTCGTGCGCGAGCAATCGACCGGCGCGCTCGACCAGCGCGAGATCTCCACTCGAACCGAGCGTGCGCATCGGCGGCAGCGCCGTGAACGGAGCACCTCTCAAGCGCGCGACGCGTCCACCTTCCTGGTCCACGGAAGCCATCAACGGCCGACCGGCGTGGGTCTTCAGCGAGCGCACCAGCGACGCGAGCTGTGAGGGCGACTCGACGTTCCGCTTGAAGAGGATGATTCCGCCGATGCCCTCGTCGATGAGCTTCTTCACTTCGACATCGGGGCTCGTGCCGGGAAACCCGACGATGAACAGGCTGGCGCACTCTGAAGCGAGACTCATTTCGTTCCTCTCTTTACTACTCTCCGCGCCGATGGTTCGTGACGCCGTCAGCGAGGAGATCTCCGCGCCGTGCGAGGCGGTGTTCGATCTCGTGCACGACTACGCGCAGCGACTGAAGTGGGACACGCTGCTCCGCGAGGCGTTCATGGAAGAGAACGCGCCTCCGGCCACGGGCAACGTCGCGGTCTGCAGCGGCAAGTGGCTCGTCGGCGGCATCACGCTGCGCACGGTCTACGTCTCGTTTCAGCGCGGCAAGGTGGCCGCGGTGAAGATGGTCAACACGCCGCCGGGTTCTGCTGGCGGCGCCGCCGGGCTGAAGCCCCCCTTCCGCACGTGGGCCGCGTCGATTCGCCACGAGCCGCTGCCGGAGAACCGCAGTCGCGTCATCTACACGTGGCACTTCAACGCCAGCCCTGCATTCCTCGAGCCGGTGATGGCCCGCTTCTTCAGGTGGGAAACGGCGCGGAGACTTCGTGCGCTAAAAGCATGGTTCGCGGCTACATAGAGCGCGTGCGGCATCTTCTTCTCGTCACGTTCCTCGCGTTCGCTGGCTGCAAGACCACCGAGCAGCACAAACACCACAGCTTCGACGACGCGGACGCGTGGGCGGCGAAGTTCGAAGACCCGTCACGCGACGCCTGGCAGAAACCCGACGAGGTCATCGCGGCGCTGGCGTTGCCTCCCGACGCGAAGATCGCCGACATCGGTTCCGCGACTGGCTACTTCCCCGTGCGTTTCGCGAAGGCGCTCCCGAAGGGACAGGTCTACGGCGCCGACGTCGAGAGCTCGATGGTCGACTTCCTCAACCGCCGCGCCGAGCGCGAAAAGCTCGCGAACCTGAGCTCGCATCTCGCGGAGTACACCGATCCGAAAATCCCCGAGACGGTCGACCTCGTGATGGTCGTCAACACGTACCACCACATCGAAGATCGAACGGCGTACTTCACGCGCATTCGCAACACGTCGCTCCGATTCGGCGGGCGCCTGGTGATCATCGACTTCACGAAGCAGTCGAAGATGGGTCCGGTCGCCGAGGCGAAGATCTCCGCCGAAGACGTGCAGAAAGAGCTCGAGGACGCGGGCTTCAAGCTCACCGACAAGTTCGACTTCCTGCCGGAGCAGTACTTCCTGGTGTTCACGCCCCAGAAGTCGCGCTGAGTAAAGAAGTGTTGGCCTCTGGGCAAACGGCGGACAGTTCCGTTACGTGAGCCCACCATGTCGACCAGCGAAGAGCGTTCTGCCGGCCTCCGTGACATTCCCGTGCTGCTCTTCATTCGCGGGCTGGCGCTGCTGGGCGTGATGTCGACGTTGATCGTCGGGCTCCACTACTACCTGGGCGCGCGGCTCATCGTCGACGCGCAGGTCCCGCAGCCGTACGCCGCGCTCGCGTGGGGCCTCTTGTGGGGCAGCTTCCTCGCCATCTTCGGTGGCTTCATCGGCGGCCGCATCGTGGGGGGCCTCGCCATCAAAATCGTCGAGTGGGTCGGGTTCGCGTGGATGGGTGCGTTCGGCCTGTTGCTGGTGAGCACAGGGTTGAGCGATCTCGGCTTCTGGGTCGCGAGCTTCTTCACCACCGTCGAGCCCGCGTGGCGCACGCTGCGCGCTGAAGTCGTGGTCGGCCTCGTGATTCCCGCACTCGCGTGGGGCTTCTACATTTCACGCCGCCCGGAGACGAAGCGCGTGACGGTCGACGTGCCCGGCCTCGATCCCTCGCTCGATGGGTTCCGCATCGCGCAGATCTCCGACGTGCACATCGGGCAGACGCTCGGCCGCGACTTCGCGCAATTGGTGACTGATCAGGTCAACGCGCTGGAAGCCGATCTCGTGGCGGTCACCGGAGATCTCATCGACGGCGCGGTGCACCGCTTGAAGGATCAAGTCGCGCCGCTCGGAGGGCTCAAGGGCAAGCACGGCGTCTTCTACGTGACCGGAAATCACGAGTACTACCACGGCGCTTCCGCGTGGCAGGCCGAGGGCCGTCGCCTCGGGTGGAACGTGCTGCACAACGAGCACCGCGTGGTCGCCGACGGAAAGCTGGTGATTGGTGGCGTGACCGATCTCGAGGGCGCGCGGTTCTCCGACGCGCATCGACCCGACGTGGACATGGCGTTCGCGCAGGCTCCCGCCGGAGTGCCGCGCGTGTTGCTCGCCCACCAACCGCGCTTCGCCCGAGCGGCGAAGGAAGCGAACGTCTCGCTGATGTTGAGCGGCCACACGCACGGCGGGCAGATCTTCCCGTTCATGTTCTTCGTGCGCCTGCAGCAGCCCGTCATCGGCGGCTTCGACGTCATCCACGGAGTGCCGACCTACACGAGCAACGGTACCGGCTACTGGGGCCCTCCGTTCCGCATCGGCCCGCGTGGAGAGGTCACCGAAATCACGCTCCGTCGCGTGGCGTAATCTCCATCACTTCCGCTCGGGCACCCCCTCCGCGGGCGGAAAAATACGCTCACGACGCTCTGTTCCCCACCCGGCGGCGTCGCCCCAGGAGCTTTGCTCACAAGTTGAGAAATCTGCGGGGATTGACGGCCACGGGCGACCTTCGCCACGCTGCGCCTCCCCCTCGCAGCGCCGGTGCCCATGCAGCCCATCACGTCTGAAAACGCGGTTCCCGCAGCAGACTCGTCTGCTGATCTGATCCCGGCCGACGGACTTTCGGATTCCGTCTTCGCGCGCGCGCGCCGAGAAGTCTGGCGTCATCTCCCCGCCTGGATGTTCTTCATCTACGCGCAGCTGCTGCTGAACACCGAGCTCACCAACTTCGAGCCCGCGCGCGGAGATCTCGCGCATACGGTCGTCTTCCCGCTGGCGGTCTTCGTTCTGTACCAGGTGGTTCGCTACACGTTCCCCGCTCCGGGTGGTCGTGTCTCGAAGACGTTGCTCGCGACCTCACTCGCGCTCGCGTTCGGCTTGCCGACGCTCACGTTCTTCTGGCACCGCCCGTCACCGCTCTCGCACGACGCGCTTCTTCGCATCTACGAGTGGTCGAACTTCATCTGGGCCGGGCTGCTCATCACGCAGCTCTGGGTGCACAAGCGCACGCACGTCGCGCTCTTCTTCGGAGCCGGTCTCGTCTACGGCGCCGCGCTCGAGAACGGCGGCATCCTGCTGGGCTTCTTCCACGAGACGAATCTCACCGACACGATGGTGAAGCCGTTCGTCGCTCCCGTCGCGACGATGATTGGGTGGTCGGTGGTGCTGGCGATGGCGACCTTCGTCACGTGGGGGCTGCGCAAGCGCATCGCGTGGCTGCGTCGCTCGGCGCTCGTCTCGGCGCTGCTCGTGGGAATGCTCGCCACGCTGCTCGACCTGCAGATCGACCCCATCGCGACGGCGGCCGGCTGCTGGGTGTGGCACGAGACGCTGCCGGGCTGGTTCCACGGCGTGCCGCTGGTGAACTTCATCGCGTGGATGTGCGCGCTCGTTCCGTTCGGCTACGTGCTCTTCCGCGTGCAGGAAATCCGCGGCATCGGCGATGGAGCCGATTGGAAGCCGCACGATTTGCTCCGCCTGCTCGCGTGGGCGCCGTTCGCGTTGGTGCTCGCCGCGCTCAGCTTCATGACCGTCACGCTGGTCGTCGAAGGCATGAACGGCCCGAGCTGGACGCTCCTCAACACGTTCACCGCGCGGGTCTTCGCGGCCCTTTGAGTCTCGGGATGCCCTGAGACGTCGCGCTCGCGATGCTCGTCTCGCGCTCGGCGTTTCGAGCGGTTCGCGCTGGCGTCGGTCGTGCACTTCGGTGCGCACATGAAACTGCAATGGTTCTGGAACGGCACCTACGAAGGGTTGATGGAAGCAGTCGGCGCGTGGCTGAAGACCCAGCCGAAGCTCACCTTCGCGCACGTCGACATTCGCCCGCACGCTGAGCAGAACGGCACCGTGTATTGGTATTGGACGGCCATCACAGCTGAACGCCGTGTGCAGCGGGGCACGCGCAGCTGTGAAGGAGCCTGCACACGGTCGGCGGGGCGCTCGCGCAACTCGTGGGATTGCCTGGGCGATGGGGTGTGCCCGACGGTTGCACTCCAGACCGTCCATGCTCACCAAACGCACTGACGGAACCCTGGTTCAGAATCTCTCGGCGACGCGCGCCATCATGCCGTTGCTCATGCAGAGCCGCACCGAGTCGGCGGTGTACTTCGAGCAGGAGCTCGACGTGACCGAGACGATGAAGTTCGTGGACGCGTGGAACGCGGCGAACCCCACCAACAAGATCTCGCTGTTTCACATCTACATGTGGGCGGTGGCGTCGGGTCTCCACGAGCGTCCGCGCATGAACCGCTTCGTGTCGGGCGGCCGCATCTATCAGCGTAACGGCGTGTTCATCTC
>JAEUJS010000006.1 GCA_016792935.1 Archangium sp. | reverse complement strand
GTTGAGGTGAAGTGAGTGCTCCCTCTCCCCGATGGAGAGGGGACCCTTCTTCACGAACTCAGCTGCTCAAAGATCCATCTCCAACCGCTCCACCTCTGCCTTGTACTGGCAGGGGTGCGTGTTGGTCGGGAAGAAGTCCTTCACGTGATCGAGCTCGTAGCGAGCCTGGTCGTACTTCGCGAAGTTGAACGCCGAGCGCGCCTTGAGCAGCAAGTCGCGGCACTTGATGTCGAGCTCGCGCCGCGTCTCTTCCATCTTGTCCTTCGCGAGACGGTGCGTGTACGGCCGGCGGTCAGCGGGCATCGCCTCGAGCGTCAGCCACGCCTCGCGGAAGTTCTTGTACGCGTCCCAGCGGTTGCTCGCGCCGATGTCGCGCTGTTCCCACTCCAGCAGACCGCGCTTGTACTTCTCGTCAGCGTCGGCCTTGAGGCCCTCTTCGTCCTTCTCGGGCAACACGGCCACTTCGATCCACAGCGAGCGGATCGACCACGGATCTTCTTCGGGCGGGTTGCGCACGTTGTCGAAGGTGACGGTGTTGATCTCTCCGCGCTTCACGAGATTGGCGGGGATGATCTGTTCCTGCGGCTTGTCTTCCATCGTGTCCGCCGGAATCCAGCCGACCTCGACGCCGTTGACGGTGATCGCGACCTCGTCCTTCGAGTTGATGTTCTTCGACACATAGTGGAGCACCACCATCACCGCGACCGGCGACTTCACCTCGAAGTCGAACGACTTCTCGTCGGGGCGCTCGTACGTCACCTCTCCGAGGCCGAACGAGAACTCGATCGGGTCGCCGCTGATGACCTCCGGCTCCTTCGCCTTGGGCTTCGCGTCTTCGGGGATCAGCGCGCTGACGATGCCCCCGATGATCAGCAGCGCGAGCAGCCCCGCACCACCAGCCACCAGACTGCGCGTGCCCTTGCTCGCCGTGTCCCAGAAGAGTCGGAAGCGCCCCAAAGGGCCTTCGCGCATGTACCGCGCACGGTCAGCCGCGGAGATCGCCGGCCGCTCTCCCGACACGCGCGCCAACTTCGGCCGCCCACCGCCCGCGACCTCGACGCCCTCGGGAAGATCGGTGTCCTTCGCGGCGAGCTTGGTGTTCTTGCCGGAAACGCTCGGCCGCTTGGTGCTCGGCGCGCTCGGACGCGGCCCTTTGAGCGCCGGGATCATCGCCGTCGCGCGACGACCATGCTCCGCGACCTCTTCGCGACCGGCTTGCTTGTTGAGGCCGACGACCGCCTTGTTGCGCGACTTCTTCATCTCGGCCAGCGAGACGATGCGGGTGTGCGGGCTGCCGTCTTCTCCGACGGCGTTGTCGTCGGTGTTCGCTTCGGCGGGAGAGAGCTCGACCGGCTTGAAGCTGAACACCACCGGGCCCATGGCGATCGAATCGCCGGGCTTCAGGTTCTGCTTGCCCGAGATCGCCGAGCCGTTGACGCGCGTGCCGTTGCTCGAGCCGAGGTCTTCGATGAAGAACGCGGTGCTCTCGCTGAAGATGCGCGCGTGCTTTCGAGACACGCCCGCCTCGTAAAGAATCACGTCGCACTCTGCGGTGCGGCCAATCAGCACTGAGTCCTGGTCGAACTCGAACTCCCGACCGGCCTCTTTGCCCTCGGCAATGACGAGCTGAAAACCCATTTCGGTCAGAGAGACTGTAGTGATGCGGCCGCTGCCTGAGCAACAACTCGGATCGCCCATTCGGGCGCTACCACCCGCGCTTCCCCGCCAAACGACAAGATCCATCTGACGAGCCACGACTCCGAGTCGCCGGGCACCGTCACCGTCAAGCTCCCGTCACCTTCGAGTCGCCCCGCGTCTCCGAAGCGTTCCTGCTGGTAGGGCGCGAGCGCCGGGGAAAAACGCACCGTCACCTCAACCCGCTCCCGCACCGATTTGCCAGTCTCCGTGACCGGACGTTCTGCTTTTCCGTCGCCCTCGGGAGTGAACGTCGTCTCGGTCAGCTTCAGCGACGCGATGCGATCGGAACGGAAGAGCCGCTCGCCGTTGCGAGCCAGACAGAACGCGCGCAGGTACCACTGGCCGCGGTGGCTCAAGAGCTCGATGGGGCGCACGCGACGCTGCTCCCGCTCACCGCGCGCCACGCCCACGTAGTCGAACTCGATCTCGCGGTGCTCGACCACGGCGCGCGTCAATTCGCTCAGTGCATCGGCGCCACGCGCTCCGACGTCGAGGCGGCGCGTCAGCTCGCGATAGCGCGACGCCGCTTCTTCCGGGAGCACGCGTTCCAGCTTCTGCAACGCCACGCTCAGCGCGCTCTCTTTCTGCGGCTCGAGGATCGCTGCGGCGCTCGCCAGCGCGACACCTTCCGCGGCGGTCAACCGCGGCGGGGCAGAGAGTCGCTGATCGAACTGCACGAAGACGCGATCGTCCTCGACGTAGATGTCGACGAAGTCGTCCGGCTGAAAGGGCGGATGACCGACGAGGGTGACGAGGTCGAGCTCCTCGATGAGCTCGTTGCGCGTGCAGCCGACGGCTTGCGCGACTTCATCGACCGTGCGGCCCGGGTGCTTCGACACGTACGGCACGAGGAAGAGGAGGCGGCGAAGGCGATCGCTCGCAGCGGTGGGCGTCATGACTGAGCTCCCGTGTGCACCGAGAGCACGCGTTGTGCGCGTTCACGCAGACGGTCCTTCGCCTGCGACGGACCGATCACCTTCGCCGACGTTCCCATCGAGAGCACCTGATCGAGCAGCGCGTCGAGGTGGGTGACGGTGACGCGCAACGTGCCGCCGCGCGCGGGCGTTCCGAACAGCTGCTGCGAGAGCGGAGCGAGCGTCTCGTCGAGCGACAGCGTCACCTCGAGCGGCTCGTGAATGCGGTACTCCCACGGCCAGTTCGCGACGTGATCGTCGATGGAGAACTTCTCGGGAATGTCGAAGTCGGGCTGCCTGGGCCTGGTGCCGAGCAACGTGACGCGGCGAATGCGATTCACGTGAAAGGTGCGCAGCTCTTTCCGCAGATGGCACCAGCCCACGAGGTTCCACACGCCACGGCGCAGCGCGAGCCCCCAGGGATCGACCTTGCGCGTCGTCGCCGCTCGCGCTCGGGGAGAGAAGTAGTCGAGGTCGAGCGACTTGCGCGCGCCGATGGCGGCCCAGATCGTCTCCAGTCGCGCGGCGAGATCTTTCGCGTTCGAAACCTCGAGTCGCACCTGCGCGGCAGGAATGGGCGTATCGGCGAAGAAGCCGATCTTCCGCAGCGCGTGCGCGAGATCTTGCCGGCCGGGGAACGCACCGCTCGTCAACGCCGCGGAGCCGGCGGCATAGAGCACCGCGAGCTCGTCAGCTGAGAAGCCGGGCTCAGGCAGGTAGTAGGCCTCGCGATCGAGCAGGTACCCGCTGTCTTCATCGTCGGTCTTCTGCTCGTAGCGCAGCGGAATGCCGAGCTCGTACAGCTCGGCCTTGTCGCGCTCGAACTTGCGCTGCGAGGCGTCGTTGCTGCCCGAATAGTCGTCGGGGAACGCGTCGCGAATCGCGTCGAGCGACATCGGCGCGCGCGCGTCGAGGAAGAAGGCGACGAGGTTGAGGAGTCTCTCCGTGCGATCCATTTTCTCAAAACCGGTACAGCACACCGAGGGACAGGCCGAGGTTCACACCCGTGCGATTCACGTCCATCCCCTGAAACAAATCGAACGCCGCGCCGAGCACGTCGACCTGCGCCTCGAGCGCGATGCCGAGCCGCGGCAACGGGAAGAACTGCGCCCCGCCGAAGACCACCACGCTCGGTCGCACCTGAAACGCGCTGCGAATCGTTCCGTACAGGCCGAGGCCTCCGCCCAGCACCGGCTGGAACATCGAGTCCGATCGGAAGTTGTACCGAACGCCGAGCAGACCCGGCGTGATGGTGGCCGTCAGCTCGGGGACGAACACGAAGCCCGAGCTGATCTGGAAGAACGCGGACCACTGCAGGTTGAAGCGCCACGCGAACTCGAGATCGACCTGCGGAGCGAGCCGCACGAGGCTGGTGAAGAACTGCGTGCCCAGCCGCAGTGAGAGGTTGAGGCCGCTGTTCGACATCGCGGGCGCGGGCGGTTTCTGTTCGACGTTCGCCACGGGCGCGACCGGCTGCGGTTTCTGCACACCCATCGCCGCGAGGAGCGTGTCGGCGATCTTCCTGGTCGTGGCGGGGAGGAGATCCGGCTTGTCGAACTCCTCACGCGCGCGAGCGGTGACGGTGTTGCTCTGCGCGTCGAAGACCGAGGCGACGACGATGACGTTCGCTCCGAGCTTGTCGAGGCGGCCGCTGACGATGAATCGGGACCCGAGCGCCTGACCGAGCTCGATGAGACAGCTGCCGTCGGAGCAGCCGAGCAATTCAGCCTGACGCTCGCGACCGATGGCGGCCTGCACGTCGACCTGAGTGAGCACGCGCAGAGCAGGCGTCTGCATGCGGAACGCGAGGTCCTGCGACGCGGCCGGAGCGAGCGCCCTGGCTTCCTCATTCGCCTCGAGGTTCATCACCAGCAACGTCTGCACGGGCGTGCCGGCGTCGACCTCCGCCGCGCCTGAGTCGAGCGCAACGCCGCCGTCTTCCTGCGCCAGGGCAGGCAACGCGATGAGGATGGTGAAGATGAGCGGCCGCATCATCGGGACCACTTCTTACCCGGGTCTTCCCGGTTTCACGCCCAGCTTCTCGAAGCCGCTGAGCAGCCGATCGAGATCGCCTTCATCGTTGTAGACATGCGTCGAAATGCGAACGCCGCCTCCGCGCGCGGTGGTGGACACCTTCGCTTCCTTCAAGAGCGCGCGCACCACGTCGATCGGCGGGCCTTCCACTGGCACCACGCAGATTCCACTCAGCGTCCCGGGATCGTCGGGCGTGTTCGGCGTGAAGCCGCGTTTGCGGAGCTCGGCGCGCAGGTGGAGCTGAAGCTTGATGGCGTGGGTGAGCGTGTTGGCGACTCCGACTTGATCGTGGAGCGTCAACGCGGCGTCGAGCGCGACGAGTCCCAGCCAACTGCCTCCACCGGCTTCGAGCGCGGAGGTCTCGGCGCGGAACTTCGTGCCGTGCGCGGTGAAGCCGTGCGCGTCGTCGGTGCGGTCGGCGTGCATCCACGGCAGGAATTGCTCGTGCGGCTCGACCGACAGCCAGCCACCGAACGGCAAGCGCGTGGTCTCGAGCCAGCGCTGGGCGACGAAGAGCATGCCCGTGCCGTAGCCCGCGGCGAGCCACTTGTGACTGGTGGCGGCGAGGAAGTCGGCGTCGAGCGCTTTGAGATCCAACGGCACGTGGCCGATGCCTTGCGCGGCGTTGATGATGAACGCCAGGCCCTTCGCCTTGCAGAGCTGCGAGACCGCGGAGAGGTCGATGCGAAAGCCGCTCGCGAACTGCACCGCGCTGATGGCGATCGCTCCAGTGGTCCTGGTGAGCGCTGCCTCGAGATCCTCGATGGTGAACGAACCATCGGCTCGCGTGCGCGCGGCCCGCAGCGTGAGCCCGTCGTAGAGCATCGGCAAGGTGGTGCTCGGGAACTCCTGATCGACGGTGAGCACTTCGGTGATGCCGCGTTGCTTGAGGAGCTGCGCGATGACGTGGAAGCCAAAGCTGGTGCTTTGCACGAAGCCGACTTCCTTCGGCGTCACGTTGAGGAAACGAGCGAGGTGCGCGCGGGTGTCGTCCTTCGCCTTCGCCCACGCGGGGTAGCGCACGTCACCTCGCGCGAGCGTGTCGTCGAGGAAGGCCTTCATCGCGTCGAAGACCGGTTGGGGCGTCGGAGAAGAAGCGGCGGCATTGAGCCACGCGAACTCGTTCAGCGCCGGGAGGTAGGAGCGAAGCGCACTCGGCGTCATCACGTGCATCATGATCCGGCGAATCCCGGGAATGAAGCGTCGCGAGCGCTGTTGCGGGCCAAATCGGTTTTGTTTTCGCGGCGATGCAATCGATCCCGCCGCGCAGCGTGGACTGACGAGTTGTCAGTGGGGCCGCAAGAAGTTGCTGCTCGCGTGTCATCGCGACAGCACGAAGCGGGCAGCAACCGCGCGGAATTTCGCAGCGCGGCAGCCGGGGCGCCTGGGTCCCCATGTTGCAGAACGTTGCAGCTGGAGGAACACCGATGAAGACCACCACCTTCCGAGCAACGCTGACTGGGCTGGTGGTTCTGGCAGCCGTGGGTTGTGCGTCACAGGCGCCGGCCACGCGACCGCCCGAAGCCCTCTACCTCGCCGTCGAGGTGCAGGAGCACGGTCACACCGTCGCGCGCCCCAAGGTGGTCGGCTTCGAGGGGCGCAACATCACCGTCGAGCGTCGCGCTCCGGATGCCTCGCAGGCTGACTACAAGTTGATCCTGATGCCGAAGGAAGATGGCGCGGGCTACGGCGTGAAGCTCGATCTCGAGCTGCCCAGCGGTCGCCGGCTCGGACACGTCGGGTTGCTGCATGGAGAAGAACGTCGCGTCGATCTCGGCTCCGAGATCGAGCTCAAGGTGATGCTGATGCGCGTCGATTCTCCGGAGTTCAGAGCGCTGATGCAGAAGCGCGTGAAGCTCGGCAAGCCCGCCATTTGAGGCACGCAGTCACGTGACGTCACGCCTTCGCGCAGCGTGAACGACGTCGCTTCGAAGGGTTCTGGCGCGCACGGCGCGTGCACCGTCCTCGCCCATGACCGCACCAGTCCCTCCCGTTCCGCGTTGGAAGATTTGGCACCCGCTGCCGTTCTGGCAGGTCATCGTCATCCTGCTCGTGACGAACCTGATCTTCGGGGTGATCGTCGGCGTCGTGCACGGCGCCACCGGCTGGAACCTCGGCGGCGGCACTTCGGGTGGCGTGGCGGGCGTCGTCTCGTGGCTGCTGATCGTGTGGCTCGCGCGCAGAGCCGAGCGCTGATCATTCCTCGTCGCCGGGCGCTTTGCGGAGACCGAGTCGCTTGCGCAGCTCCCGCGCCGATTGCCGTGAGACCTCGACGGCGTGTCCGCCGGCGGTCCGCGCGGTGTAGCCACCGGTCTCGAGCGGCTCCAGCTTCGCCACCGCGTTCAAGTTGAGCAGCGCGCGCCGGTGCACGCGTTCCATCGAGGGGACGCGCTCGTGGAGTTCCTGCAGCGTGAAGTCGGTGAGGTATTTGTCGGCCGTCGTGAAGACCGTGACCAGCTCGTCTTCGAGCGTGGCGTGCGTGACCGACGAGGGGTCGACCAGCACCACACCCTGACGCGTCGTGATCGCCAGCCGCGTGAGCTGCACGGCCTTCACCGCGCCCGCGAACTTGTCGCGTGACTCACGCTGCTTCGCGCGCTCGAGCGCCTTCTCGAGACGGGCGCCTTCGACGGGCTTCAAGAGGTAGTCCACCACGCCGCGTTCGAACGCTTCGACGGCGTGCTCCGCGTGCGCGGTGCAGAAGATCACGAACGGGCCGTTGGCAGGCCACGCCGCCACGGCCTCGACTCCCGTGAGCTTCGGCATCTGGATGTCGAGCAACACCACGTCGATTCCGCCCGCGCGAACGAGCTCGAGGACCTCGGCGCCGTTGGTGGCTTCTCCGACGAGCTCGACGCCCTTCATCGCGCCCAGCAGTCGCTTCAAGCGTGCGCGCGCGAGCTGCTCGTCGTCGGCGATCAGGATCTTCATGGTGCGTACCCCTTCCCGGGAATCGGCATGCGGAGCGTGGCGCGGGTGCGATCGGCTCCGACGGCTTCGAGCGTGATCGACGCGGCCTTGCCCCACATCAACGCCAGCTGCTTTTCGAGCGACGGAAGCCCTTCGCTGCCTTCGCGCGGGCCTTTGTACGGCCCGGGATTCTCGAGAACGAATTCCAACGAGCCGTTCGCCTCTCGAATGGTCAGCGCGATCGGCCCACGATGCCCGATGCCGGGCCCGTGCTTCACGGCATTTTCCGCGAGCGACACCAGCGACATCGGCAACACCTGCACGCTCGGCAGGGGAGACGGCAGCGTCTTCTCGAGCGTGAACAGCGCCTTGTCGCGAAGCAGGTGCAGCTCGAACACCATGTTCACCAGCTCGAGCTCCTTCTCGAGGCTCCACGACGGAGCGCGCACGCCATCGAGCACGCCTCGCAGCATCGAGCTCAACTTCAGCACCGCGGCCTCGGCGACTTCACCGTCGATGCGGCACCACTCGGCGATGGCGTTGAGCGTGTTGAAGAGGAAGTGCGGGTCGAGGTGCGCCTTCAGCGCGAGCAACCGCGCGCGTTCTGCTTCGGCCTGCAGCCGCGCGACGCGTTGTTCGAAGCCGATGTCGCGACCGAGCCCCCAACCGCCGACCAGAAACAGCGCGGTGATGACGAGCAACGAGGTGCGCTCGGTGAGGAACGTGTAGCCGAGCCCGAGCACCCTGGGGATGCCGGCGCCGATGCTCAGAATCGTGCCCGCACCCACGAGCGCGTAGAGCGCGAGACGAACGGCGCCGTGGCTGAACTCGAGCCCGTCGGGAAAGAGCACGCGGTAGCTCACCGGCGCGACGACGATGAACGAGAGGCACATCAACGCGCCGATCCACACACCGCGGGTGTCGAGGCTCCAGCGGCTCTGCGCGAGCAGCAACGGCACGCACACCGCCAGCGAAGGCAACAGCCGGCGAGGGTGAAGCAGTGCCTTCCACGTCTTGCGGACGATGGAGCCTTCGGGGATGGCGACGATCTCCACTGATTGAGAAGACTGCCACGGCGCGGCGGGAACTCCACGCCACGGGCTGCGAACGGTCGCGGCGGCGCGCTGAACGGTCTGCTACATGCGCCGCATGGCCATGATCGAAGAAGGAAAGAAGGCGCCCGCGTTTTCGCTGAAGAACCAGAACGGGGAGACGGTGAAGCTGTCCGATTTCTCGGGGAAGAACGTGGTCGTCTATTTCTACCCGAAGGACGACACGCCGGGCTGCACCACCGAGGCGTGTGATTTCCGCGATCAGCACAAGGTGCTCGAGAAGGCCGGCGCGGTGGTGCTCGGCATCTCCCCCGACGACGAGAAGAAGCACGCCAGGTTCGCGGGGAAATACGGCTTGCCGTTCACGCTGCTCGCCGACACCGATCACGCGGTCGCCGAGAAGTACGGCGCGTGGGGTGAGAAGAGCCTCTACGGCCGCAAGTTCATGGGCATCATTCGCAGCACGTGGCTGGTCGGCAAAGACGGCAAGGTCGCGAAGGTGTGGCCCAAGGTGAAGGTCGCGGGCCACGTCGATGACGTGCTCGAGGCGATCAAGTCGTTGAAGTAGCCGCTAGGCTGTGCGGCGTGCGCTCACTGATCGCCGTCGCTCTCTTCAGCGTCTCCGCAGTCGCCGCGACTCCCTGGGAAATCAAACCGCCGCCGCGCGGCCAGTGGATCCTCGATCAGACCGGGAAGGTGAGCGCGTCCACCCTCGAGACGATCAACCGCACCGCCGAGGCGCTCGACCAGACGGGCACCGGCCAGCTCGGCGTGCTCGTCGTCGAGACCACCAGCGGCATGCAGCCGCGCAACTTCGCGACCGAGGTGTTCAACAAGTGGGGCGTCGGCCACAGCGGCGCGAACGACGGCATCCTCCTCTTCTTCGCGCTGACCGATCGCAAGTCGGAGATCGTGCTCGGAGACGGCTCGAAGGTGTCCTCGACGCAGACTGACGCGGTGATGGCCACCGACGTCGTCGCGAACATGAAGCGCGGAAACCTCAACGCCGCGATCCTCAGCGCGTCGCACTCGCTCATCGCGCTGATGGCCAAAGCAGGCGGCATCGCGATCCCCTCGGCCAACGACAACACCGGCCTGGGCGGAGACACGTACGTCACGCCGACCTATGCGCCGCCCGCGCGCGATGAAGTGCTCTCCGCCTACGCCGAAGGGAGCAAGTCGTTCCCCGAACGCAGCCCGCGCACCTGGGTCATCGACACGCACGACGTGCTCACGCCCTCACAGCGTGCACAGCTCGACGTCGCCGCGAGCGACATCTATTCGTCGAACAAGGGCCGCATCTTCTTCCTCGTGGTGAAGAGCGCGGGGAGCTACCCGACGCTCGACCAGCTGTCCGATCGTCTGCTCGCGCAGGTGAAGCCGCTCTCGAGCAGTCCGGCTGCGGTGATCGCGCTCGATGTCGGCAACGGGACCGCGAAGATCGATCTGCCCGTTCCGCCCGCCAACGAGTGGGAACGCATTCAGGTCTCGCAGGCCGAATCATCGATGCGGTCCTATGTGCTCGTCGACCGGCTCGCCGCGCTCCTTGGCGCGCAGCGCTTCGTGCAGACGGCGATGACGAGCGGAATCCCCGCGCGGCCGATGAGCGAAGTGCTGCAAGCCGGCTACTACCGCCACAAGACCGAGCTGCTGGTCGGCGGAGCGATCGCCGTCATCGTCGCGCTCTTCTGGCTGCGTCGCTGGAACCGCAAACGCATTCGCATCTGCGAAGACTGCAAGCAGCCGCGGCAGCTCCTCAACGACGACGCGGAAGACGAGTACCTCGACAAGGCGCAGAAGGTCGAAGAGTCGATCAAGTCCGTCGACTACGACGTGTGGTGGTGTGAGCCCTGCGATGACGTGCTGGTGCTCCGCTACGGCGCGTTCTTCTCGAGCTACTCGTCGTGCACCTCGTGCAGCGCGAAGACGCTCAAGTCCACCTGCACCACGCTGGAACGTGCGACCGAGTGGAGCGGCGGTCTGGAACGCATCGATGAGCGCTGCGTGAACTGCTCGTACACCAACTCGTACACCCGGCGCACGGCGCGCATTCAGAGCTCGAGCCGTTCCAGCAGCTCATGGTCGTCTTCTTCCAGCTCGCGCTCGAGCTTCGGCGGCGGTCGTTCTTCCGGAGGTGGCTCGAGCGGCTCATGGTGATGCTCGCGCTGGTGTTGGCAGCGACTCCCCTCGAGCTCTCGACCGAGCGGGTGAGCGTCGCGTTGAAGAAGGAACTCGAAGCGAAAGAGGTCGAGCTCAGCGCGAAGTCGGAGCACCTCATCGTGCGCTTCACGCCAGCGGGTCACGCGCGCCTCGACGCGGTGTGGAAGATCCTCGGCTCGGTCGCGCAGGAGTCACGCAAGGCGCCCGGCTCGAACGTGATCGTCGAGGTCACCGGCGCTGATTTCACCGAATGCCTGCGTCACGAGCGCCTCGCCGCCGACTATCTCTATGGCAAGCAGCGCGTCGAAGCGCACCGCGTGAAGCTCGAGCCGTGCGAGGTGCCGGACACGACGACGCTCGGAGCGCTGACCCTCGAGGCGCGCACCTTCACCTTGCTCGACTACTCGCCGCTCTCGGGCGTGGCGTTTCACTTCACCAACGGCAGCGACGCGCCGATCGAAGTGACGATCGATCAGCTCGAGCTCGTGCCGTCACCACGCACCGTCGCGCTCAGCTCATTCTGGTTTCGCGCGACGCCCGAGGGCGCGATCACCGAGGTGAAGAAGGGCCGAAAATTCTCAGTTCCTGCGAAGACCACGCTCGAGGTGATGCTGCGCTTCGAGGCGATCAAGGGCGCGACGCTCGCGTGGAGAAGGCGCGTGACGATCTCGACGAAGGACGGCGGCGCGGTGGTGCAGGGCGGGATCTCTCGAATCGGCTTCTCGATGGATACCGTGCAGGGCCAGTGACTACGGGTTGAGCCACCCGCGGTCCCAGTCGTCGCCCGACTTCACGTACTGCTCCCGCCAGTGCAACCGGAACTCGTGAGCCTTCCAGAACTCGATGCGCTCGGGCAGCAGACGAAACCCGCCCCAGTGTGGAGGGCGCGGCACGGTCTTCCCTTCATATTGCCGGGTGTAGTCGGCGAGGCGCTTCTCGAGCGTCTCTCGCGCGTCGAGCGCCCGGCTCTGATGCGAAGCCCACGCGCCGAGCTGCGAGACCCGCGGCCGCGTCGCGAAGTACGCGTCTGATTCAGCCGCGGTGACGTGCTCCACCGTTCCTTCGACGCGCACCTGCTGATCGAGCTGCGGCCAGTAGAAGTTGATGCCCGCGCGGTGCGTGCGATCGATCGCCTGCGCCTTCCACGACTCGCCGTTGGTGAAGAACACGAAGCCGCGCGCATCGAGTTCCTTGAGCAGCACGATGCGCACCTGCGGCTGACCGCGCTCGTCGACCGTCGCCAGCGACATGGCGTTGGGGTCTTTGCTGATCACCTTCTTCGCCTCGTCGAAGATCTTCGCGAAGCGCTCGAATGGCTCGTTCCAGGGGGCGTGGCTCACGAAGAGCGTTCAACTCCACTCGGCGCTGAGGCGAAAGAGCGAAGCGCTCGCCCGTTCGAACTGGGTGATGCGCATGTTTTTCGCGCGGCCCGCTTCCATCCACGCGACGAGGCTGCCCGCCATCTCGTGCACCGACGCTTCATCGCGCAGCGGCCAGTCGCGGATCTCGACCTCACAGCTGTGCGGCGTCGACGACACGATGTGGAGCGTGCTGCGATCGAAGTAGCTCTTCCAGAAACGGCCCGAGAGCGAGACCACGGTCGAGGGAGAAGCGAACGCGAGCACGAAGCGAAAGAACGCGCCGATGTCGAGGTTGGCGGTGTGGTGGCCGATCTCCATCGCGCCGCGAATGCCCCTGCCGCGCCGCTGCGCGAGCCAGCCGACGCCATGGAAGTAGTACTCGAAGGGAACCCACGCGACCGACGTGATGGCTCTTCGCTCGGTCGCCGCTCGCACGTCTTCGGGCAACGTCGCGCGCCATTCCGCGGCGACCTCGGGGCCTTCGTGGTCCATCAGATCGAGCAGATGAATGAGCGGGAAGCCCTTCATCTTCGCGCCAGACGTCGGCGCTCCCGTCAGTGGCGTGAACGGCAGCCCCTGCGGATTGCTCAACGTCGCGATGCGTTGTTCGAGGTCCCCCGGAACCATCGGCGCGAACTCTACGCCACGCTTTGCGAACTTTGGTGACGGGTGACGGTCGCAACGCTGTACTGCGGTGGTTCAGATGAACGTGCTTTTCCTCAGCTCCGAAGTCGCGCCGTGGTCGAAGACCGGCGGGCTGGGTGACGTCGCCGGAGCGCTCCCGAAGGCGCTCGCGTTGCGCGGCCACCGCGTGCGCGTGGTGACGCCGCTGTACCCCGACGTGAAGCGGGGCGACCTGACCCGCGCGGGCGCTCCGCTGGGTCTGCGTTTTCCGTTCGGCAACGTCGAGGTGCAGGCGCACGTGCTGCGTGCTGACGGCGTCGAGGTGCAGTTCATCGACGCGCCGTCACTCTTCGCGCGCGAGCGGTACTACGGCTTTCCTGACGACGCGCGGCGGTTTGGCGCGTTCTCGATGGCTGCGCTGACGCTCGCGCAGCGCGACGGCTTCCACGCGGAAGTGGTGCACGCCAACGACTGGCCGACCGCGTTGACGCTCTACGCGTTGCGCACCGGCTACGCGCACACACCGCTCGGAAAAGCGCGCCGCGTC
>JAEUJS010000712.1 GCA_016792935.1 Archangium sp. | reverse complement strand
GCACGCCGAGCTCGAAGCTCCACGGCAGACCCTTGCGCAGGTGAATCGAAGGCAGGAGCAGCGCGCTGTTCATCGGGCGCTCGGTCGGCATCTGCGTGGGCAGCACCGCGCCCTGCAAGTCGACCACCGCGAGCTCAGCCGAGATGGCGAACGCCGAGTGGCCCAGCGTCTCGGGCGGCATCAGGTTCACCGTCGTCATGGCCGCGGCGAGGCGCTTGGCGAAGGCGCGGAAGTTGGCGTTGGCCGCGTCGGTCGAACCGGTGCGGTTCGGCTGCGGATTGCCGAGCTGGTAGATGCGGAAGTCGTAGGAGTCGGCGAAGGCCTGAGCAGAGGCCAGCACCGCGATCAGCACCCACATGCGACGAAGCATGCGGGTGACCCTACTACAGGGCGTTTCCGGATCGAGGAACGAGCGCTACGGCTTGGCCGACGTGGGTGCCTCGCCGCCCTTCTGCGCGACGGCAGCAGGGCGACGGCGAATGACGACCGACTTGCGGCTGGCGAAATCTTGCGACTCGCGAGCGACCACGGTGACGAGGTTGTTGCCCTCTTTGAGCGAGAACTCGGTGGTGAACTTCACCTTGCCGGCGTCTTCCGGGCCCGCGCCCTTGAAGAAGACCTTCTGGTCGTTCACGAGCACGAAGACGTCGAGCAGCTGCGGGTCGCTCACCACGGAGCTCAGGGTGAACTTCTCCTGTTCCACCACGGCGCCGCCGAGCGACGGGTCGATGTTCATCGAGATCTGCGCCGGCGTGCGGAACTGCTGCCAGTCGACGTCCTTCGGCATCGCGGGTTTCTGACCCTTGGCGTCGCGAAGGTCGGACAGCTTGACGAAGACCGGGCGATCTTTCTCCCACTCGACCTTGGCGACGTTGCCGCCGCGGGCGAGCTCGGTGACGACGGCTCCCTTCGGGAGTCGGGCGAGGGTGCGCTTCAAGTCGGCCGACGCGTAGATGTCGGCCTTGTCGGCGATGCGCGAGACGTTCTTGCTCGCCTCGAAGGCGATGGCCGGCTGGGTGTCAGGCGCGACGGGGATGGAGATCTTGTCGGCCGTGAATTCCTCGAGCGGCTCGTCGATGACCGCGTACTTCAGCGCAAACTCGTCAGCGCGGAGCGACTTCTTCACCTCGAGCAGGAAGCGCGAGCTCTTGGTCTCTCCCGACGCGAGCTCACCCAACTTGAAGCGGCCCTTCTCGATGAAGATGGAAGGCTCTCCGGCGTTGCGCACGCTCGAGAACACGTCGAGCGCCTTGCCGCTGCCGACGTTGGTGACGTCCACGGTGACCCACACGGTCTCTCCTCGCTGAATGAGACCGTCGCCGTTGCACGCGGGGCAGTCATCGACGACCGACCAGGTGAACGCGAACTGCGGGCGCGGAATCTCGACGATGGTGAGCTCTCCGGCGGTGGTCTCGGTGACGATGCCCGAGTCGTCCTGCAGCTTGATGGTGACGCCGTCACGACGCGAAGCGAGGTCCTTGGGGATCTTCACGTTCACGGTCCACGACTTCCGCTCGCCAGGGCGCACCTGACCGAAGAGGAACTCGCGGCGATCGAGGAAGCCGTTGTCCGATTCCACCCAGCCGCGGAGACGACGCACGGCCTCTCCGCCCTTGTTCTCGACGGTGACCTCGAGCGGCACGCTCTCACCCGCGGTGATCTTCTTGTCCGACGAGGGCTTGAGCGACGCGGCGAGCTCGACCTTCCTGGGCGTCTCACCGGGCGTCCAGTCGATGCCGAGCGTGGTGATGGCGTCGGCGATGCGCTTCTCCTCGACCTGACGGCGCTCGAGCACGAAGTTCTTGCCGCCCTTGAGCTGCTCATCACGACGCAGCTGCGGAGCCGCGAGCAGGTAATCGCGCGCGAACTGCACCTCGAAGTCTTCGCGCACCTCGTCCTGCGATTCGGCGTCGAGCTGATCGTCGAGCTCTTCGTCGTGCGAGTCGGTGTCGGTGAGGACGTTCTTGCCGCCCTTCGCGTTGGGCGCCCTGGGATCGGGCTTGTCGGTCTTGGCGACCTTCTTCTCTTCCTTGAGGTACTTCACCGTGTCCATCGGCTTCTCGCGCTGAACGATGTCGTCCTTCTTCTTCACGGCGGTCTTGCTGTCGGGGTTGGCGAAGTGCGACTCGAGATCGGCCTCGCCCATCGTGCGGCGCGGCGCGAAGACATCGACGCGATCTTTCGAGACGCGCGTGGGGATCAGCTGGATGTCGGGCGTGATGCCGATCTCCTGAATGCTGACGTCACCCGGCGTGAGGTACTTGGCGATGGTGAGCTTGAGCGCGCTGTCGTCAGGGAAGTCGTAGAGCACCTGCACGGAGCCCTTGCCGAAGCTCTGGCGGCCGATGATCACCGCGCGGTTCTGGTTTTTGAGCGCGCCGGCGACGATTTCGGAAGCCGAAGCCGAGCCCGCGTTCACGAGCACCGCGATGGGGAACTGATCGTCTTCGTCGTCGAGGTGCGCGCGCTTCTCTTCGCGGAGCTTGTCGGAGAGGCCGACCGTCGAGACGATGGTGCCCGACGAGAGGAACTTGTCGCTCACCTGAATCGCTTGGTCGAGGAGACCGCCGGGGTTGCCGCGCAGGTCGAGCACCAGACCCTTGAGGCCCGTGGTGGATCCGCCCTTCTTCGCCTGCTCACCGAGCTCTTCCAAGGCGAGCTCGAGGTCGCGCGTGGTGTTGCCCTGGAAGTTCTTGAGGCGCACGTAGCCGACGTTGGAGGAGAGCAGCTTGCTCTGCACCGACTCGATGCTGATCAGCGCGCGCGTGACGGTCATCTGCTGCGCCTTGTCCCAGCCCTTGCGGTTCAAGGTGATGGTGACCTTCGAATCGACGGGGCCGCGGAGTTTTCCGACCGCCTCGTTCAGGTCCATGTTGACCGTCGATTCCTCACCGATCTTGAGGATCTGATCGTCCTTCTTGATGCCCCCGCGGAAGGCCGGCGTCTTGGGCAGCACCTTCACGACGGTCAGCACGCCCTCACGCATCTGAATCACGAAGCCCAGGCCGCCGAACTCACCCTTCGTGGTGAGCTTCATCTCCCGGTAGATCTCGGGGCGCAGCAACACGGAGTGCGGATCGAGCGTCTGCAACATGCCGTTGACCGCCGCGTATTCGACCTCGCGCGAGTCTTCGACCGGCCGCATGTTGTGCGAGATGAAGTCGAAGATGTCCTTCATGGTGAAGCTCATCTTCCACAGCGAGTCGACATGGCCGATGTCGAACTCCTTCATCTTGCCGTTCACGTTCACACGCACGCGGCCCTGCTCGGCGTTGCCGTCGACCATCACGTCGGGCACCGACTTCTCGACCGCTTCCAATGACGCGACCAACATCTCCCTGGGTCGCACACGCTTGGGGTCGACGTAGTTTTCCTTCACGTAGTGAATGACCTTCGTGAGGACGCGGAGCGCGCTCAAGTCGTGCGGCCCCTTCACTTCTTTTTCGTCAGCCTTCGGTGCGGCGTAGGCCGCATCAGCGAGGGTCAGCGTGACGGGGACCCGGTCGTTGCCAGAGAACGCCCACGCAATGAGAAGCGCGGCGATGACGGCAACTCGTCGGAAGAGACGCATGTATCCTTCTTTCCTCGAAAAACAGGGGAATCGAACCCATCGAGCCTAACGAGCGGCTCCTGACCCTTCAAGGAACGCCCAACACCCGAGAACGGTCTTCGTTCCCGATCGGCGGGAAAGCGTTGACGGCCGCGAGCCCGCGGTACAGCAGGGTTCCAGCGACCACTGCGATGGGCATGAGGAAGCAGTTCAGCACCGGCACCCAGAGCAACACGTAGAGGGCTGCCCCAAAACCAAGAGAGAGCGCGATTCGTTTCCGCAGCACGCCGAAGACCTGCCTGAACGGTCGAAGGTGACGCGCCATCGGGTTCGAGAGGTGTTCGACCGAGAGCCAGAACATCGCCCAGGTCGAGCTGAGGACGACGTACACGACCGAGCCGACGCCGGGGATGAGGTTGAGCGGAAACAGCACGACGTAGCCGAGCGCCATCAGCACCAGTCGCGCGAGCGTGTGACGCAGCGAGGTGAGGATGCCGGTGATGGTCGCTCCGATCGCGAAGGGTGGAGCGGTGAAGCCACCCAACTTCACCTCGGTCGCTTCCGAGAGCGGGTCCTGCAGCGGAGCGAGGATCAGGTTCGGCAACGTGAGCGCGCCGACGGCGAAGAGAATGATGAAGAAGAGCACGCCCAGCCCGATCGACGCGGCGTGGCCCCAGCTGCCTTCGGGGCCGATCAGCTTTTCGGAGAGGGACTGACCCAACGACCACGCGCCCCAGCCCGTGCCGAGCAGCGTGGCGGCGGTGACGAGCGCGCAGAGCAACGAGAGCCCGAGCAGCTTCGGCGTGCGCAGAATCAGCGCGAACGCACGGAAGGGCAGCATCAGCCCGCGCATCACGTCAGACGGTGTGCCTTCTGAAGGAATGTCGCTCAAGGTCGGGCTCTTCTCGCGAAATGACGGTGGCTCGCGTGAAGGCGCACGTTATATGCGGCCCGTTCTTCCATGTCCCTTGATGCCAAGCAGACCGAATCCCAGCCGATCGGCAGCGTGAGCGAGCTGGAATCGATCTTCCGTTCGGCCGAGAGGACCACGGGGAAGCTCCTCCTTGGTTTGGAGCACGAGCGGTTGCTCTTCCCATTGCAGGGCGCGGATCCCGTTCCGTACGAGGGCGTTTCGGGTGTTGGAGCGGTGCTGACTGGCTTCGCGTCGAAGGGCTTTTCGGAAATTCGTGAAGCGGCCGACAAGCCAGTCATCGCGATGCAACGCGGAACGGAAACGCTCTCGCTCGAGCCGGGTGGTCAGTTCGAGCTGTCGGGTTCTCCGTTCGCGACGGCGCGTGAGGCGCAGGCAGAAAATCTCAAGCACGCGTCCGAGTTGAAGGACGTGTTGTCGAAGTTGAACTTGCGCGCGGTGACGCTCGGCTACCGACCGTTCACCGAGCTGAGCGCGATGCCGTGGATGCCGAAGAGCCGCTACCGCGTGATGCGCGAGACGCTCGGAGCGCGCGGCAAGCTCGCACACCACATGATGTTGATGACCGCGACCGGTCAGGTCTCGCTCGATTGGCGCGATGAAGCCGATTGCGTGAAGAAGATCGTCACGTCGGCGCGGATCTCTCCGGTGCTGGTCGGGCTGTATGCGAATTCGCCCATCGCTCAGGGCAAGAAGGTCGGCGCGCAGAGCTTCCGTTCGCAGGTGTGGAACGACGTTGATCCGGCGCGGTGTGGGTACCCGAACGCGATGCTCGATGGCTCGTTCTCGTATCGCGCGTACGTCGACTGGGCTTTGGATGCGCCGCTGCTCTTCTTGCGGCGTGATGGTGGGTACCTCGCTCCCAAGCTGACGTTCCGTGAGTTCTTGAAGAGCGGCTTCGAGGGGAAGCCGGCGACGTCGTCGGATTGGATCGATCACCTCTCGACGCTGTTCCCCGAGGTGCGCATCAAGAAGGTGCTCGAGATTCGCGCCGCCGACTGCAACTCGCCCGCGATGACGGGTGCGCTCGGAGCAGTGATGCGCGGAATTCTCTATGACGCGACGGCGCTCGATGAGGCGGGCCGGTTGATCGCGATGTCGTCTCCGGCGGAACACCGTGCGTTGCATGCGCGCGCGCAGGTCGACGGTCTCGGAGCGGTGATTCAGGGCAAGCGCACGCTCGCCGATGCCGCGCGCGAGTTGGTGCAGATCGCCGCCGGCGGTCTCAAGCGCCTGGGCGATGACGACGTGTCGCTGCTCGAGCCACTCCGTGAGATCGCGACGCGTGGGACGTCTCCGGCGGTCGAGGTCTTGAAGCACTTCGACGCCGAGAAAGATCCCGCGAAGTTCCTCTCGCGCTTCGCGATCTGACTCAGTTTCGCTTCAGGTCGAGTTCCACGCCGCGCTCTCGAAGCGGAGCGAGCGCCTTCTTCGGTGCGCCGTTGCGCTCGAACTTGATGCGCACCAGCGCGGGCAGCGTCGTCGAATTCGCCAGCGCCTTCGCTCCGCTCTCGCCGATGGGATCGCCCTGAAACACGAGCTCCTCGAGGGCGGGCCAATTGCCTGCTGCCAGGGCACGCACACCTGCATCACCGAACTCGCCGTAGCCGAGCGTGAGCTTGCGCAAGGTGCGTGTGAAGGGCGCCTTCGCGAGCGCGGCCAGGCCTTTGTCTCCGTACGAGTTCGCCCAGAGGTTCAGCTCGCGCAGTGGCCAATCGGCTGTGGCGAGCGCCTGGCACGCGCGCGCGTCGAGCTCGCAGTACTGCAAATCGAGCACTTCGAGCGGCCACGCGCGCTTCGCGAGGTGGGCCGCGCCCGCGCCGACGTTGCACTGCATGAGCTCGAGCCGTCGCAGCTTCTTGAACGTCTTCGCGAGCGCCGCTGCTCCGTTCGCGCCGAGCTCGACGCTCGCGAGGTCGAGTTCTTCGAGGTTGGTGAGCGGGGCAAGCGCGTCGATCGCCCCCGCTCCAGTGAGCGGATTTTCCCGGAGCGCGAGACCCGTGAGCTTGCGGAACGCACCGTTCTTCGAGAGCGAGCGGAGGTCCGCGTCGTTCCAGTCGTTGTGCGAGAGGTCGAGTGAACGCAGCGCGGGGAGCGCGAGGTTTCGGGCTACGCGCGCAGCGCCGGTTACGCCTCGCACGACTCCGGCGAGGCCGAGTGATTCGAGCTTCGAGAGTCGTCGGTTGCCCAGGAGCGCGTCGATCGATCGCTCGGACAGCGCGTTGTGAGACAGACCGAGGCGCGTGAGCTGCGGGAGCAGCGCGGCGAGCTTCGTCCACGTGGCGTCGTTGATGCCGGCTTCTGACAGGTCGAGCTCGCTCAGGTTCGGAAGCGCGCCCGAGAGCAACGTGGCTGCGCTCGTTCCACATTCCGCGACGCTGAGCGTGCGCACGCGGGCGAAGGCCTTCTTCTTCGCGAACGCGGTCGCTTCAGCATTCGAGACTCTCCGCAGCTCGAGGGCGGTGACGGGTTCGCGTGCGAGGAGTGCGTCGGGGTTGCCGGCGAGGTTCGAGGCGTGCGCGCGAACCGAGTCGATCATTCCGCGCTTCCAACCGGCCCAGAGGACCATCGAACCGAACGGCGCCATCCACGCTTCGCGGTGCTCTGCAAAGAGCCGCAGTGCGCGCGCGCGAAGTTCGGTCGCCTTCGCCGAAGGCGTCGCGCCTTCGAGACTCAACTGGAGCTGAATGAACTCGCCGCGCGGATCACCAGCTTCGATCAGCGCGTCGGCGTAGACCTGCCGTGCATCGTCGGCGTCGGGAGCCTCGAGGACCGCCTGCAGCAGGCCCTCGAGCGCGGCCTTCTTCCGGCTGGCCATGCGTCAGCGCTTCGACGCGAGCGCCTTCTCGATCCGCTCGAAGCTGTACGAGTCAGGGCCGTAGCGGCCGAGGATCGTCTTCGTCGAGTCGATCAAGAACGGGCCGTGGTTGCCGGCCTTCAGCGCGTAACCGGCCTCGGGCTTCTCGACGACGACCTCAGCGATCTTCTCGCCGAACAGCACGCGCTTCACCTTCAGCTTCACGGTCTGCGAGGCGGTCTTCTGGCCGGTGCTGGTCGCTCCAGGCTTCGCTTCGATCTTCGGCGGCTGTGGGCCGGTCTTGATCACCTCGACGACCTCCGCATCGACCACCAGGGTCGCGTGAGGAATGACGTCTTCGATCGGTTCAGGGGGCTTGGCCATGTGGGTTACTCCTGGAAGTACAACGACTGGTAGAGCTTGGTGAAGTCTTCGAGCTTCAGCTTGAAGATGCCGTCGTTGGGGCCGTTGCCCGCGGGCTCCGACTCACCCCACGGGTTGCGCACGATGACGAAGCGATCGTTGCCCGACTTCTCGTAGCCCATCACCGAGTAGGCGTGGTTCGCGTAGACGCCGGTGTTCGTATACATCGCCTCGCGATCTTCGCCGTAGGTCCCGGCGCCGATCGGCTTCTTGGCGTCGACGTTCTTGGTGACCTGCGCCCAGACGCGATCGTTGCCCGAGTAGCTGATGCCCAGCGAGCTCGCCTCGACGCCCAGGCAGTCTTCGAACACGTCGCTGACGTGGCCGCCGTTGCCGATGGTGTCGTAGCTGCCCTTCCACTGCGCGTAGGCCTTCTCGACGAGCGGGAACCACAGCTCCATCTTCTTGGGGTCGGAGCTGTTCGCGCTGCGGCCGTACAACGCACCACCGTACGAGCGCGCGTAGAGATCGCCGTCGACCTTCACCGGCACGTCCTTGTAGCGGCCCGTCGCCCAGTCCTTCTGCTTGAAGGTCACGGTGTACGTGCCGTCGCCGTTGTCCTTGATGAGGTTGTTGATCGCGTCGGGGTTGTGCTTCGCGATCGCCGCCATCGCCGCGGGGAAATAGCAGTCGCCGATCTGACCCTGCTGCACGTCTTCGGCCTTCACGCCGTCCACGAAGAGCGGGCCGGTGAAGTTCACCTTGTTGAACTTCGGCTTGCCGGCCGAGTCGAGCTCGTCCTTGTGCAGCGCCGGATCAGGAATGAGATCGGTCGTCGCCGGAGCACCACCCGGCACCGTCACGTTGCCGACCTTGGTGGCGAAGTCGGTGTTGTTCACGCCATCGCTCGCGGCGATCGAGAACGAGTCGCCGGCCTTGCCGTTCAGCTTGAAGCCGGGAGGGAAGCCGCCGATGTCGGTGATGGTGACTTCGGTCTTCTCGCCGGTGCGCGCGTTGGTGAACTGCAACTTCGCGCCGGGCTCCGAGACCTGACGGCTCGCGTTGATGTTGCTGATGTCGACCTTGCCGTTGCCCGCGTCGGTGGCGCCGATGCGGAAGAGCGCGACGACCGCGTTGCGCGAGTCCTTCGCCTCGATGCCGGTGGCCTTCACCGTCATCCAGTCAGACGTGGTGCCGTCGGCGTAGCGCGCGCGCATGCGAACGAGATCGCCCTCGCGCATGGCCTGATCGCCGGTCAGCTTCGCCATGCTGAACTTGCCCTGCGCGTCGGCCGTGCCGATCACCATGGTGTCTTCCATGTGGAGACGACCACCGGGCGCGGTGGTGATGTTGATCGCCTCGATGGTCGCTCCGGCCTTCGTGGTGCCCGACAGACCGTTGGCCTGGTTGCCGGTCACGGAGAGCCCGTTGACGATGTTCGGGTTCGGCGGCGGATTGGGAGGCGTGGGCGGTGTCGGACCACTCGGCGAACGACCGACGACCTGCTCGAGGAACGAGCGCGCGGCGGGGTCGAGCGGCACGGTGCCGTTGTCGAGAATCGACTCGATGTCTTTCTTCTCATTGGCCGTGATGCCCGCGGCCGCGACAGCGATCTGCTTCTCGGTCGTCATGCCCGGCTTCTTCAGCTCGGCGAGCAGATTCACCTGCGACCAACGGCTCGAGTCACCGGCGTGGGAGAGGATCTCGAGCGCCTGCTCCTTGCCGATGGGCTGGGTGTCGCGCTGCCAGCGGGAATACAGAGTCGAGAGACGACGGTCGTTGATGTTGACGGGCATGAGGTGCGGGGCTCCTGAAAAAAGACGCGGCAGTGTGGGGCAAGCGCCTACCTCGGCGCAATGGGCTCAGCTCGAGTTGGAACCGAAGAGTTTCTTCAGGCCGGTGAAGAGGCCGGAGCGGGTGGGGCGATTTCCCTCTTCACCGGGGAGCGGTGATTCGGCGAGCAGCCTGGCCTGGAGCTCTTCGCTCGCCTCGCTGGTGGCGAATTGCACGGTGGCGGCCTTGCCGGTCGGAGTCGTCGCCGAGAGCGAGAGCCGTCCATCGGCGGTCACCGCGAAGCGCACGTTCATCTCGCCGGCGCGCTCGGACAAGAGCGAGAGCGCTCCGAGGTATTCGTTCTCTTCAGCGCGCGTGCTGGTGCCCTGCATCACGGCGAACTTGAGCGTCTGATTGGCCTGCACGGGCAGGGCGAGCGACTTCTCCGCCGGGAGCCGGGTGTTGCGCTCGAGCACCCGACGGAAACCGCCGCCCTTCACCGCAACGCCGATGGGAGAGCTGAGCACCTCAGCGAGGGAGAGCCCGCGCTTGCCCCGTTCACGTTGCACCAGCGAGTGGCCGAGCAGCGCAGCGCCAAGCGCGACGGCCCCAGCGGGATCGATGTCGGTGCGCGCCGGACGCGCGAGAATTTTCTCGAGGTGACGGCGGACCGCGGGCGCGCGCGACTGGCCCCCGACGAGCAGCACCTCATCGAGGCTCTGTGGAGAGAGCTTCGCGGCCTCGAGCACGGCCTGCGTGACCTGACCGGTGCGATCGACGAGATCCTGTGTGGCGCTCTCGAGGAACGCGCGCTCCACTTCCACGCGCAGGTCCACCGGGTTGCCGCCCGCGTCGACCGAAGCGAAGGGCACGTGGACGGGCGCGAGCTCTTTTTCCGAGAGCGCGATCTTCGTGACCTCGGCCGCGTCCTTCACGCGCTCGACGGTCATGCGCGACTCGAGGAGGTGATTGCGCGGGCCTTCTTCCATCGTGCCGATCAGCGCTTCGGCGAGGCGGGCATCGAAGTCCATCCCACCGAGGAAGTTGTCGCCGCCCGTGCTCACCGCTTCCAGATCGTCGCCGGTGATCTCGACCACGCTGGCGTCGAACGTGCCGCCGCCCAGGTCGTAGACGAGCACGCGCTTGCGAGCGAGACCGCGCCCGTACCCGAACGCGAGCGCGACCGCCGAGGGCTCGTTCAAGATGTTCACCACGTCGAGGCCGGCCATCTTTCCGCTCTGCAGCACGGCGGCGCGTTGGTGGTCCGTGTACCAGGCGGGCACGCACAACACGGCGCGCGTCAGCTCGCGGCCGAGGAAGTCTTGCGCGGCGTTCTTGAGTTCCTTCAGCAGATGCAGCGCGAACTCGGAGATCGAGAACACGCGGCCCGCGAGCTCGATGCCGACGTCACCTTCGGGATCGGAAGCGAACGTGTACGGAGAGACCTTCGCCAGCTCACGCACCTTCTTGCTCTGGGCGCGGCGGCCCATCAGGCGCTTGAAGCCGATGACGGCGCTCTCGGGATGATCGACGCGGTGCTTCTTCGCCGCCGACCCAATGAGCACTCGATCTTTCACCGTGTCGAACGCCACGACGCTCGGCAGCGCGAAGGCTCCACGCTCGGACGGAATCGGAATCAACTTCGGCTGCCCGTCGACGACGACGGCGGCTCGACACGTGGTGGTGCCGAGATCGATGCCGATCACGATGTCGTCGGCGAACGGCACCGGGCCCTTCTTCACAGGCGCGGAACCCGGAGCAGGCGTCAGCGAGCTGGCGACTGCCCCAGCCGACCTGTCGGCTGATGTGATCGGTGAACGCAGTCCAGATTGCGACGAAGAGGGAACGGCCGGGCGCAGGCCCGAGGTCGATGACGACGCCGGAACCGCGGGACGCACGCCCGAAGTCGATGACGACGGCGGCGGTTGCGACGCAGAGCTCGCCGGCGGCTCGGCCTGGGTGTGGCCTTCACGCTTCTCGACGATGAGATCGATGAGGCCCTTGGTGCGCGTGTCGATGCGCGTGAAGCGCACCAGCATGCCGTGGCGGCCGCTCCCCTCGTCGGTGAGGAGCTTCTGCACGATGCCTTCGCCGCGCATCAGCCGCACGCCGTCTTGCAGCACCAATTCAAAGCTGATCGGCGTGCCTTCGGGCTTGCCGTGACGGGTCGCGACGAACACGCCGCCGCGCGTGATGTTCTGGCCGTACTTCTCGATGAACTCGGCCTCGGTCGCGAACGGGAGCCGGATCCGCAGCGGGACCTTTTTGGGCTCGTTCGACGACTCAGACGTCATTGGAGAGTGAGTTCTACTCTGCTCTCCCCGTGGCTCAGAATGATCTTCAGGCCTTTGCGAACCACCTCGGGAGGCACCTCGAAATACAGAATCAACTTCTGGACCTTGCCGGGGCTGAAGCGGGTGATGAGCGGCGTGCCTTTGGCCGCCAACTGCACGTCGCGCGCGATGCCGAACTCCTGATCACCGTTGATCAGCTTCGCGCCTGTGAGGTCGAGCTCGAGCTCTTTCGCCGAGGTGCCTTCGAGCGTCACCTTCAAGAACCGCTCGCCGGTGGTCAGCGAGATCTTCCCCGTGCCCGCGGTTTGCGACTGCTGCACTTCGAGCAGCGTCAGCGCGATGGAGTCGAGATCGGCGGCCACTCCGTTCGGAATGCCGAGCGACTCGGGCTTGATGGGCCTGGCGATCGCCGCGTTGAGCGGATCTTCATCGACTGGCGTGACGACTTTGGGAGCGCCAGCCTTCGCAAGTCTTTCCTGCTCGGCCTTCAACTTCTGCAGCGTGCGATCGTTCGCGAAGTCGTCTTCTTTGTCTTTCGGACACCCACTCAAGCTCGCCAACAGCACGAGCGCTGCGGCGAGCGAGCGCAGCACTTCAGGCGCCCTTCACCAGCGAGATCAGTTTCTCGAACGCTTGCGGGATCTTCGATGGATCCGGTCCACCCGCTTGCGCCATCTCGGGCTTGCCGCCGCCTTTGCCGCCGACCTCCGCCGCCATCACGCGAATCGCGTCGCCGGCCTTCACGCGGCTGATCAGGTTCTGAGAGACGCCGACGAGTACGAGCGCCTTGCCGTCGGCAGTCGTTCCGCCGAGGCCGACCACGTAGCCGTCTTTGGTCTTGTAGTTGTCCCACAGCTGACGGAACACGTTCGCGTCCGCGGGCTCGATGCGCTGGGTGACCAACTTGATGCCGTTGATCTCCTGCACGTTCTCGGCGGCCTTCGCCGTTCCGCTCGCAGCGCGCACCGCGGCCTCTTCGAGTTTGCGCTCGAGGTCTTTGATCTTCTTTCGCGCGTTCGCGCCTTCGGTCTCGAGGCGCTGGTGCAGCTCGGCCGCCGCTTCACGCGAGGCCTTCACCGCCGCGTCTCCAGTGAACGCCACGATGCGACGCACACCACTCGCCACCGAGCTCTCGCTCTCGATGCGGAAGTAGCCGATGTCGCCCGAGCGCTTCACGTGCGTTCCGCCGCACAACTCGGTGCTCTCGGAGTGCACGGTGACGACACGCACCTGCTCGCCGTACTTCTCGCCGAAGAGCGCGACGGCTCCCGCAGCCTTCGCATCGGCGATCGCCATCACGCGCGTCTGTGATTCCTGGTTCTCGCGGATCCAGCCGTTGACGAGATCTTCGACCTTGTCCTGCTCGGCCTTCGTCATCGGGTTGTAGTGAGAGAAGTCGAAGCGGAGCAGCTCGGGCGAAACGACCGAGCCCTTCTGGTTCACGGTGTCGCCGAGCACCACTTTCAGCGCCTTGTGCAGCAGGTGCGTCGCCGAGTGATTCGCGCGGATCTTCTGACGCCGAATCGTGTCGACCTCGAGCGTGAGCTTGTCGTGCACCGCGAGTGAGCCGCTGATCACCTTCGCGCGGTGAACGATCAAACCGCCCGCCGGCTTCTGCGCGTCGCTGATCGCGAGCTTCGCGCCCGTTTCGCTACCCGACGGCGTCGCCCCAGGGGGCTTTGCCACGCCACTCGCATTGCCGCTGTCGCCGACCTGGCCGCCGGACTCTCCGTAGAACGGAGTCTGATCACACACGAACTCGAACTCGTCGCCTTGCTTCACGACCTCGACGCGCGCTCCGCCTTTGAGCAGCGCCTGGACGGTGCCTTCGGCTCCGGTGGTCTCGTAGCCGAGGAACTTCGTCTCCTTCAGCTCGGACGCGAGCTTCATGTACGCGTCGGCGGTCGCTCCAGCGTTGGTGAGCGCGCCACTCGTGCTCGACGCGGCCTTTGCCTTCTCGTAGCCGTCCATGTCGACGGTGAGATCGACTTCGCGCGCCATGATCTGCGTGAGATCGATCGGGAAGCCGTAGGTCTGGTGCAGATCCCACGCGGCCTCGCCGCTGATCACCTTCGAGTTGCTCTTCTCCAAGCGCGCCTGTTCCTGCGTGAAGCGCTTGCGGCCGTTTTTGAGCGTCTTGCGGAACGATTCTTCCTCGTGCTTCGCGACCTCGAGGAGGAAGGACCGCTTCTCCTTCAGCTCGGGGTACGCGACCGACATGGTGTCGATCACCGCGTCGACGCACTCGAAGAAGAAGACGTTCTCCAGCTCGAGCGTCTGCTCACCGTGCCGAATCGCGCGACGCATGATGCGGCGGAGCACGTAGCCACGGCCTTCGTTCGACGGCTGCACACCATCCGCCACGAGGAACGCCGTCGCGCGCGCGTGATCGGCAATGACGCGCATCGCCGCGTCGGAGTGCGCGTTCGGGCCCCACGTCGCGCCGTACTTCTTGCCGGAAAGCTGCTCGACCTTCGCGATGATCCCCGTGAAGAGATCGGTGTCGTAGTTCGACTTCTTGCCCTGCACGTACGCCGCGGTGCGCTCCAGACCCGCGCCGGTGTCGATCGACGGCTTCGGCAAATTCACCAGCGTGCCGTCGGCCTTTCGCTCGAACTGCATGAAGACGAGGTTCCAGATCTCCAACCACGCGTCGCTCTCGCCAGGCTTGTTCTTCTCATCGACGGGTCCCTCGGGGAGGTACACGTAGATCTCCGAGCACGGCCCGCACGCGCCGACGTCGCCCATCGACCAGAAGTTGTCGGCCTTGCCGAGGCGGTGAATGCGGTTGCGCGGCACGCCGGCCTTCGCCCACAGCTCAGCCGCTTCGTCGTCAGCCGGAATTCCGTCTTCGCCCTTGAAGACCGTGACCGAGAGTCGCTCGACCGGAATCTTCAATTCGCCGGTGACGAAATCCCACGCCCACTTCACCGCGTCGGCCTTGAAGTAATCGCCGAACGAGAAATTTCCGAGCATCTCGAAGAACGTGTGATGGCGCGCAGTGAAGCCGACGTTGTCGAGATCGTTGTGCTTGCCGCCAGCGCGAACGCATTTTTGCGTCGAGGTCGCACGCGAGTAGTCGCGCGTTTCGCGCCCAGTGAAGACGTCCTTGAATTGCACCATCCCCGCGTTCGTGAAGAGAAGCGTCGGGTCACCGGCCGGAACCAGGCTCGACGAAGTGATGCGTCGATGCGCCTGCTTCTCGAAGAAAGAGAGAAACGCCTCGCGAATCTGCGCGGCGGTCATGTGGGATGGCATGCGCACGGGGTTATTCCACGAAGTCCTCGATTTCAACGACGCACCTCCCTGTAGAATGTGACTTCGCGTGCGGCGGTCGAGCTTCATCTGGTTGGTCTGCCTGATCTCCGTCGCCGCGCACGCGGAAGACGCGCGCGTCCAACTCCTCATCAAGCAGCTGGCGAGCACCAAGGACCCTCGCGTCAAAGCGCAGACCGCGCTCCTCCTCGGCCGTACGGGGAGTGAAGAGGCGGTCCCTCCGCTCTGCGGGCTCGTGAAAGATCCGGAGTCGGTCGTTCGCTCAGCCGCCGCTTCGAGTCTCGGAGAGATCCGCACCGATGCCGCCGTGGCCTGCGTCAAGGCGGCGATGGGCGCGGAATCGGACACCGGCGTGAAGGCCGCGATGGAAAAGGCCACGCAGGGCGGAGCCGTCGCCGCCGGCGCGCTCTACCTGCAGGTCGAGCCGGTGCAGGACAAGGTCGGCGATCTCCCCAATGACCTCGTGCAGCTCGCCGAAAAGACGATGCGCGAGAAGTTGACGAACACCTACGGAGCGGCGTTCGCGCCCCCGAATGAGGACAAGAAATCGGCAGCCACGCTGATCCGTGCGAAGAAACTCAAGGGATTCCAGCTTCGCATGCAGCTCCTGCCGGGCTCGTCGGACAAGGGCCTCAAGGTGGAGATGTTGATCATGACGTACCCGGAGCAGGCACTGAAGGGGACGTGGAACGTCAAGGCCGCGGGCGGAAAGCCCGAGAGCTTGATCAAGGCCATGGTGCCGCGCGTCCTCGACGACGCAGCTGGGGATCTGGAGTGGAAGAAATGAGGACTGACCATGAGTGACGGAAAGCAAACAGCACCCCCCACGGGAGCGAAGGATCGGAAGCTTCGAAACTTCCTCCTCGACGCGCGCTTTCAGCTCAAGTTCGCGGGCTATTTCGTCGCGCTCACGCTGATCATCACCGGCCTTCTCGGCGCCTTCCTCGTTCGCACCACGGACTCGCTGTTCTCGCAGATCTCTGCCTCGGTCGATTCCCGCCGCAAAGCCGCCGACACCAGCCGTGAGCTCGGCAACTGCACGCTGAACAACGAGCTGACCGCCAACCTCGACGACCCCGACTTCGCGGCCAAGCTGGCCGACAAGAGCAAGGCCATCGACGCGGCGTTCGAAGCAGAGAAGGCAGCGGCGCAGAAGCAGAGTGAAGAGGTGCAGCGCCAGCAGCAGTGGACGCTCTACGCATTGCTCGGCGTGCTGGTGGCGTTCATCGCGCTCATCGCGTTGACGGCCATCGTCATCACCCACCGCATCGTCGGTCCGCTGTTCCGCATCAAGCGCATGGCGCGTGAGGTGTCGGCGGGAGCGGTGCGTCCTCCGAGCTACGGCCTGCGACCGGGAGACGAATTGCAGGATGTGTTCGCGGTCTTCGCAGAGATGGTGACGCAGCTTCGCGCGCGCACTGAAGCCGATCTCGAGGCGCTGAAAGCAGGAGACCCCGAGTCACTCAAGAAACTGCAGACGCGCCTCGAGGAGCGCCTGAGCAAGTGAGTCAGACGAACGGTCTCGCTTCGAGACCGCGCAGGGCTTGATCGACGACGGCTTGATCCATTCCGTGCGGTGAGAGCATCACGGTGCGCTTCGCCGGACTCGCCAGGATCGCCCGACGCAATTCCCGAACTCCGTAGAAGACGCAGGTCGCAGCCGACGGCAGCGGTTCGTCGCGTCGCCACTTTCGCAGCTGCACGGCCGACGGGCGCGCTTCATCGAGGCTCACGCTCAGGCCCTTCGCAGCGCAGGCATCGGCGATCGGCGCGAGCGGCTCGGACGCCACGAGGAGCACGGGTTCCATTCCGCTCAACACCAGCGCGAGCTTCTCGAGCGAAGCGGGCTCAGCCAGCCACTCGACACGCGTGCCGACGTTCTGCACCGGGAGCGACCACGATGATCTCCGTGTCCACCTGAGCCCACCGCGGAAGGACGTGATGAGGCAGTGGCCCGCACGCAGCCTTCGCGCGACGCGATCGTGAGGCCGCACCGGCACGCGCGCGATCGTGTCAGGAGAGACCGTCGTCTCGAAACCCGGCCCCGGCGGCTCGAGCACCTCGACCACATCGCTCAACACGCGCGCGCGCTCGTGGGAGACCTCGAGCCTCCGCAGCTGCGCCGAGAGCGCGTCGAGCGCGGCACGAATGCGCGCCCACTCGGAAGAGGTGCGCGATCGGAGCAACACCACTCCGGGATTCATGGCGGACAGCGCCGCGGTGAGCTCAGTGACGTCGAGCTCGAAGCGTTCGAGCGAGTCGAGGTGCAACACGCGCTGGGTTCGATGCCGCTCCGCATCGGGGAGTCGATCGGCGTCGAGAATGATCAGCCGCTCGCGCACGCCGCGTTCGATCCAGTCGAGGGCGAGCTCATGGGTGATCAGAGCGGGGCCGCTCCGGACGCGGGCACGACGGGCGGGGCAGGTGTCACTGGTGCACGCGCAAACCGCGGTGCAGGAGTCGAGCAGCTCGGCGGCGTTCGGGTAGCGCGAGCGCGGCGCGGGACCCATCGAGTCGGGATCGCCGGTGTGCGTTCGTTCCATCCACGACGAGAGCCAGGCACGGCCGGGGCCGAGCGGTAGCGTGAACAGTCGCTCCGCGAGCCGCGTGGTGCACACCGCGGTGCGCGCGATCGCCGGGCGCCGCGTGGACTGGTGACGAAACACGCGATGCGGAACGGCCACCGCGCAGCTCGCGGTCGATGCGGTCGCCGCGGCCCACGCCGTCTCGAGCAACGCGCTGTGTTCGATCTCGAAGAACGAAACCGCGGGAGCAGAGAGCGACTGACCGACCAGCTGCGTCCACTCCGCGCGCGGCGGCTCGACGGGAGTTCGTGGCGTCGCGGCGAGTCGAGACGTCGTCGCCACGCCGTTCAAGAACTCACGCAGCGCGCGTTGATCACGATCTTTGTCATCGAGGTGCGCGGCGATTCTCGAAATCCGAGAAGGATCTTCTTCGCGCACGCGCAGCACGAGCGCCTTCAACATCGAGAACGTGTCTTCCGCGTCATCGAGCGCGCGATGGCGAGCCGCACGACCGACCTCGAGCCACCGCACCAGCGCGTCGAGCGAGTGACCGGGCAATTCGGGGAAGAGGAGTTGCGCGATCTCCCACGAGTCGATCATCGCGTTCGAAGCGACGATCGCTCCGAGGAAGCTGCGCTCGAAGTTCGCGTTGTGGGCGACCAGCGTCCACCCATCGAGCGCGTCGTGCACCTCGGCTTCGACGACGCTCAGTGAGTCGGCGACGCCTTCACTGCCCGAGAGTCCGGTGAGCGCGGTGATCAACGGAGCGACCGGCCCCGGCGCGCGGATGAGCCAGCTCTGACGCCGCGTGATCGCCTCGTCCTCGACGAACACCAGACCGATCTCGAGGATCGAATCGACCTTCGGATCGAGGCCGGTGGTCTCGATGTCGATGAAGCACAGGCGGCTGAAAATCGAGCTCATAACGCGAGCACCCTACAGATCAGGACTGACAGGTTCCTCGATCCGCACGGTTGCTCACTCGACGAGGAGAATGCCGCCGATCATCTTGTCCATCGCGCAGCCGAACTTCACCTGGCCGGCCTTCGTCGGTGTCCACGCGACCTCGACCGGCTTGTCGAGCGGCAGCGGCGCGTTGATGTCCGTGCCTTCGATCAAGATCTCGGTGGCGCACGTCTCATCGGTCTTGCGCGTCACCACCAGCGTCACCGGCTCGTTCGCTTTCACCTTCACGTCGTGCGGAACGAAGCCATCGGTCGTGACGGCCATCTCGATGCGCCGCGTCGCAGGCTTCTTCACCGGCGTGCTGACGACCTCGGGTTTGGGTTCTTCCTTCACGCAAAGGGCAGTGATCAGGAGAGCGGCGACGGTGAGTGTGCGCATGTGTGCTTATCCGGTTGAATGGGGGAACCGGTCTAACGCGACGTGCGTCGGGTCGCACGGTTACGCTGGTGAGACGAATCACGGGGCGCTGCGCTCTCAAGGAATGAACGCAGCAAAGGAGCACCCGCAATGCAATGGACGGCCTGGAGTGTCGAGACCCCGCGAGGGGATCACCGCGAAGCCAACGTGCTCATCACCGGGGAAGCCTCGGCTGAAGAAGCGCGCTCGCCGGTGATGGTCAACCTGCTGCTCGATCGCAGCGGTTCGATGAAGGGCGCGCCGTTGTCGGCGGCCATCGAAGCGGCGCAGCAGCTCGTCGAGCTTTCGCAGCCAGAAGACTTCCTCGGTCTGGTGTTGTTCGACGGCATCGCGGAACAGCGCGTGCCGCTGACCATGATGGACGCGCGCGGCAAGCGGCAGATGGTCGAGGCGCTCCAGGGAATCCAGACCGGCAAGGGCACCGCGCTCCATTCGGCCTTGGAAGTGGGAATGAAGGGCCTCAAGCGCACGCTCGTTCCCGGTCGCAAGCCGCGCATGTTGCTGCTGACCGACGGTGAGCCGAGCGTCGGGCCGGACACGCAGGAAGCGTTCGATGAGCTCGGCGAACGCCTGGCGCGCGAGAAGATCAGCGTCCACGCGCTCGGACTCGCCAAGCACTACGTCGCTGAAGTGTTGCAGGCGCTCACCCAGCCCTCGGGCAACGCGTTCGAGCACGTCGATGGTCCCGAAGGTCTCGGCGAGGCGATGGGCGGAGTCACCGCGCATCTCTACGGGCAGGTCGCTGGTGAAGCGAGCGTGCGCGTGCAGCCCAACGGCTTCGTCGCGATGACGTGCCGCCACAGCTATCCGACCAATCTCGACTCTGATGCGCTGACGATCGCGTTGGGAGACGTCTCGCGCGGCTATGCCCGGCGGGTGTTGCTCACCGGTCAGGTGAACGCTCCGGAGTGGAACGTGATGCTGCATGCGTCGGCTCGCGAAGGCAGCGACGTGCGGCACTGGAAGGTCGAGCTCGAGCGCGTCACCGCGGAATCAGCGCGCGGCAAGTTGATCGTCGGCATCTCGCACGAGCTGGAATTGGTGAGTGAAGAGACGGCGGCGTGGCTCTCGCTGGCGCGCAAAGATCTCGAGCGCGCGGAGCAGCACCTCGAAGCGGCCGAAGGTCATTTGCGTCAGGTCGTCACGCTCTCGCCCGAAGGCATTCCGGTGCGTCGTCACCTCGAGCGCGTCGGAGATCTCCGCCTCGCCGTCGAGCGTGGTGAGGGTGACATTCCGCTCCTGATTCGTCGGGCGCAGAGCGCTCGCGCGGGCACGCACGTCAGCCAGGTCATCCCGATTCAGAACTACCGCCAGCGGCGCTGAACCCATGGGCGACGTCGCCAGACTCCACGAAGCGCTTCAGCGCTACGACGCGTCCGACGACTTCCAGGAAGAGGACTATCTCGCGCTCCGCCGTATCGTGGTCGGAGTGGGTCGCGTTGATGCGGCCTTGCTCGATGGCTTCATTGGGTTGTTCTTCGAGCGGCACGTGCTCGACGACGCGCGGAGAGCCGAGCTGCTCGCGATGAGCCACTCCGAGCTCGAGCGCGCGGTGAAGCACCGCTTCAAGCAGGTGGTCGCCGGAAATCAGGACTCGCATCAGGCGTGGCACGCGTTGTCGGCGCAGGTGCGTGAGGCGCTCGAGGCGGTCGCGGGTCCGGCGCAGTCGGGTTTTCCTCCGTCGATCTCCACGCGCACGGGCTTCTCTCCCATCGCCGTCGAGCAGGCGGTCGCCGCGGTGTGGAGCGAACTGCGTCGGCGGCCGACGTCGAAGGAAGCGACCGAGGAATTGTTCGCGCGGTACGTGCGCCCGGCGATGCCGTCGGAGATCAGTCAGTCGGGCAGCCGCGAATTTCCGTCGGTGATCAGCGCCCGGCTCGATGCGCAGCGATTGGCGCGCGGCATCGCGGCGGTGTTGAGCGACGACGAGAAGGATCTCTTCCGCTCGCAGTTGGATGGGCAGCCCGTCGAGAAATGGGCCGAAGGGCGGGGTGTCTCACGCGCGACGGCATACCGGCTGCTCTCGCGCATCAAGACGCTGTGCAAGGTGCAGTTCGATGAGCGCACCAACCGCACGCGGCTGGAAGTGCTCGACGCGCTGCGCATGCACCTGTGAGTCAGCGTCGGAGCGGTCCTCCGTCAGCGCGCATGGAACCCGAAGTCGTCGAGCTGCACCTGCAGGCGGGCCGCAATGCTGGAGTCGAACGCACCTGCGGGAAGAAGATCGCGTACCCGGCCGAGGACTCGGCGCAGCGCATGAACGCCGAGCCCGAGACGCGCAAGACGCTCGAGGCGTACCCGTGCGCGTCTTGTGAGAAGTGGCACGCGCGATGTCGCTCGAGGAACTCCGCTCGTATGCGCAGTGACGGTCGGCGTTGAACTGCCCTGGGGACGAGTGCGGTTCTGGTGTCTGCGCCGTGCTCGACTTCGGGTGTGCCCCGCGAGCTTCGAGCGACGACCGGGCGCGGCTCCGGGAACCGCAGTGGTCATGCTCTTAAGGTCATGAGTACTGCGCTTTCCGGGAGAGCGACCGGGCTTCTCTGGTCGTTCCAACCACCGCAGGACCACCCACGCCCGGAAGATCGCGAGGCCAGAACCGAAGCGAGCGGAAATCGCGCGACCAGACGCGCGAACCGAGAAGCTGCCGCGAGTCGAGCACGTCGATCGCGCTCACCCGAACACAAGTCGCTCCCAGTGCTTTTCCGCTGCCTCTCAACGCGACGAGGTCGATCGCGCTCACGCGAACCCCAACTCGTCCGCAGCGCTTTCCGCTGCATGAGTCTCTCAACGCGACGAGGTCGATCGCGCTCACGCGAACCCAACTCGTCCGCAGCGCTTTCCGCTGCATGAGTCTCTCAACGCGACGAGGTCGATCGCGCTCACGCGAACACCACTCGTCCGCAGCGCATTCCGCTGCACGAGTCTCTCAACGCGACGACGTCGAGCGCTCACCCGAGCACAGCTCGTCGCAGGTGCTTTCGAGCGCGGCGGCTCAGGCGCCGTCGGTGCTCGCGCCCGCGGGCGGAGTCCACGCAACGATGGCGTGCAGCGGAACGAACAGCTCTTCATCCTTCGTCCCGACGAGCACGTCGAACGGCCCGACAGCGATCAAAGGCTGCTCCAGCTTGATCCCGTTACGCAGCTGCAGCGTCACCGACTGACCGACGTGCGGCAAGAACGCGCGCGGATCGCTGACTGGCCGACGCGCAGGCTGCCGCGCGACCGACGCCGGCTTCTGCGACAACTTCGGATCGCGCTCGAGCCTGGGCAGCAACCGCTCCCACGTCGTCTTCCGCGCGACGACGACCACGTGCAGCTTCTCGAGCTGCCCCGTGCGCTCGGTCGTAAACGACACCGGAGCCACCGCCGTCATCGCGTCGAGCGCCGTGCGCTCACCCATCACGATGGCCAGCTCGCTCTTGTCCGCGATGCGACCAGCGATGAACGCGTCGATCGTCTCAGGCGCAACCGTCGACCGCGCTTCCTTGATCGCCTCACGCCGCCGCGCCCGCGCACGCCGCGCGCGGAACTCTTCGACCGACATGCCGCTCTGCACGATGCCGAACGCGTCGGCGAGGTCGAGCCCCGGAGTCGCTTCCATCAACGTCCACGCCTGATCGAAGCGCTTCGCCTCTTCGGCGTGCAGCTTCTTCCAGATGCGGCACTTCATCTTTCCTTCGAGCTCTCCGCGCGCGATCCGATTCGGCACGCGTTCTTTGCGAGCCAGCGCAGCGATCGCTTCGGTCGTCGGCGGCGCGAGCGGAACACTCGAACGCGGCGGACCACGGAAGGGAGGGCGGCCTCCACCCGGGCGCGGCCCCCCACCACCGGGGCGAGGTCCTCCAGCTCCACCAGGACGCGGTGACGAGCTGCGCGCGGGAGGCACGGCGGCACTCGGAGCCGTGGAATTGGCGCTCGAAGAAGCGCTCGGCGTCGGCGTGACGACGGGCTTCACCGTCGAAGGAGAAGGCGTGGGCGAAACGGGGGCCGACCCTTTGCGGATCACCTGAACCGGCGGTTTCCCCCTGTTGCGATCAACCACGGCGCCTCACAGCGTATCTGACAAGTCCACCAACCACTTGCCAGAGTCTTTCACGAGCTTCACTTCGTGTGTTCCACCTGAACTCGTCACCGACAAGGTCGCACTCGACTCATCCGCGCGCACCTGGGTGATCGTGGTGATCGTCCCCGGTCGGCTCCCCTGGAAGAGGAGGGTCTCGGGCTCGTCACGCACCAGCCCCTTGCTGGCCTCGGCGAGCTGCTTCGACTTCGCCGTCACGCGTTCACGCGTCGGCGCCGAGAGCAGATTCCACGCGGCCTTCGCCTGACCCTTCTGCAGCGCGTCGACGAACGTGCGGTAGGTGAGCTCTGGAGTCGCCGTCGAAGGCCTGGGCTTGCACGAGGAAGCCAACACCAGAATGAGCAGCACCCAGCGCATCGTCAGAGGCCTCATACAGCCTGCCGCACCTGATTGCGGCCCCCTTCTTTGGCTGCGTAGAGGCAGTCGTCAGCGGCCTGCACCAGGGCGTCGGCGCTCCCCACCGACTCGCTGGGGAACGTCGAGACGCCGATCGACGCCGTGCACCGCACCGTGGTCGGACCTTCTTCGGTCTGTGCGGTCAGCCGCATGGCCTCGACGCCCATGCGCACCCGCTCTGCCGCGCGCCACGCCTCTTCAGGAGACGTCTCGGGCAGCAGCGCCACCAACTCTTCACCGCCGTAGCGCGCGAGGATGTCGACATCGCGCAGCGCACGCCGCGCGACGCCTGCCACTTCGCGCAGCACCACGTCGCCGAAGGGATGGCCCCACGTGTCGTTCACCTTCTTGAAGTGATCGATGTCGAGCAGGAAGCACGAGAGCGGAGCGCGATACCGCTCACTGCGCGCGAACTCCGCGCCGAGCCGCTCTTCGAAGTGACGGCGGTTGATGAGCCCGGTGAGGCCATCGGTGCGCGAGAGCTGGAGCAGCTCGTTGCGCTTCTCCTCGAGCTCTTTGTTGGCGCGATCGAGCTCGCGGTTCTTTTCCATCAGCGCGTCCTGCAACGCTTTCAAACGCAGCATCGACTTCACGCGCGCTGAGAGCTCGAGCATGTCGAACGGCTTGATCAGGTAGTCGTCGGCGCCCAGCTCGAGGCCTTCGACCTTTCCCGTGCGCCGCGCGGTCATCAGGATGACAGGAATGAAGCCGAACCCGCTCGAGCCCTGATTGGCCTTCACGATGCGGCACACCTCGACGCCGCCGAGGCCGGGCATCTCGACGTCGAGCAGCAGGAGATCGGGGTGGTGTTGGCGAATGGCAGACAACACCTCGGTGCCGTCAGCGCATTCCACGAACTCGTACTCGCTGCCGCTGAGGGCCTGACGGATCTGCGAGACGATCAGCTGATCATCATCGGCGACGAGGAGGCGTCGGCCCTTGACCGAGCCCCCCGGCTCCTCGCGTCGAGCGCTCTCGAGCGTCTTGCGCCTGACCGCCATCTTTCTCCCAACGCCGTCGCCCCAGGGGGCTTTGAGGCGCGGAGGATGTCACGGCTGCGCGAGCTTGACGAGGCGCGCGCGATACACGGGCTGCCCCGAGGCGAGATACCTCCGCTCGCGGGTCGAGGGCGCTTCTTCGGCGTCGTAGGGGTGGAACACCAACGGCCCGAGCGGGTTGTGGAAGCCAGCCTGCTCGAGCACCTTGAGGCCGCGCTCTCCGACGTCTTGCACGTCGGTGCGGAAATCGAAGCGCCCATTGGGAGCGAGCAGCGTCAGCAGGAATTTCGTGAAGTCGAGCTGGAGGATCGCCCGCTTCTGATGCGCGCGCTTCCACCAGGGATCAGGAAATTGGAGGTGGATGCACGCCAGACTTCCGGGCGTGAAGAGGCGCGGCACTTCCATGCGCGCGTCGCCTTCGATCACCTTCAGGTTGGTGATGCCGTGTTTCTCGGCGCGGAACGCGACCTCGCGCGCGTACTTCTTGCGCCACTCGAACGCGACGAAGCGGATCGACGGGTTGCGCTTGCAGTGTTCGAGCGCGAAGCCACCCGCTCCGCAGCCGATCTCGAGCTCCAGCGGGCCGGTCGAGCCGTTGAACACGGCCGTCCAGTCGGGAGGTTCTTCAAGGCCGACGAGCTCGGCACCGGCGGCTGTAGGGCGAAGCGGAATGCGCATTGGGGAACCGAGGAGTGACCGCTATCAGCAGCGCGTCTGACGTCGGAACAGGAAAGTGATCAGCGCGAGCAACACGAGGGTGCCCTCGCTCGCTGAACAGCCACACATCGGCTGGAGGATCGGCGGATCCATGATGCCGATGCCGCTGATGCGCCGCGCGTGGAACGGCGTCTCGGCGTTGCGCGTGTTTCCCTCATCGTGGCCCGGTCCATCCCACGTGATGTCTTCGACCAACCCTCGCGAGAGGAAGCGCACCACGTCACCGCGCGTGTTGCGCACCGACCACTCGACGTGATCGTCACGTACGCCGACCGTCGGAGCGCTCACCACCGTCCCCCAGGCACTGACTGGAGACTCGGGTGGCGAGCTGCCGTCGAGATCGATGATGAACACCAGCCCATCGAGCGTGGGGATCAGGAGATCAGGATGACGATCTCCCGTGACGTCCACCGCGGCCATGCCTCCTGGCGCCGGCTCGTGCGTCAGCGTGGTGATCACTCGGCGTGCGATGAGCTGATCACCGCCACGCAGCGCGCGCTCGACCTCGTAGCGCGCGACATCGACGCGACCATCCACGCGTGACTCGAGCTGCACGAGCGAGCGAGCGCTGGTCTCGTCGGCGCGCGTGAGCAACGCGGGCCAGTTCGACGGAACCCAGCCATCGAGCGTGCCGAGCACCGCGCCGCGCGAGTCGAAGATCTTCTCGGCGATTACCTCGAGCTCAGCGTCTCCGGCGACATTGCCGAGCAGGGCCTCCCGCGCGCGAGACGGAGCAGTCCAGCTCAGTGACGTCGGGCCCCGGGCGTCGGTGATCAACACGTGCACCATCGCGCCGTCGGCGAGCGCCAGATCGATCGAGTTGTCTCCGTCGATCTTTCCGATCGCAGGCCCGCTCAACGCCGGGAGTTGATGCGTCCACCGATCCGCGCCGTTGCGCACGGTGATCAGCCCGCTGTTCTCCAGCGTAATCAGCGTTCCATCGATGGCGATCGGCCCTTCGAGCGCCCCGGCGTCGAGCGTCTCGAGGAGTGTTCCGTTGATCACCACCTCGCGCCCGTCGATCTCGATCAGGTCGCTCTGACGATCTCCATCGATGCGCGCCATGGCGAATGGCAATCGCCCGGCACGACGAGCGAACACCAGCTCATCCGTCTCGAGTCCTGAGAGATCGACGTAGCGGGGCGGTCGCGAGCCCCAACCGGGAGTGGTGATCGCCACCAAACCTCTCCGCGCGGCCTGCGGTGGAGCGGCGAACCAGGTGTTCCACTCACCCCCGCTCGTGTGTTCGGTGAACAGCGAGAACGCGCGCTCAGGTCGGACATCGAGCGAGATCTCGAACTGGCCGGTGGTGAGCCCGCCATCGCAGCGCACCTCGACGCCGTCGACGAAACACCGCGTCGCTCCCGAGAGCGGCAACACCTGCGTCGCGGCCGTATCGATCAGCGGCGGAGCCATTCCTGCGGCGCGAGTCACTGCTGCGAACGCATCGATGCGATCGCCTCCGAGCAGGCCTCGCACCTGCTGCGCGTCGAGCGAGGGATTTGCCGAGAGCACCAGGGCCGCGAGGCCGGCGAGCGTGGTGGCCGCTTCCCGTTCGCAGGTGGTGGTGCTCACCGAGATCGATCCGCGTGCGAGGCCACCGCAGCCCGAGCGACTCTGCGCCGAGGTCGCGTCAGCGGTCAGCGTGCGGGGACTCCACACTGCGGGGTGAACCGCCAAAGGGAAGGAAGCGAGCGATCCCGAGCCAGCCGTGATGACGATCGCTCCGGCATCGAGCGCCTGGAGCGACGACGGGCTCAGCTCCCCATCGAAGCGCGGAGCCAGCACCACGCGCGCTCCACTCGACACGGCAGCGTTCAGAGCGCGCTCGAAGGACGAGTCGGCGAACGCCACCACCGTGCAGCGCGGACACACTCCAACGCCAGGGAGGCCATCGTCGATCGGCGCCGCGAGCGGAGCGATCGATCGTCCCGCGTCGCTGGCGAACAACGCGCCAGCCGAATCGAAATCCCACCCGCTGATGTCGTCGATGCGGCCGTTCTGATCTTGATCCATTCCGTCGGACAGCGAGCGCACCACGTCGTCGAGATCGATCGCGCCGTTACCGTTGCGGTCGGTCACGCGTGGGTCGGCCGCGAAATCACCGACGTCGATTCGTCCGTTGCCGTTCACGTCGCCAGCGTCGGGAACTTCCGCGGCGTTCAACTTCCACGCGTTCGCGACGATGGCTTCTCGTGTGTCGAACGACGGAGCGATCACCGCGATGGTCACGTTCGGAGCGCCGAGCGTCACGCTGAACGCGCGATCGATGCTCATGCCGACTCCCGCATCACGCTCAGCGTCGCTCAGAGCGCTCCACCGCCCGGCGTCGGGAGTGAACGACAACAACGGCCATTGCTCGATCCACGCGGGCTCGTTCGGCCAGTTCGAAGGGTTGGCGAACTCACCGCGCCCTGCATCGGGCGGGAGCGGCCAGGCGGCCAGCACCAACGTGATCAACGCCAGGTTCACGCCTGCCACCTATAGTCCGGCCCGCACATGAAGGTCTTTGCATCGATTCAAGAGGCGTCCAACGGTGAGCTGAAGGGCGCGGCGGCGTGCCTCGGCAACTTCGACGGCGTTCACCTCGGCCACCAGGCGCTGTTCACCGAAGCGGCGAAGCACGGGAAGGTCGCAGCCGTCACATTTCTCCCGCACCCGGGCAAAGTGCTGCAGCCGCAGCTCGCGCCTCGCTTGATCGTGCTGCAGGCGCGCAAGCTCGAGCTCCTCGAGGCCGCGGGCGCTGCCTTCGTCGTCGTGCAGCCCTTCACCCTCGACTACGCGAAGAGCTCTCCGGCGCAGTTCGAAGCGAGTCTGTTCGACGGGCTCGGCGTCGGAGCGATCGTCGTCGGCACGGATTTTACCTACGGCCAGAAACGCGCCGGCACGGTCGCGACGTTGACCGAAGCCGCGAAGGCGCGCGGCGCGAAGGTGGTGGCGGTCGCTCCGGTGACGGTCGAGGGTGTCGTCGTCTCGTCGAGCAAGATTCGCGAATACGTGCTCGAGGGCCGCGTGGAGGCCGCTGCGCGCTTCCTGAGCCGCCCCTTCGATCTCGAGGGCGTGGTGGTACCGGGCGCCGGCCGCGGCCGCACCATCGGCTTCCCCACGGCCAACATCGACACTGCCAACGAGCTGCGTCCGGCTCCGGGCGTGTACGCGATTCGCGTGCGCGTGCCGGGCGAGGAAACGTTGCGCGGCGGTGCGGCCAACATCGGTGTGAAACCCACCTTTGGCGGCGGGGAAGTGACCATCGAGGCCCACCTGTTCGATTATTCGGGTGACCTGTACGGTCAGCGCCTGCGCGTCGAATTCCTCGAACGGCTGCGCGCGGAGAAGCGCTTCGGCTCCGCCGACGAACTCTCGGCGCAGATCGCGCGCGATCTCGAAGCGGCGCGCGAAGCGGTGGCCCGCAGTTTCACCTAGGCCCCGTTCCGCAATCCTTGCTTTGCCCGGAACGCGGAGTTTGAATCCGCGGGCTCTTTTTTTCCTGTCTCACGCTGCACCCACTCCAAGGGCACACTCCATGTCAGGTCGTCTGGGCGAGCTGCTCGTTCGCGAAAACCTCATCTCGGTTCAACAGCTCCGCAAAGCGCAGGAAGAACAGCAGAAGACCGGTACGCGCATCGGCACCGCGCTCATCAAGGTCGGCGCCATCGAGGAGTCGAAGCTCACCGACTTCTTGAGCAAGCAGTACGGCGTTCCGGCGATCAACTTGAAGGAGTTCGACGTCGAGCCCGACATCATCAAGCTCGTCCCCAAAGACGTCGCCGAGAAGCACCTCGTGGTGCCCGTCAACCGCGCCGGCTCAGCGCTGATCGTCGCGATGTGCGACCCGTCGAACATCTACGCCGTCGACGATCTGAAGTTCCTCACCGGCTACAACATCGAAGCGGTGGTCGCTTCGGAGCCCGCGATTCGCGAGGCCATCGAGCGCTTTTACGCCGAGAAGGGCCCCAGCCTCGAAGACATCGTCGAGGGCATGGGTGAAGACGACGTCGAGGTCGCCGAGACCTCGAGCGAGAACGTCGAAGAGGCCGCCAAGGCCGCCGACGACGCGCCCGTCATCAAGCTGGTGAACCTGATCCTGAAGGACGCCATCAGCAAGCGCGCCTCCGACATCCACGTCGAGCCGTACGAGAAGGACTTCCGCGTCCGCTTCCGCATCGACGGCGTGATGTACGAGGTGATGAAGCCGCCGATGAAGCTGCGCAACGCGATCATCTCGCGTCTGAAGATCATGTCGCAGCTCGACATCTCCGAGCGCCGCTTGCCGCAGGACGGACGCATCAAGATCAAGCTGGGCGGCGGCAAGGAGATGGACTTCCGCGTCTCGGTCTGCCCGACGCTGTTCGGCGAAAAAGTCGTCATGCGTCTGCTCGACAAGTCGAACCTGCAGCTCGACATGACCAAGCTCGGCTTCGACCCCGAGCCGCTGAAGTGGTTCAAGGAAGCGATCGATCGCCCGTACGGCATGGTGCTGGTGACCGGCCCCACGGGTTCGGGAAAGACCACCACGCTCTATTCGGCGCTCGCCGCGCTGAACGACCCGACCACCAACGTGTCCACCGCGGAAGATCCCGTCGAGTTCAACTTCGCGGGCATCAACCAGGTGCAGATGCAGGACAGCATCGGCCTCAACTTCGCGGCCGCGCTCCGCTCGTTCCTCCGGCAAGACCCCGACACCATCATGATCGGTGAGATCCGCGACTTCGAGACCGCGGAAATCGGCGTGAAGGCCGCGCTCACGGGCCACCTCGTGTTGTCCACGCTGCACACCAACGACGCGCCGGGCACGGTCAGCCGCCTGCTGAACATGGGCATCGAACCGTTCATGGTCACGGCGTCGCTCAACCTGATCCTCGCGCAACGTCTGTTGCGCCGGCTCTGCCAAAACTGCAAGCGGCAGGTCGCCAACGTCGACGAGCAGGCCCTGATCAACGCCGGCGTTCCGGCGGACAAGATCGGTTCCTTCACGCTCTACGACAAGGGCGGCTGCAAGGAATGCAACGATCGCGGCTACCGCGGCCGAGTCGCCGTGTACGAGGTCATGCCCTTCTGGGACGGCCTCAAGGAGATCGTCATCAACGGCGCGTCGGCCGCCGAGCTCAAGCAAGAGGCGATTCGGCTCGGCATGCAGACGCTGCGCATGGCGGCCATCTCGAAGGTGATGGCTGGCGTGTCGACCGTCGACGAAGCGGTCTCCAACACCGCGCCCGACCGTTTCTAAAACTCACTGACTCCAGGAAGTTCAGGAAGGAAGTTCTCGTGGCGAATCTTCACCAGCTGCTCAAGGCCATGGTCGATCGCGGCGCAAGCGATCTCCACATCACCACTGGCTCTCCTCCGCAGCTCCGCATCGACGGCGATCTGGTCCCGCTGAAGATGAACCCGCTGACTCCGGTCGAGACCAAGCAGCTCTGCTATTCGATTCTCACCGACGCGCAGAAGCACAAGTTCGAAGAGGACAACGAACTCGACCTCTCGTTCGGCGTGAAGGGCCTCTCGCGCTTCCGCTCGAACATCTTCATGCAGCGCGGAGCCGTCGCCGGCGCCTTCCGCACCATTCCCTTCAAGATCCTGACGTTCCAGGAACTGGGCCTGCCGCCCATCGTGCAGGAGCTCTCGAAGAAGCCGCGTGGGCTGATGCTGGTGACGGGGCCGACGGGCTCAGGCAAGTCGACCACGCTCGCGTCGATCATCGACAAGGTGAACACCGACCGTCACGAGCACATCATGACGATCGAAGACCCGATCGAATACCTGCACCCGCACAAGAACTGCCTCGTGAACCAGCGCGAGGTCGGTGCCGACACGAAGAGCTTCAAGCTCGCGCTCAAGTACATCTTGCGGCAGGACCCCGACGTCGTGCTGGTCGGTGAGATGCGCGACCTCGAGACCATCGAGTCCGCGCTGGTTATCGCCGAGACCGGTCACATCGCCTTCGCGACGCTGCACACCAACAGCGCGGTGCAGACCATCAACCGCATCCTCGACGTGTTCCCGCCGTACCAGCAGCCGCAGGTGCGCGCGCAGCTGAGCTTCGTGCTCGAAGGCATCATGTCGCAGTCGCTGCTCGCCCGCGCGCAGGGTGGCGGTCGCGTGCTGGCGCTCGAGGTGATGATCCCGAACCCTGCAATTCGAAACCTCATTCGCGAAGACAAGGTGCACCAGATCTATTCGCAGATGCAGGTCGGCCAGGCGAAGTTCGGCATGCAGACTTTCAATCAGGCGCTCGCCGCGTTGCTCTCGCGCAAGATGATCTCGATGGACGAGGCCTTCGGCCGCACCAGCGACCCCGAAGAGCTCAAGAACATCATGGCGTCGGGTGGCGGAGCGCAGCTCCCCGGCCACCAGGCTTCTGGCGCCGTGCCTCGCCCCGCAGGGCCTCCTGGCAGGTAAGGGCAGGTGCGACACGCACCGGTCATTTGGAGTTTGTGCGCACGCGGCTAACATCGCGGCGCTTCGTCTACTGATCATCTGGAGGGCTCATGGCCCAGGCAGCAACCGTCAAGGCAGCGGCGAAGAAGTCCTCGACGCCGGTCTATCTCTGGGAAGCGAAGACCAAGCAGGGCGAGGTCAAGAAGGGCGAGATGGAGGCCGGCGACGAGAAGGCCGTCGAGGCCCGTCTCATCTCGCTCGGCCTGACCGTCACCAAGGTCCGCAAGAAGAGCCTGCTCGACATGAACATCGCCCTTCCGGGCGGCGTGGCGAGCAAGGACATCCTGATCTTCACGCGCCAGTTCGCGACGATGATCGACGCCGGTCTTCCGCTCGTGCAGTGCCTCGACATTCTCGGCAGCCAGACTGAGAACGCCGCGTTCCGCAAAGTCGTGTTCGCGATCAAGACGCGCGTCGAAGGTGGTTCGACGTTCTCTGACGCGCTCAAGGAACACCCCAAGGTCTTCGACGAGCTCTACGTGCAGCTCTGCGCGGCCGGTGAGGTCGGCGGTATTCTCGATACCATTCTCAACCGCCTCGCGGTCTACCGTGAGAAGTCAGAGAAGCTGTACCGCAAGGTGAAGGGCGCGCTGACGTACCCGATCGCCGTCGTCTGCATCGGTATTCTCGTCACCGGCGTGCTGCTCGTGAAGGTGACGCCCGTGTTCGCGAAGATGTTCGCCGACTTTGGTTCAGCGCTGCCTGGTCCGACGCAGGTCGTCGTCTCGCTGTCCGACTGGCTGCAGGCGAACCTGATCTATTTGATGATCGGCATCGCGGTCGTCATCGTCGCGTTCCGCATGTTCTACCAGAACCCCCGCGGCCGGGAGATCTTCGACAAGGGCATCCTCTACGCGCCGCTGATCGGAGATCTGATTCGCAAGGTCGCCGTCGCGCGCTTCACGCGCACGCTGGGCACGATGATCAGCTCCGGCGTTCCCATTCTCGACGCGCTCGACGTGACGGCGAAGACCGCCGGCAACCGCACCATCGAGAAGGGCATCCAGTACGTCCGAGCGAAGATCGCCGAAGGTAAGAACATCGCCGGCCCGCTCGCCGAGACCAAGGTGTTCCCCTCGATGGTCGTGCAGATGATCGGCGTCGGTGAAGCGACCGGCGCGATGGATCAGATGCTCGGCAAGATCGCCGACTTCTACGACGATGAAGTCGACGCTGGCGTTGCCTCGCTCACCTCGCTCATCGAGCCGATCATGATGGTCTTCCTCGGTGGCGCGGTCGGTGGCTTCCTCATCGCCATGTACCTCCCCATCTTCAGCATCGCCGGTGCCATCAAGTAGTCGCGACGCTCGGGGCCTCGGCCCGGCGGCGCCACCAGCGAAGACGGTCGGGCGAACTTCGAGCAAGACGGATCTGCGCGCGGGAGGCGGCCTCACGGTTCGCCTCCTGTGGCTGACCATCTTCCGCACCATCGCCACCACGCTGGTGCTCGGTGGTCTCGGTGCACAGCTCGCCTCGATTCCCACTGGCGAGCTCTCGCGCGCCGATCTCGCCTCGTTCGGCATCATCGGCTTCAGCTACGTGCTCACGCTGGTGACGGGTCTGTTGATCCGCCGCTCGCGCGTCGGTGTCGAAGCCGCGTGGGTGCAGATCGTCTTCGACGTGATGCTCGCCGCGAGCGTGGTCTTTCTCACCGGCGGCTCGCGCTCGCCCTTCTCGTTTCTGTTCCTGGTTTCCATCGTCGGCGCGGCCGTGTTGCTCGGGACCCGCGGTGCGGTGATCGGCTTTCTCGGCGCGGCGTCGGCGTACCTGGGGGTGCTCGCCATCGTGCCCAGCTCGCTCGCCACGTCCGACCCGGTGCGCTTCGCGCTCGATCTCTTCATTCAGCTGCTCGCCCAGCTCTTGATCGCCGTGCTCAGCGGCTACGTCGGAGAGCAGCTCACGCGCACCGGTGGCCGGCTCGACGCCAGCGAGCGCGAAGTGAAGCAGCTGACCGAGCTGCAGAACGAGATCGTCTCGGCGATGCCGTCGGGGTTGATCACCTGCGACAGCGTGGGCGCAGTCACCTTCTTGAATCCCGCCGCCGCGAGCATTCTCGGAGTCAGCGCCGAGTCGGTGGTCGGGCAACGCGACATCGAGTCATTGTTTCCGCAGGTCACGGGCCTGGTGGTGGCGCGCCGGCACGAGCTCAAGGTGCAGACGCCACGCGGCGAACGCACGCTGGGCCTCTCGGTCGCGACGTTGCCGGGCGCGCGCGGTCTGCTGGTGGTGTTTCAAGATCTCACCGAGCTGCGGCGCGTCGAGCAGGAACTCGACAAGATCGATCACCTCGCCACGCTGGGCCGGCTGTCGGCGCAGCTGGCGCACGAGATCCGCAACCCGCTCGCGGCGATGCGTGGCTCGGCGCAACTGCTCGCGGGAGACTCGGCGAGCGCTCCGCAGCACAAGCTGGCCAACGTGATCGTGCGCGAGGCCGATCGGCTCGCCGGTCTGGTGGAAGGCTATCTCGACCTGGCACGGCCTCCGCGGCCACAGCTGGTTCCGACGCGGCTCGATCACGTGGTGCACGAGACGCTCGAGCTCCTGCGCGCCGACCCGTCGTTCCTCGGCGTGCGCGTGGAAGAGGAACTCGAGCCGGTGGAAGCCGCGTGCGACGCGAGCCAGGTGAAGCAGGTGTTGATCAACCTGCTGCGCAACGCCGCCGCGGCGATCACCTCGCGAAGTGGTTCGATTCGCATTCGGGTGAAAGCCGGGCCGCTGATCGAGGTGTGGGACAGCGCGGGCAGCATCGCGCCGGAAGATCGCCAGCGCATCTTCGACCCGTTCTTCTCGCGCTCGCGCGGCGGGAGCGGGCTCGGTCTGTCGACGGTGAGCTCCATCGTTCAGGCGCACGGTGGCACCATCACCGTCGACTCGAATCCAGAAGCAGGGACGACCTTCTCGGTGACGCTGCGCGCGCTCGACGCGCCGACGCTCGGCACCTCATCGCCAACGACGCAGCACGAGGAGACCCATGTCGCGCATTCTGGTCGTTGACGATGAACATTCGATTCGCGAGTTCCTCGAGGTGCTGCTGACGCGCAGCGGCCACACCGTCGAACTCGCGGGCGCGCTCAGCGAAGCGCAGATGATCCTCGCCAGGGGTGGCACCGAGTTGGTCATCAGCGACTTCCGCATCGGCAACGATTCCGGCCTCGACGTGGTGCGCTCGGCGCGCGCGCTCAATCCACCTGCCGAGGTGATCGTCATCACCGCCTACGGCACGCCGGCGTCGGCGGTGCAGGCCATGCGGCAGGGCGCTTACGACTACATCAGCAAGCCCTTCGACAACGACGAGCTGATGCTGCTGGTGGAGCGCGCGCTCGAGAAGAGCCGGCTGAGCGAAGAGAACCGCACGCTGCGCGCGTCGCTCACGCCACACGCCGAGTACTTCGTCGGCACCAGCGGCGTGATGCGCGACGTGTGGGCGCTGGTCGACAAGGTCGCGGTCGCGCGCACCACGGTGCTCGTGACGGGAGAGAGCGGCACCGGCAAGGAAGTCGTGGCGCGCGCCATTCACAACCGCAGCCCGCGCGCCAACGCACCCTTCGTACCGATCAACTGCGGCGCGCTCGCGGAAGGGGTGCTCGAGAGCGAGCTCTTCGGTCACATGCGCGGGGCGTTCACGGGAGCGACGAGCGATCGCACCGGCATCCTCGTGTCGGCGGGCGATGGCACGGTGTTGCTCGACGAGGTCGGCGAGCTGCCGATGGGCACGCAGGTGAAGCTCTTGCGCGTGCTGCAGGAGCGGCGCGTCAAGCCGGTGGGCAGCTCACGAGAGGTGCCGTTCGAGGCGCGCGTGTTGGCGGCCACCAACCGCCGGCTCGATGACGAGGTGAAGGCGGGGCGCTTCCGTGAAGATCTCTTTCACCGCTTGAACGTCATCAACCTCGAGCTGCCGCCGCTGCGTCAGCGTCGCGAAGACATTCGGCCCCTCACCGAGTACTTCCTCGCGCGTGTGTCGGAAGAGCTCGAGCGGCCGGGCATGGCCTTCACCGAGGAAGCGCTCGCGCTCATCGAGAAGTACCCGTTCACGGGCAACGTGCGGCAGTTGCACAACATCATCGAGCGCGCGGCGACGCTGGCCGACGGGAAGCTGCTGGGCCCAGAAAGCTTGCCGCCCGCAGTGACCGGCGCCTCGGCTTCGGAGCCGGTCGCCAGCGCGGGCGAAGTGCAGCTGGGCGATGGCTTTTCGCTCGAGCGTCATCTCGACGGTGTGGAGCGGCGGTTTCTCGAGGCCTCGCTCCGCAAAGCCGACGGCGTGAAGACGCGCGCCGCGGAGCTGTTGGGGCTGACCTTCCGTTCGATGCGCTACCGGCTGGCGAAGCACGGCCTCGGAGATCGCGACTGATGTCGGCGCGCGTGGTCGAGATGCGGCGGACGGGTGGGTTTGCGCTGGGCCGCGGCACACACTCGACGTTGCGCCTCACGACGGCACCGCTCAGCGTGTGCATTGTGTCTGAACCGCGTCACGCGAGGCCGTTCGCTGTGCGGCGTGCGCTCGCGCGCAAGTGCCGCGTCCCGCGTCTCGCGCGGCCGTTCGCCGTGCGGAGCGAGCTCGCTCGCAAACCGCGTGTCCCGTGTCGCGCGAGGTCGTTCGCCGAGCGGTTCGGCAGGCGCCGCGTGAGGGCGAGGCGATGAAGCTCCGGCTGCTGATCACCGCGGTGCTGATCTCTCTGGTCGCCGTCGTGCCGACGTGGCTCAGCTTGCAGCCGCTGCTCAAGCGCGCGCAGGTGCCCGGCGACTGGCTTGGACTGAGCCAGTTGATCCTCACCAGCGATCTCGTGCTCTCTGCGTTGATCGTCTACCTCGTGCTCCACTTCACGGTCGGCCGCCCGGTGGAACGCATCGGCGCCACGGTGAAGCAGCTGGCGCGCGACGACGACGAGGGCGGGGCGCTGCTCCTTCGCCTCGATCGCGCGCTGCGCCGCCTCGCGCTCGATCTCTCGTCGGAGCGGGCGCTCAACCAGAAGCAGCTCACCGAGCTCACCGCGTCGCGCGACTCGCTGGTGCGGCTGCAGGCCGAGTTGGTCGCCACCGATCGCCTCGCCACCGTCGGCAAGCTCGCCGCGGGCGTGGCGCACGAGGTCGGAAATCCGCTCGCGGGGATCCTCGGCTACGTGTCGGTGATCCGCATGCGAGCTAAGGACAACGTCGAGCTCATCGATCTGATCAACCGCATCGAGGGCGAGGTGCAGCGCATCGACGGCATCGTGCGCAGCCTGCTCGAGCTCGGCCGCCCGTCGCGTGGAGCCGCGAGCGCCATCGACGTGCGCACGGTGATCGACTCCAGCGTGAAG
>JAEUJS010000705.1 GCA_016792935.1 Archangium sp. | reverse complement strand
CTCGTCGCAGATGTAGACGGTGGGGCCGGCGATCAGCTTCCGGACTTCCCGCTGCGACTTGCCGCAGAAGGAGCACGAGAGGTTGACGTGATGCTCGCCCTTCTTCACCGAACGTCCTTTCGCAGCTGACCCTTGAAGACGACTGTAATGCGGGGGTCGGGGTACCTTGCAACCCTAGCAACCAGCACTGACAGGTTCACGAAAGTCGCCAGTGCGACAGCCGGTTGACGGGGTAGCCAAACCCGCGCGGCGTTACTCCAGACCCGCTTCGTCCCGCTTGGTCAGCAGCTCTTCGAGGTCAGAGGCCAGCCGATCGGCGCGCTCCCGCACACCCGTGGTGGCCTTGCGATTCGAGTGGAGATCAGCCGCCAGTCTTTTGGCGACGCCCCACAGCCGCTTGAGATCAGCGGTGGAATCGAACTTGGGCTCGGGCGGAGGGAACTTGTCGGTGAGCTCCTTCTTCAGCTCGCTGGTCTCCTTTTCCTGGTTCCAGATCGAGTCGCGGATCGACTTGTACTCGGACGCGGTGAGCACGCCGCGGTCTTCGGCCTGCGCCAGCACCTCGACCACCTCGAAGGCCGGGGCGGCTTCCGCGAGCTCGGGCGTCTTCATCACCTGCGGCTCGTGTTTCTCGAGGAAGCCGTAGTTGCGGGTGAGCTTCTCGGCCGTCTGCTTCTTGATGCGCAGCTCAGCGAGGCAATAGGTCTCGAAGTTCGGGTAGCCCCACTCTTCGTGTTTCGCCTCGTGACGCACCTGCGCGAGGAGCTTTCCGAACTCGACCCACGAGGACTTGAAACGCTTCGCCGCGAGAATGACCGTGTGCCGGAGAGATCCGGGCTCGATGCCGCCGCTCATTCCTGCGCTTCTACGCGAACCAAAGCCCCTTGGGGCGACGGCGTTGGGGGCAACTCAGCTCTTCTTGCCAACGTTGAAAGACAGGTTGACCGAATTGCCCGCGTGGCCCGGCTTGAACGGCCACTTCTGCAGCTCCTTCAAGAGGCACTCTTCGAGGCCGGAGCCCTTCAAATCGGAATTGTCGACCCACACCTTCGAGACCTTGCCGGCTTCGGCGATCGAGAACTCGATGGGGATCTTCAAGAACACGCCCGGCTTGGCGACGGTCTTGATGCAGGGAATCAGCGACGCCTTGTGCCTGGCGACGACCGAGTTGATGCCGGCCTCATCGACCTCGCCCATCGACATGCCGTCGGGGTCGTTGTTCGCCGTGGGCGGCTTGGTTCCCGTCGGAGGCTTGGTGCCATCAGGCGGCTTGGTGCCGGTCGGAGGCCGCGTGGCGACGGGCGTGTTGCCCACCGGCGGCTTCTTCCCGCTGCCGTTGTAGTCGACGAGCTCGTCGTCAACGCGGCGTTTGGCCTTCGAGATCGTCGGAGCGTCGACCGTGATGTCGCCCCACGCCAGTTCCTCGGCCGTCTTGCCGGTCGGCGTGTGAACTGCGAGGTAGTTGCCGATCACGGCGACGATGATGCCGAGCGTGACGAGGATGCCGGCGCCGATCGACAGCGCGCGGACGGTCTTCTTCTTCTGATCGCTGTGATGCGCAACGGCCTGCGCGTCGACGCGCTTCTTCGCTTCGGACTTGGCGACGTGGACCTTGAACTCCGGGACCTCGGACACTTTCTGGAAGCGTCCCGACCCCATGAGTTGCACTTCGCTCTGCGGAAGGAGTTCACCCGCGTAGAGCTTCTCGACGATCTGGCTGGCCGCGACGGGGCCCAGGATCAGATCGCCTTCTCGAAACAGCCACCCCGGATCGTTCGGCCCCATGTTCGCGGGTGGTTGTTACCACACGCGCGGGGCCGATTTCTTCGCCCGGGATCAGGCTGCTCAGTCGTCCAGCTTGTCTTCGTACTTCTCGAGCAAATCCGTGATGGCCTCGCGCAGGTACTCGCTCTGGCGAATGCGCGTCTCCTTCGAGAGATCCTTCAGCTGCTCGAGCCGATCACGGTTCAAGCGAAACACCACCGAGGTGAGGCGTGCGTTGTCGTTCATAGGCACACATGCTCTCACACGCGTGTTGCTGGTCAAAAAATCAGAACAGGTACGTGCGGAATTGAACGCCGACGGACAGATCTCCAGAGAGTCGGAGCGCCACTCCACCGCCGAGTTGTCCGTGGAGAACGGCGTACACCGCGACGATCGGCAACACGTCGTAGAGCACGCCGAAGCCGGCGCGCGCGCCCGCGGTGAAGAACGGCGCGGCGTGAATCGCCAGCTCGATGGAGAAGAACGTCTTCCATTGGTCGTAGCCAAAGCTGTTGCGGAGCCCGCCGTAGAAGCTCACGCCGTAGCCGGTGACGAACGCGACGGGGAATTCGAGGCGGCCGCTGAGCGTGAGCTCGCCGTGATCGAAGACGCCGAGGGTGCCTCCGACTTCGACCGGCGCGCGGAAGCCGCGATCTGAGGTCGCCATCGAGGTGATCGCGGTGAGAGCTTCGAAGCCGCCTTCGATGTTGAGGCCGAGCGAGCCGCGGTGTGACTGAGCGTGCGCTGCGGACGCCGACAGGACGAGGAGCAGCAGGATGGGCGCCCTCACCCTGACCGCTTCTCTCCCCAACGCCGATCATTCGTCAGTCGCATCGCTGGCTTTGTGTCGAGCGGGGCGGCGCGATTCAGCGACGACGACGACGGAGCAGCGCGACGGCTCCGAGGACGAAGACACCGAGGCCCGACGAGCAACCAGCCGACGCGGGCAACCCGGAATCGATGGCGCCCGTGCTCTCCGGCCGCAGCGCGACGGTGGGCGGACGGTAGGTGGCCTGGCCGATGTTGCCGAGCTCATCGCGCACGAACACGGTCACCCCACCCTGCACCTCGATCGCCGAGAGCTTGATGGGCCGGGCCGCACCGAACGACGACTGCGCGCCAGTGCCCACCTGGTACGCGAACTCGATCTTCTCTCCCGACACGACGTCATGCGCGACGACGTTCACGAGATCCGTCGCGGTGTCGGCGGTCAGCGCGACCTCGGGCGCTTCCCAGTCGACGAGGAAGCCGATCGACTGCGCCGACGAGATGCCGTGCGGGTCTTCCGAGACGCGCGTGCGCACGTGAATCACGTGGCGGCCCTGCATCAGGAAGCGCGGGTGCGAGACGACGAGCTCGTCGTTGGTCACGGCCACGAAGTCAGTCCACAGACCGTCGTCGACCTTGAACGAGAACTCGGGGCTGCCCGACTTGCCGAGCGCGCGCACGTCGAGCACCGCTTCCGGCCACGGCAACTTGTGCTTGCCATCGAGCTTCATGTCTTCGCTCTTCGGCATGCGCGAACCCTTGAGCGCGACCTCGAGCTTGGGAGACGAGACCGCACACATCGCGTTGGCCGGCATGAGCGTCGCGTAGATGCCGAGGTGGTTGTACGCCTCGGTGCCGGTGATGTTGCCCACGCCCTTCGCGGCGTTGACCTTGAGCTTGAAGTTGCCCAGCGACGGGAGCGCGAAGCCCTGCAGCGCGCCAGCGAGCGCCGGCTCGGCCAGACCGATGACCGCAGGCACGAGATCGGCGAGCACCTGCGGGTCTTCGGCGAGGATCTCGCTGTTCCCGGTGCGGATGTTGCCGATCAACATGCGCAGATCTCCGAGCGCCGGAGTGACCTTGTCGCAGCCTTCGAAGATGAGCGAGATGGGCAGCGAGATGTCGGCGGTCAACGTGAAGAGCCGCGCGTAGCGGTCATCGAACATCGCGTAGAAGTCGACGCTCACGTCCGCCATCGTGATCAACAAGAGCGGCTTGATCGGCTTGTGCGTGACGGGATCAGCAGTGCCCTCGCCCACCACCACGGTCGGCGGGCGCGCGGGGCGCAGCACCACCATCATCGGCGCGTCGATGCCATCGCGCGTGGCGAGCTTCCCGAGCGACGGGAGGAACGTCTTGAAGAGGCCGGTGTTGATCAGGCCCACGTTCTCGGACGACAGGTTGAGGCACAGCGCGCCGGCCTGGTGCGCTCCCCAGAACGCGTTGTTGAGGAAGTTGGACGAGATGCCGAGGCCCACGTGGTACCCGGACATCGGCGGCTGCTCGGCGTCGAAGTCGGGGAACGAGACCATCGTCATCGGCGGAGCGGCCTGCGGCGGCACGCAGCTCGACACCGCGCTGGGCTGAATGCCGACCCGCGTACCGAAGCTCATGCCTTGATCGACGACCGCGGTGGCTCCGGCGGCGAGCGAGAGCTCGAGCTCGGAATTGGCGGGGGCTCCGAAGGCGCCGAGCAGCGCGCCGAGCCCGACCTTGCCTTCCACGCCGAGGAAGCGCGGCACGCAGGTGCTGCCGAGCTTGCAGACCCCTTCAGCGGTGTCACACGTCGAGGCCATGTTGCTGCCGTCGGTGGTGCGCGGACAGTCGGCGTTGCCGGTGCACGGCCAACACGTCTGGCCCGCGAGCGCGGTCTGAATCTGATCCTGCAGCGGGCCCGAGAGGAGCTGGAGCACGAGGTTCTTCACCGGATCCCAGTCGGCGAGGCCGCAGTACACGTCACCGCAGTTGTTCCGGCCGTTGAAGGTCAGGTCCGCCGGGTCGAGGCACTGGGGCTTGGCCGGCGCGCCGCTCGCTCCACAGATCTCGGTGCCCGAGAGGCCGCTCACCGAGAACGAGAGCAGCTTGTCGAAGCGCTGATCGATCGAGAAGCGCACCGTCGCGCGGATGCGGTTGTCGTTGGGAGCGGCGGTCGCGGTGTTGAACGTGATGCTGCACTTCGCCGCGGAGAGACCGACGCACGCCACGTGGTTGCGGCTCGCGGTGTCGACGAACAGGTTGCCGGTGTTCACCGTGAGCTGCACCGTCGCGTCGAGCGAATCAGGAGCGCGCGGCGTCAACGAGAAGCCCGTGAGCTGGATGACGACGTTGGCGGGCACGTCGCGCGCGTCGCACGTTCCGTCCATCTGGCCGCAGCTCTCACCGCCACAGCCGGCGGAGCCCTGGTCGGCGATGAGGATGTCTCCGATGACGGCCACGTTCTGGCGGATGCACGCGACCGGAACGCTCAACTGCCGACCTGGAGCGAACGCGTCGATCAGCGTCTGCCAGTTCGAGTTGAGGTAGTTGATGCCGGCGGCCGACAGGCGAATGTTGATCGCGTTGTCGTTCTTGGGGCCCATGTACCGCGTGCCCATCGGATACGGCGTCAACGTCGAGCAACCGGTTCCGGAACCGGAACAGCCGACACCCACGGCGACGAAAATCGCGAACGCCACGAACTTCGTGTTGCTGCGCTCGTGCGCCTCGCGCGGTCGCTGACCGCGCGCCTTCGGCTGCGCCTCAGCTGGGCTTACTCGCTGCGATTTCATGGAAGCAGGCCTCCCGGTCGGCCGGTGGGAAAAGAGGTGACCGGACTGTAGCGGAAATCGGAAGGCTTTGGGGCCTTAGCTCACGACCGGAAGCGACACGCCCTGCTGGAGCGAATCGTTGAGCCGGCCGGAGCGGAAAGGCTCCAGATCCAACGCGACGTAGGTGAAGCCCTGGGCCTTGAGCGCGGCGTTGAGCCGGGTCCGCGTCGCGGGATCGAGCAGGCGCGGGAGCTCTTCGGCAGCGACCTCGAGCCGCGCGACTTCCTGGTGGTAGCGCACGCGGAAGTTCACGAAGCCCAGCGCCCGCACCGCACGCTCCGCTGCGCCGATTTGTTTCAAGCGCTCGACGGTGACCTGCGTTCCGTACGGCAGCCGCGAGGCGAGGCACGCCATCTGCGGCTTGTCCCACGTGGGGAGCCCGAGCCGGTGCGACCATGCGCGCACTTCGGCCTTCGTCAGCTGCGCCTCGGCGAGCGGAGAGCGCACCGCGTGTTCCCGCGCCGCCTGGTGACCGGGGCGGTGATCTTTCTTGTCGTCGGCGTTGAAGCCATCGAGCACCACCGCGAGGCCGAGCGAGGCCTTGTGCTTGTCGGTGATCGAATAGAGCTCCGACTTGCAGAAGTAGCAGCGGTTCGACGGGTTGGCGGCGTAGCGCGGATCGTCGAGTTCCTTGCTGTCCACCAGCACGTGACGCGCGCCGATCTTCTGCGCGAGCTGCTTCGCCTCTTCGGCCTCATCGGGAGCGACCGAGGCGGAGATGGCCGTCAGCGCGATGGCCTTCTCTTTGAGCTCTTCGACGGCGAACTTGAGGACCAGCGCTGAATCGACGCCGCCCGAAAACGCGATGAGCGCCGAGCCGTGCGCACGCAGACCGGCACGGAGCTGCTCCACGCGGGGAGCCGACTCGGTGCACAGCAGCTTGATCTGCTCTTCGGTGAGTGGCGAAGCAGGCGACATGGGCTGACCCATATCGGCCAAGACTACTTCTTGCCCTTCTTCTTGGCCGGCTTCGCAGGCTTCTTCGCCTTCGCGGCCTTCGCAACCTTACCGGGCTTCCCCGGCTTGATCTTCTTCACCTTGGGGTTCGCCTTCATCTTGGTGCCGGTGATGATCTTCAGCTCTTCACCGGTCATGTACGAGAGGTCGAGCAGGCTCTGGAAGATCTTGAGGCCGCCCTCTTCGATGCTCTCGCTGTTGGTGTGCACCGTCACCTCGGCCGAGTTCGGCGGAGGCGGCTGGTAGGGCTCGGTGATGCCCACGAAGTTCGGGATCTCGCCGGCGAGCGCCTTCTTGTACTTGCCGGTGGTGTCGCGCTTGATGAGCTCGTCCGTCGGGCAATCGACGTAGACCTCGATGTAGCGCTGAATGCGGCGGCGGTTCTCGTCACGGCCCGTCTTGTCGGGGCTCGCGCACGCGACCAGCGTCGCGACGCCGTGGCGGGTGAGCGCGTCGGCGATGAAGCCGAGCCGGGCTGAGATCGTCAGGCGCTCGTCCTTCGTGCCGCCCTCGAGCTCCTTCCAGAGCTCGTCCTGGAGATCGTCTTCGTCGAGCACCTCGACCTTGCGGCCCACCTGGCGCAAACGCGCCTCCACGTACCCTGCGAGCGTCGTCTTGCCTGCTCCCAACATGCCCGTCAGCCAGACCGTGAAGCCCGTCTCTTGCGCCATGGTTGTGTTCCGCTCCCTGAACTGAATTGCCGCAGCAGCAAGCGCTGCTGATCTGATGAGGCCAGAAAAGACGCGGCCTTATAGTGCAATGCACCCTATTCCTGAATGGAATTTGAGTGCTCAGGACAGCGAAAGAGTTGGGCGGGCTGGAAGGTGCCGTCTCGCCACACGAAGCGTTGGGATTCTTCAGTAAATCCGAGCAGATGGCGCTGCAGCAGGAGCGCGCCGAGAGAACCGGCGATCACGGGAGCGGGCGTGTCGTTCGTGATCGAGGCGCGGGTCTTCTCGAAACAGGCTGCGCACGTGGTGGGAGTTCGCAGCAAGATCTCACTTCCAATCACGACCTGAAGCGTGAACTCCCTCTCCGGCCCCTGCGGGAGAGGGTCGGGGTGAGGGAGTGTCACCACTGCGATTGCAGGCTGGTGCGTTTCAGGAAGTGGCCTTCGGCTGAGGAAACCAACACCCTCGCGGATTCCAGATGCGATCGGCGATCCACCAGCAGAGAGATAGGTCACCGCAACTTCGATCGCGTCGCTCCAGCCGATGATCTCGATCGGCGCGGCGAGCAGCTTCTTCTGCCCCACGCCTCCGACTTCGCGGAGCAGGATCTGGCGGCTGTACTGGCGGATCTGATCTTCGTTCATCCGCCCGCCATCGCCGCGATCAGCACCACGACGTCGTTCGGTTTGAGTTCGCGATCGAGCTCGGTGCGCACGTCTTCGTCGTCGACGAAGATTCCGATCGTTCGCTTCAGCTCGGCGCCGTTGAAGAGCACGGTCGCGAGTGCGGGGTGCAGTTTCGTCAGCGTCAGCAGTGCTCCGTGCACCGTCTTCGCTTCGAGGCTGAGCTTTGCCTTCCCGCCCGCGTGTCCGCGCAACGCCGCCGGGAGTTCGATCGTCGGCATCAGCGGTGCACTTTCAGCGTGAGGAGATGCACGCCTTCGTGCGGCTCGAGCGAAAGCACTTCGTGACCGTCTTCGCGGGCACTGCGGGGGACGTTCTTCAGCGGCTCGTCGCCCTTGAGGAGCACCTCGAGGCCGGCCCCATCGTCGAGCTCTTCGATCGCCAGCTTCACCCGCACGTACGTCATGGGGCAGACCTCGCGGGTGATGTCGATGCGTCGCACGTTTCGTCCTCGAGGCTCGTCAATACAGGGTTCGCCCCCTCGCCGCACGCCGCGCAGTCGGAGCGTTTCTTCACCTTCACCGAACGGAAGGTCAGGTGCAGCCCGTCTGCCACGCGCAGGATCGACACTCCGGGCGTGGTGAGCGGCGTGACCACGAGCTCGGCCTGAAGTCCACCGATGAGCCCCGCCATCGAGCCCAACACGCCCGCCTGCGCGCAGGTCGGGGCGTCTTCCGGCGGCTTCTCGAACAGGCAGCGCAGGCACGGTCCGCCGCGCTCGATGCGCATCGCGAGGCCTTCGAAGCGCAACACGCCGCCGTAGATCAGCGGCACTGAGGAGATCACCGCGGCGTCCGAGAGCAGGAACTTGGTGCGCACGCCGTCGGTGGCGTCGATGACGAGATCGTGCGCGCGGAAATGCGTCAGCGCGTTGCGGTGATCCACACGTTCACGGTGCGCCGAGAGCGACAGCTTCGGAAACGCGTCGCGCAACTTCGTCATCGCTGAGTCGACCTTGGGCGCGCCGAGGTCCGCTGCGCGATGCCAGGGCTGGCGGTGGAGATTGGTGACGTCCACCACGTCGTCGTCGATCAACGTCAGGTGCGGCACGCCCTTCTGCGCGAGCGCGAGCGAGACCGGGCAGCCGAGGCCGCCTGCTCCGACGATCAGCACGCGATTGGGGATGCCGCCCTTCATCGAGCTCTCTTGTACACTCCGCGGCACCTTGCAGCTCACCGAAGATCGCCGCGCTCGCGTCGCCGTCGTGCTCGAGAAGCGGGGCCTCACCAAAGACGTGTCGGCTGAAGAAGCGGCGCGCGTCTGGATGAACGAGCGGTTCGCCGCTCGCGCCCGCGCCCTCTTCTACGCGCGCATGATGTTCCTCACGCTCGGTCTGTGCATCCTCGCGGTGCCGGTGTGGCGCTACTACTTCGACTTCAGCGCGCTCGCGTTCGGCGGCTACTTCTTGATGCTGCTCTACAGCGTCGCGAACTACCTGGTGCTCGCCTCGGAGAAGGCCGGCCGCATCGTCACCTACGTCACGCTGTGCCTCGATCTGATCGTGATGGTGGTGGTCGTGGTGAAGCCGCACGACAGCGGTGGTCTCGCCAACCCGCTGCTCGCGACGCAGCTGCTCTTCACCACGCTCTTCGCCCTGCTCTACCCCAAGCCGCTCGCGATTCTGCCGCCGCTCCTGGCGCTCCCGATCACCGCGCGGCTCGATCAGCTGCTCGATCGTTCTCCGACGGCGATCGAGGTGCTGACGCTCGCGTGGTACCTCGGCCTCAACTTCATCATCATCTACGTGCTCGTCTACCTGAACGAACGCGAGGTCACCGCGCACCGCGAGGTCGTGCAGCTGCAGGGCGACTTGAAGGAGCTCGCCGTCGTCGAAGAGCGCAACCGGCTCGCGCGAGAGATCCACGACGGGCTCGGCGCTTCGCTCTCTTCGCTCATCATCCAGAGCGAATACGTCTCGCAGATCGCCACCGACGGCGCGGTGAAGAAGGAAGTCGCCGAGCTCAAGCAATCGGCCGAAGAGGCGATCGAAGAGCTGCGCCGCAGCCTGCAGATGATGCGCGAAGACTTCGATCTCGCGAACGGCGTCGAGGATTACGTGAAGACCTTCGGCGATCGAACGCAGCTGCCGGTGCGGTTCGAGAAGTCGGGCACGCTCATCGGCCGCATGGCTCCGGAGACGTCGCTGGCGCTCTTCCGCGTGCTCCAGGAATTGCTGAACAACGCCGCCAAACACGCCATGCCGAAGACCGTCGACGTGAAGCTGCACTTCGGGTCCGAGGCCGTGCAGCTCGGCGTGAAGGACGATGGCAAGGGCTTCGACCCCGCGAGCCCGCGGCCGGGGCACTACGGCCTCATCAACCTGCGCGAGCGCGCGATGAAGATGGGTGGCGAGGTGACCATCGACGCCAAGCCCGGAGCGGGCGCGCACATCACCTTCACCGTTCCCGTGGGGCCCTGAGCGGGCGAGGATGGAGAGAGATGGATACGCCAGAGCAAGCGCCACCGCCGAACACCGCCGCCACGACGCCTCCGATTCGCGTCTTCGTGGTCGAGGATCAGACGAAGATCCTGAAGAACCAGCTCAAGCTCCTCGAAGGCAGCTCGGAGATCACCATCATCGGCACCGCCCTTTCAGGGGAGACCGGTCTCGAAGAGGTGCGCCGCCTCAAGCCCGACGTGTTGTTGCTCGATCTCGGCTTGCCGCGCATGAGCGGCATCGACGTCACGCGCGCGGTGAAGGCCGAGCTGCCGGAAGTCGAGATCCTGATCTTCACGATCTTCGACGAGGAGGACAAAGTCCTCGAGGCCGTGAAGGCCGGCGCGTCGGGGTACCTGCTCAAGGGCACCACGGCCGACAAGATGGTCGAGGCGATCAAGGAAGTGCGCGCGGGCGGCACGGTGATTCAGCCCAACCTCGCCCGGCGGTTGCTCAAACACTTCCGCGTCGGTGAGGCGCCGACGCCGAGCACGCCGGAACCCGCGGGCGCAGGCGGAACGCTGACTGAGGAGCCCGAAGGCAAGAAGCTCTCGGCGCGAGAGACCGAGATCCTTCAGCTCATCGCCAAGGGCGTGTCGAACTCAGAGGCCGCGAAGATGTTGTCGCTGTCGAAGGCGACCATCCGCACGCACCTCGAGCACATCTATCGCAAGCTCGAAGTCACCAACCGTGTCGAGGCGGTGACCGAGGGGCTGCGGAAGGGTCTGATTCAGGTCTGAGGCCTCCCTCTCCGCTGAGCGGAGAGGGCTACCGCACTGGGCTGCCGGCTCAGAGGCAGAATCCGACGCGCGCTCCAGAGGTCGACGTGACGCGACGGCAGGTCTTGCCGCCGGTGCAACGCGCGTTGGGCTCGGTGGCGCAGCGGGTCGGGCCCGTGCCGCCGTCAGCCGGGTTGCACTCGACGTCGCACACGCCGGTGCAGGTCGCGCTGTCGTCAGCGGTGACCGAGGTGCAGAGCTGAGCGCTGCCGCACGCCGCGCCGCGGAACGAGTCGGTCTCGGAGCACTGCTCACCGATCATGTTGATCGACGGGCGCTGCGGGATGCAGATGCCGTCACCGCTGTTCGAGACCACCAATTCGCCGCTCGCCTCGGTGGGCACGCAGCTGGCCGCGTTGGTGCCGACCGGCGCGCACGTCGCCTTCATCGCGTCGAACACGTTGCACTTCTTCATGCACACGCCGAGCACCGAGTTGGAGTTCGGGTCGGTGTAGCGGAGCGTGTTCACGCACGCCTCGTCCATGTTGCAAGCGGGGCTCGGGGGGAAGCCGAGCGCGGGCGGCTGCGCGTTGCACATGCGCAAGCACACGCCGTCATCGCCGCCCCTGGTCTTCGCGCACTGCAGGCCGGTGGCGCACTGGGTAGCGAGCGCTCCCGCGGCGTAGTCGTCTTTGCACGGCTGGCCTTCAGTCGCGGTGCCGGGAGGACGGCAGGTGTCGAACGGGTACACACCGTCGTTCCAGAACTGGAAGACGGCGTAGGTGCAGTTGCCGGTGCCGGTGCTCGGGCCTTCGGTCGGCGTGCCCGCGTTGTCCTTGAGCAAGCAGGTGTTCGAGACCGGCACCGTGATGCGCAAGATCGCGCCGGCGTCATCGCGCTCCCAGCCGCCATCCGGCGCGGGCTTGTTCTGGTTGCATTCCTGATCGCGGAACAGACCGAGCGGCAAGCAGCCGACCTGCGAGCAGGCCTCACCGCGCTGGCACTCGTTGTCGTCCATGCACGACCGCGTGCAGACCGCGAGGTCGTCGCCGAACACCGGCTGGCAGGTGAAGTTCGCCGGGCACGCCGCGCTCATGTCACCGGGGATGCATTGCTGGAGCGATTTCGGGTTCGCGCAGTTGCGGCCATTGCACCACTTGTGCGCCGACTGGCAGGTATCGAGCGCTCCGGAGAGGCTCGAGAGGCACGAGCACGCGCCGCCGAGGCACGCGACCTGACCCTGCTGGCAGACATCGGTGCCGCACGAGATCGCGAACGGCTTGCACTGGAAGACGCCTTCCATGACCTTCACGCAGGTCTGCGCGGGGCCACCGTCGGTCACCGGGCAACCGCCACACGCGTCGACGCACGTCTTGGTGTCGATGTCGCAGATCTGGTTCGCCGCGCAGCCGCCCGAGCACGCGTCACGTGGCGTCGGATTTCCTGCGTCGAAGGTGTTCCCGCCATCCGCGCCAGGCATCGGTTGCGGACAAGCGGTGAAGAGGACGGACAGCGCGGCGATGAGCACGCGCGAGGTGCGGAGCGGCATGGAATTCCTCGAAGAAAACAAATCAGCAGCCGCAAGCTGCTGCGAAAGTCGGCCGGGCAGGAACAAGGCCGGGGGCTTGTAGGGATTCAGGTAGGACGTGTCAACACACTGGTTCACTCGGCGAGTCTTGGCCTGTGGCTGCGTTCGCCGGTCGATTCGAGCGTCGGGCTCAGAACTGACCGGTGACACCCCAGATGATCGTGTGGAAGGACTCTTCGCCCACGCCGCCGCACTGCTGCTCATTGCAGACGGTCCACTTCTGGCCTTGCCCGTAATAGCGGTCGGTGAAGCCCATCGCGCGCCAGCGAACGATGTAGCCCAGGGGGCCCCAGATCTGCCCCGAGACGCCCGCTTCGAAGCCGAAGCCGGTGGCGGTCGCTCCGCCGGTGGGATCGTTCAAGTTGCCGTAGCCGACGATCTGCTCCGGGGCCGTGCGCGGATTGAGGAACAGGCTCGCGGCGAGCTCGAAGCGCAGGAACGGGAAGATGGGCACCGCGCCATCGAGGCCGATCACCGGAAAGCCGAAGCCCGTCGGGTACACGCGATCACTCGAGGGCAACGAGGTGCCCGCATCGGGATCGATCAAGAAGCTGCGCGACTGGAACCCGAACCGCAGACCGACGTAGCCGACCGGCTGACCCGCGGGCGTGTTCGGCTTGCCGCTGAGCGCGTCGAGGCCGAGCCCCATCTGGAAGTGGTAGCGCCACGCGATCTGCGCCGCGAAGCCGAGGTCGTCGCTCTTCACCGTCTTGTCGCTGCCCTGCCCCTGCTGGCTCTCTTCGACGATGCGCGTCTGCGACTGGCCGTAGAGGAAGTCGATGATCACCCCGAAGCCCTGGATGATCGCGAACACCGGCCCGGGGGTCTTGCCGTTGTTGAGCAGCGCGAGCGGGAAGAGCTCGAGGCCGACGTTGAGCCCGATGTACGGAACCGAGGCGGTGAAGTCGATCGAGATGCCGGTCGGCGGCACCGTCGCGAGGTCGTATTCCTTGCAGTTGGTCACGCCGGGACGAAGGCACTGGTTGCGCCACGTCGTCGTGCCCGTGAGGCGCGCGCGCAAGAACGGCACCGGCACCTTCGGCGCGATCTTCCTGCGGTTCGGATCTTCGAGATCGGTGTCGCGATCGGGATCGGGCGGCTTGGCGATGGTGTCGTTGCCGGTGAGATCGAGGCCGGGCTGCTCGTCGCCTCCGCCGCCGGTGTTGCCGTTGTTGGGATCTTCCTGCGGGTCGGGCGTGGTGTCGGTGTTGCGCGCGGCGCCCTGCTCACCGGCGGCGGCGATGGCGCGCGCGAGCTTGGCGGCGAAGTCGTCGCTCAACATGCCCTTCTTCACCGGGAGATCCTTGGTCCACAGCTGCTCGCCCGCGCGGTCGTAGATGAGGACCTTGTACGTGCCGTCAGCGACCTCTCCACCGACCGCGGCGTCGAGGCGGATCAACTTGGACGCGCGCTTGACGCCCACCGCGGTCATCGCTCCGGCGCCCTTCAACTTCTTCTTCGCGGCGGCTTCCTTGAACGCCTTCAAGGGCACGATCTCGACGACCGCTGCTTCCTTGAGCGCCTGCTCGATCTGCGCGCGCAGCTTGCCCTGCGGGTCACCGTCCAACTCGAGGACCACGACCTTCTGGGCGGCGGCGGTCGTCGACGCGAGGATCAGAAGCAGGCCAAGAAGGCGCATCACACCTCGCCTTACCTTGAGGCCGCGCAGTCATTCAACTCTCACGTCTCCGCGGGTGGCTCAGCGTTCTCAGGCTCTGAGAATCGGCCAGCCGCGCTCGCGGGCGTTCTTCACCAATCCATTGTCGGAATCTGGAGGGGCGATCACCAGCGCGCGCTCGGACGCCGCAAGCATGTCGACGTCGAAGTCACCGTTGCCCACGCCCAGCAACGGCTTCACTCCGCGTCGCTCGAGCCACGTCACTTTTCCCGGGCCGACGGGGACGGGTTGATCGACCACGCCGGTCAGCACGCCATCACTGGTCGAACAGGTGACGCCGATGACGTGCGCGGGATCGATGCCGAGTGCGCGCGCGCCAGGGAGCACCGCCCACCGCGGTGACGCGCTGCAGATCCACGGCGTGATGCCCGCCTTGCGCAGACGCTCGAGCATCGGGCGAACGAACGCGAACACGCGACCGGCGAAACGCTCATTGAAGAAACGATCGCAGTGTTCCTGGAGCTGCGCCTCCGGCATGCCCTTCAAGATCTCGACGCACCAGCCATACGCGTATGGCGGAGACTGCTCGAGGTGGTGCTCGTAGGTCGCGTACTCGACGTCGTTCGGAAAGAGCTTTCGTTGCGCCGCGAAGCGCAGGAAGTCTTCACCGACGTCTCCGCGCCAGAGCGTGCCGTCGGCGTCGAAGACCACGATGCGCCCCTGGCCCACGGCGCACACTTCGTCGATCAACAGAGCGTGGTCGGCCTGCCTCATTGGCGGGCCGTTGTACCACTTGGGTGTTACGGTGCCCTTCGTGTTGAAGATCTCTCGCGCCAGGGTGATCGCGATCATCTCGCTGGTGGCAGCCAGCTGCGGGAGCTCGTCGCCCTGCCGCAACTGCCCTCCGGTCGATGGCACCTATTCAGTGCGCTGGGACATGGACGGTGGCGTGAACATGAGCTGCCCCGGGCCGCGCTTGCCGTCGTGGACCTTGTCGCAGCGAGACACGCAGATCACGACCACCATCGCGGGCATCCCGCTCGGGGGCACGCTGTACGATTCGTATGATCTGTTGCTGACGGGCGGCCAGACCGGCCTCACCTACCGGCTCAAGGCGCTCGCCATTCCCGAGGGCGGCACGGCGGATGCCGGCATGCGCCTCGTGGGGAGCTTCCTGACTCGCACGACACCAGTGGATGGCGGCGAGGCGTGCGAGTCGAACGAGGGCTTCACCGCGCAACGCACGTCGCGCTGAGAGCCCTCAGGCTGTTTCGACTTACTTCTTCTTCTTGCCGGCGGACGCGGCCTTCGCGGCGGCCTTCTTGCGATCGAGGCGCTTCTTCCACTTCAGGCGAATCTTGCTGCGAACGCGGCGGTGCTTGGACTTGCTGTTGGCCATGGTCGAACTCCGATGAGGTGAGGCGTGAGGGCGCGCTGCGTAACAGCTTCAGTCGTCGTCGTCGTCCATTTTCCCGCGCGTGGGAAACGGCATGCCGCGCTTCATTCCCAACTCTGCGGCGCTGCGCACGGTGCTCGGCCTGGCTTCGTCGAGCGCAAAGCCGAGCTGTGAGACGGCGGGATCGTCTTCGCTCGCCGGGACCGCCGGCTCATCGGGCCGCAACTTCACGCTCGCGAAGATCGGGCGCGTGGCATCGACGAAGCGACGCACTTCATCGAGCGGCAACGCGGGGACGATGTGACCGTGCGCGCCCGCCATCTCGTTGGCCATGCACATGGAGTTGAGGATCGCTTCCTCGGTCGCCTCCATCACCGCCTCGTAGAGAGGATCGAGGCGCTGGTCGAGGAGCAGCTTCATCTTGTAGACCATCTTCCGCGTGCGCCGCGGCACCACGTTGGCGGTCGAGAAGCCGACGATGATCTCTCCAGAGCCATGCGCCGCGTAGCTGCCGACGCGACCGATGCCGAGCGAGACGCGCTTGCACAGACGATTCAACTGGTGCGGGAGCAACGGCGCATCGGTCGCCACCACCGCGATGATCGAGCCGTAGCTCACGGTGCGCCGGGGCATGCCGCGGAACTTTTCGGCGAGCACTTCTCCGACCGGCATGCCGGCCACGCGGAGGTTGTGCATCTTTCCGAAGTTGCTCATCACGAGAACACCGAGCGTGTAGCCGCCGTGAACCGGTGGGAGCTTGCGTGAGCTGGTGCCGATGCCGGCCTTGAAGTCGCACGTGATCATGCCGGTGCCGCCGCCGACCGCGCCTTCGGCGACGATGCCGCTCTTCGCGGTGGCGAGTGCTTTGCGGACGTGTTCCTCGCGCACGTGCCGGCCCGCGATGTCGTTCAAGTAGCTGTCGTCGCACTCACCGACGACCGGGATGATCACGTCGTGTTCGTCGCCGATGCCCGGGTGCTTCTCGACCATGGTGCGCGCGACGGCGTCACTCACCGCGCCAACGGCCATGGTGTTGGTCAACAGAATCGGCGTCTCGAGCAGGCCCCACTCGACGACTTGCGTGAGACCGCTCACTTCTCCCGCGCCGTTGAGCACGAAGGCGCCGCCGGCGAGGCGATCCATGAAGATGTTGCCGTCGTTGGGGATGATCGCGGTGACGCCGGTGCGCACCGGACCCTTGCCGACGATCAACGGACCGGGCGCTCCATCGATGATGGTGGAGTGACCGACCAGCACGCCTTCCACGTCGGTGATGGAATTGAACTTCCCGGGCTTGAAGCGGCCGAGTGGAAGATCGAGCTCTCGCGCGCGGACTCGCTTGCTCTGAGACGTGGACGGCATGCGGCGGAACGTACACGCTGCGCGCCGCATGTCTCTCACAACAGCTGAAGCGGCGGTGTTGGCGAACCCGGACGATGAAGCGGCGTGGCAGGTCTATGGCGATGCGCTGCAGGCCGCGGGCGATCCACGCGGGGAATTGATGGCCGTGCAGACCAAGCTCGCCTCTTCGGGCGCCGATGGTGCGGCGATGGAACGCGAGCGCACGCTGATCGCGCAACACGCTGATCAATGGCTCTTTCCAGGTGCGTCGGTGTTGCTGCAGAAGACGCGGCTCTCGAGCGGCGAAGGTTTTCCGCTCGACATCACGTGGAAGCGCGGCTTCCCCTCGCGCGTGCTGATTCAGTCGCCTCGCTACAACAGCAACGTGAAGTTCGACGGGCTCGGCGACACGTGGCGGGCACTCAACGCGACGCCCGCCAACGCACAGTTCGTCCGCGCGCTGGAGTTCGGCTCGATGGAGCCCGGCGACGAAGCCGACTGGACCGATTCGGTGAACGCGCTGCGCGAATTCACGCCGCCGTGGCTGCGCTCGGTCTCGTTCGAGCGCGGTGACTACTGGGACATCTCGAGCACGTTCATCTACGGGCTCGACGAGGGCTTCTGGAAGTCGGTGCCGAAGCTCGAGTCGTTTCATCTCGAGCTGGGAGAGATCGGGATCTCGTCAATCGACGCTCCGCTGCTCAAGAAGTTCTCGATCATGTCGTCGGGCTTCGACGTGGACATGGTGGGCGAGCTCACGCGCGCGAAGTGGCCGCAGCTCGAGCACCTGAGCATTCACGTCGGCGATCCGAACTACGGCGGACTCGACGCGCTGGCGCAGCTGGAACCGCTGCTGATCAGTGAGCGGCCGCCGAAGCTCACGCACCTCGGGCTGTGCAACGCGATCTTCGCCGACGAATTGCCGAAGCGGTTGCTGTCGTGCAACTGGTTGCCGCACTTGCAGTCGCTCGATCTCAGCGATGGCACGCTGGGAGATGAAGGCGCCGAAGTGCTCTGTGCGAATTCGGAGAAGTTCAAGCACCTGAACAAGCTGAACCTGAGCCGCGGCTACTTCAGCGACTCGTTCGTCGATCTGTTGCGCTCGAAGTTCCCCAACGTGGTGCTCGAGGATCTGCAGGGTGAAGCCGAGCGCGACGATCGCTACGTGGCGGTGTCCGAATGAACTTCGACGCGCTGAATCCCGACGATGAAGCGGCGTGGCAGGTCTACGCAGACTCGTTGCAGGCCGCTGGAGATCCGCGCGGCGAGTTGATGGCGGTGCAGGCACGTGGTGCTGATCCCGCGGCGCGTGAACGAGAAGCGGCCTTGATTCAGGCGCACGCGAGCACGTGGCTGTTCGATGGAGTGCAGCCGCTGCTCGGAACCACGCGTCTGGCGAGTCGGCGTGAGGGTTCGCCGCTGCGGCTCGAGTGGAAGCATGGCTTCCCGCACACGGTGACCATCGAAGGCGTCGGTTATCGGAGCGAAGTGAAGTTCGCCGGGCTTGGCGAGACGTGGCGATCCCTGTGCACCGATCCGCGGAACATGCGCTTCGTGCGGCGCGTGGTGTTCGAGAGCACATCGACCAACGACTCCGAGCCGTCGTGGAGCGACGCCGTCGACGCGGTGGTGGAACACACTCCGCCGTGGCTGCGCTCGCTGTCGTTCGATCGCGGCAACTTCTGGGACATCTCGAGCACCAGCATCGACGTCGACACCAACTTCTGGAAAGCGGTGCCGCGACTCGAGGAGCTGTACCTCGAGATCGGGCAAATCAACCTCGGCGCCATCGATCACCCGACGCTGAAGAAGTTCTCGATCGTCTCGGGCGGCTTCAGCGACGTCGAGACGATCGCGACCGCGAAATGGCCGGCGCTCGAGCACCTGAGTCTGTGGTTCGGTCGCGACGAGTACGGCGGCCTCGAAGAACCCGGGCCGGTGGAGGAGCTGATCGCGGTGAGCCCGCCCCCGAAGCTCAAACACCTCGGGCTGTGCAACGCGACCTTCGCCGATCAGCTCCCGGCGATCGTGCTGGGGTCGAAGTGGTTGTCGCAGCTCGACTCGCTCGATCTCTCGCGCGGTACGATCGGTGACGCAGGCGCGAACGTGCTGATCAACGCCGCCGACCGGCTGAAGCACGTGAAGGAGATCGATCTGAGCGGCGGCTACTTCAGCGACGAAGTGGAGGCGCGCCTCCGTTCAACGTTTCCCGGGGTCGTCTTGAACGATCTGCAGGGAGAGGCGGAGCCCGAAGATCGCTACGTCTCGTTGTCAGAGTGATGAAGATCACCGTCGACGGGCGAGAACTCGGGCAGATCGCGCTGCTCCCGACGCGAGACGCGGTGCTCCTGCCGGGCGCGGTGACGGAGCTGCGCGTGGGACGGCCGGTGTCGGTCGCCGCGATTCGCTGGGCCATGGAGAACGGTGGCCGCCTCGCGGTGGTGCTGCAGAAGAACCCGGGCGTCGATGCGCCTGGGCCCGACGATCTGCATCGCGTGGCCACGGTCGGTGAAGTGATCGGCGCGACGCGCGAGTCAGCGGAAGCGGCGGCGGTGAGCGTGGTCGGCGTGGAACGCGTGGCGCTCGAGGAGATCACTTCGGCACTGCTCGCTTCGACGCGCTCGCTCGGTTGGCAGCCGACTGCGCCCGCGATGCCGTCGCACTTCGATGAAGCACTGCACGGTTTCATTTCTCGATTTCTGCGAAAGCAGCTCAACGCCGAATCGAACGCGCGGCTGGTGCTCGACTCGGTGACCGATCGGCTCGGCGCCGTCGCGGCAGTGCTCGACACCACTCCGGCTCAGCTGCAGACGATGTTGGAGACGGCCGATCTGACGCTGGTGGTGCGGCACCTGGAACGGCTCGCCAAACCTTCCCTGCTCGAGCGCATCACGGCGTGGTTCCGCGACTGAGCTCGAGACTCACTGGTACGCGGAAGGCGGCAGCACGTTCGGTCGATGCCGCACTTCATACGTCGACCACGCGATGCACATCGCTGCGAGCGCGAGGAGAATTCCGCCCAGCACGAGGATCACGCGAAACGTCGGCGTGAGTGCTGACGGCGCTTCGCTGGCGACTCCGAGCTTCGAGAACACGGGCAGCAGGTTTTGCTGAAACAGCACGTGGCCGTTGCCCATGCGATTGGCGCGCTGCAACCGCGTCGTGGTGTCGGGCAGGAATTCGGGAACGAAGTTCGGGCCGAACGCGAGGATGCCGCTATCTGCGAGCTTCTCGGGGAGCGTGACGCCGAAGTGCGGCTCGGTCGCCTCGCGGAATTTGTCCCACGGGAGACCTGCGGGAACGACGACGACGAGCTGTTCCGGCTTGAGGAGCTGACGGCAGCGACCGATCTCCCACGAGACGTGGTCTGACGAGCCGGCGATGAGCACGACGAGCTTCGCCTCGCGGAGCCAGCCTTCGATCACGCTCTGCCATTCTTCGTTGCTCGCGGATTGCCGCGCGGCCCCTGGAGGCGGCAGCTTTTCGCCCGGACGCGTGAGCGCGATCACCGGGCCGATCGCCAACAACACGCGCACCAGGGATTGTTCGAGCGAGGAATCGACGCCGAACGCGGTTTCGACATCCACGCGATCGTCGGCGATGAACTGGCGCAGGTAGACGACAGGCGGGCGCGGATCACGCTTGCGCGCGGTGGCGACGTCGACCGCCATGAGCCGCTTGGCGCGGTTCTTCAGGAAGACGGCGAGGCCGAACGCGACGCTCGCGAAGATGATGATGATCGCGCGATCGACTCCGCCGAGGCCGAGGTTGTTTCCGAGCGCGATGGCGACGATCCAACCGATGGCTCCCACGGCGGTGAGCAACTGCCCGACGAGCTGCATCAGCGTGCTCGTCGCCTTCGCTGCGGTTCCTCCTCGCTCCATGCGAGCGACGGTAGCAGGCGGTCAGTCAGCGTCAGTCATCAAGTACAGCGTGCTGAGCACGCGATGGAACGTGTACGCATACGAGCTGGCGTCGGCGCTGAGTACGGCCCACGGAACGTTGTCGATCCCCGCGGCTTCTCTCGGAGCGAGCGTCAGGAAATCGCTGCGCGCTCCGCTCTTCGCGTCGATGCGCACGACTCGCAGCGGCTTGGTCTCGAGCTGTGCAACGAAGACCGCGGAGTGATCAGCGGCGACGCGCAGCGCGAGTTCGCCCTTCTTCGCTCCGATGAGCGGATTCGATTTTCCGGTCGAGAGCTCGACCCACTCGAGGAACTCGGTGCCTGCCCTCGCGAGCACGACGCGCGTTCCATCGGCGGTCAGCGGCAACACGAGCGCTCCAAGGAAGCCTTCGATCGGCAACTTCGTCGGCGCACCGCCAGCGAGTTCGAGCGAGAAGAACTTCGGCGTGGCTGAGGCGTCGTCACTCACCGAAGCGAGCACGCGTTTCCCGTCGGGAAAGAAGACCGCGGTGTTCACCAGCATGTTCGGCGGGAGCTTGAGCGTGATGGGCGAGCCGGCTCCGGTGGGGAGCAACACCAGCGACTTGCGATCGAATGGATTCACCAGCGCATACGCGCCGTCGGGAGAGAGCTCGCGCGCGATTCCGGTGCCGAGGCGGACGGGCGGCGCGCTGCCCTTGCGAAGGTAGATGCCGCCTTGATCACCGACGGCGTCTCCAGCGCCTTCACCGATCAGCACGCGCGTTCCGTCGGCGGAGATGTGACCGGCGTAGCTGGTGTCGAAGATGCTCAGCTCGCGCTCGACGGTGTCTCCCGCGAGTTTTCCCGCGGCGGCGAGCTCGGTGGCCTCGCGCGTGATGAGCGTGCGACCGCGTGAGCCGAGATCGAAAAGACGCAGCGCGACGGGAGCTCGCTCGACGAGCCGCTGATTTCCTTCTGCGTCCACGGCGTGCAGCTCGCGCGTGAGACCCGCCTTCGAGGCCGTGAACCAGATGGTGCGCTGATCTCTCCAGGCGAGTCCGTGAAT
>JAEUJS010000587.1 GCA_016792935.1 Archangium sp. | reverse complement strand
GTGCACAACTGCGCGACCTCGTAGTCGGTCGCGGCCACCACCGCGTCGGGGGGAATGGTGGCCTTCGCCCGCGCGAAGATCGCCGCCTTCTTCACCTCGGTCTCCGACATCTCGAACGGAATGCGGTTGAAGCCGCCGATGAAGTGGCTGCGATCGAACACCGTGCCGAACACGATCGAATGCAGCACGCTCGCGAAGATCAACGCGCCCAGCGCCGAGCGCCGGTTCACCACGCCGTCGGGACCCGAGCGACCGATGGTCCACAGCGCGATGACCGTCGCCGCGAAGAGGAACGGCGTCCAGTGCGCGAGGTAGTGGAAGCGAATCGAGATGAACGCGTCGTTGGTGTTGGTGGTGAGCAGCGTGACGACCGCTCCGCCGCTGGTGAGCAGCGCCCACTTCCAGTTGCGGAACGGCAAGAACGCGAGCGGCACCAGCAGATGCAGCATGAAGATCAGCTTGGGCTTGGTGAACAACGTGCCGATCACGAAGAGCGGATTCGTGAGCCCGGTCTTCACCACGCTGCCGACGCCCTTCTCTCCCTCGATGATCAGGTCCTGGTAGATCCACCCGAAGTCGAAGTTGCCGGCCCAGCGCATCACGCCGAACTTCATTCCCACGAACCACGCGAGGCAGAAGGCCGACAAGCCGATGCCCAGCTTCACGTTGCGCTTGCTGGTGATGAAGTACGTCGAAGCGACCGCCAGCGTCAGCGCCACGTCTTCACGCACCAGCAACGCGAGGAAGAGCGCGACCGCCGCCAACTTCCAGCGCCGCGTGTTGAGCGCGTACATCAATAAGAAGTGGAACGGGATCGCCAGCGGCAGCCAGTGAAAGTCGTAGAAGAGCGGCGAGCTGAATGACGCGGCGATCAAATACGCAAAGCACAGCCACAGCGACGTGACCGGAGAGAGCGCGCTGCGACACAACAAGTAGAGCGGAATGACCGAGCCGCCCATCATCACCGCCTGGATGATGAGCATCGCCTCGGGGCTGGGATGAATCGCGTAGAACGGGAGGAAGACGAACATCGCGAGCTCTGCGTGGTTCGCGAGGTTGTTGCCTCCGTCAGCGCCCCACAGAATCGGAGACCGGAACAGGTTTCCGTGGAGCATGTTGTACATGAGGATCTCGTAGTGCCCGAGATCGTACCCACCGGTGAGAATGCGGTGGTGCTGCTGAATCGTGTAGTAGCCGAGGAAGATCGCGTACGCGGCGGCCGCGGCGACGACGAGCACCATCGGCAGAATCCGCGCGGCACGGTTTCCCCGAATCAGCGCCAGCGTCGGCTCGAGCGGAGCGAACACCGCCGGCAACACCGCGAACGTGAGGCGAAACAAGCGCTCCGCGGCGATCGTCGCGACGGAGAGCAGCAGCAGGAACTCCAGCGCGTGATCAGCCCAGTACGTGCCCACCGCGAGGAAGAGCGCGGGCAACGTCAACGCGAACGGAGCAGTCAGCCGTGCGATGAGCTCGATGCGCGCCGCCCACACCTTCGGAGTGCGGAGCGCGAACAACACCGCCACCACGACCATCGCCAACAACACCGGCAGTATCGCGCACTGCACGAGGCCCGCGCGGTGTTCGGCGGCGAGCTCGTTCTTCGCGATGAAGGGGCTGAGCGCGACCGGCCACCAGTACAGCCGCGCGAACGTCGCGACCGAGATGACGGTGGTGGTGAGCAGCCCAATCCACGGCAACACGGGGCCCAGGCGCGCAAAACGCCCGTCGTCCACGGGGACCTGCCAGCCGGGGGTGATGGCTCCTTCGGGTTGCATTTGAGGCGAGCACTTCTAGGGGTGAACTCACGTGCTCCGCAACGTTCGACACGCACCTCGCGCACGTTGGGACATCGAAAAGCCCGGCGAGACAAACCGGTTTGAAGCGTGCTCTATCCGCCCGCCTCATGCTCTGGCCCGGCGAAAAGCTGCGTGCAGTGCGCGCTTCGATCGCGAACGAATCGGCCGAACGGCGCCGTGCGCGCATCGCGTTGCGCCAGCTGCAAGACGCGATCGATCGACTGCAGGCCGCGACGACGCCTGACCCGAGCGGCCCTCACGCGCTCGCGGCGTTGAGACGTGAAGCGGTGCGCGTCGCGTCGCAGGTCATCCCCTTCCCCGCGCTGGCCGACGGAGAGAACGGCCGCCTCGCGCTCAGCCGGCTCGTCGAAGATGGCCTCGATCGCATCGACTCCGCGTCGATCGACGAGACGCTCCGCTTCGCCGCGACGGCGCACGAACGCGCGCTCGAATCGCTGGAAGTGTCGGTCGTCGAAGAACGCTCACTCGTCCGGCGCTCGCAGCTCACGCTCGCCACCGCGGCCGTCGCGATCTGTCTGAGCATCGCGGTGGGGAGTCGTGTGGCTTCAGCGCGCTTCGGCCCCACCGATCTCGCCGCTGGAAAACCGTGGACCACTTCGAGCACGTGGGCCGAGTGCCACCCCGAGCAGAACGAGTGCGGAAAATTTCCGACGCGCATTCTGTTTCACACGCACCAACAGCTGAGCCCGTGGTTTCAGATCGATCTGCAGGCGCCGACCACGTTCAGCAGCGCGACCATCGTCAACCGGCAGGACATGGCGATGCCGCTCGCGTTGCCGCTGGTGCTCGAGGTGAGTGATGACGGCACGACGTTCCGCGAAGTGATTCGCCAGACAAGTCATTTCAGCGTGTGGCAGCCGACGTTCGCTCCGCAGACTGCGCGGTATTTCCGGTTGCGGGTCGATCGCATTTCCACGCTGCATCTCGAGTCGGTGAAGGTCCACCCGTGAAACGCTGGGTCGGCGGGCTGCTCGCGCTCGCAGCGCTCGCGTACGGGGGGTACTGGGTCGCCAGCTTCTCGCTCCCGATGGACAAGGTGCCGTTCGACACCTTCAGCACTGGCATCGGCCCGCGCATCTGGCGCACGTGGGGCTACCTCGGCGTCTTCGTGCTTGCTGCGGTGGCGTTCGGACAGTTCGTGGTGCGTCGGCTCTCGAAGACTTCGCGCGATGGCGCGTGGGCGCTCGCGTTCTCGACCGGCACCATCTCGTTCGCCGCGCTCATCGGCCTCTTCGGGTGGGTGGGCGTGCTCGGGTACCCCTTCTTCTGGGTGCTGCCGCTGACGATGACGTTGATCGGCGTCGCTCCGCTGCGCGATGCGCTCGTCGAGACCACCGAACGCTGGAAGAAGTCGCCGCCGCTCTCCGCGCTCGAAATCGCCGCCTTCCTCTTCGGCGGTCTGTGCCTCGGGCTGCTGGTGATGCAGGCGGTGGTGCCCGACAACATCAACTTCGACGCCACCTGGTACCACCTGCGCGCGGGAGAACGGAACGCCATCGCCGGCGCCATCACCCGCACGCCCGAGGGAGATCTGCTGCTCACGCTCCCTTCGGCGACGGGCTGGCTCTACACGTGGGCGTTCCTCGCGCCGCTCTCGCTCGAAGACAAGGTGATGCTCTCGCTGCACCTCGAGCTCGCGGTGTTCATCGGAACGATGGCGTGCATCCCTCCGCTGGTGCGCGCGCTGGTTCCCGGCATCGATCGCACGAAGAGCCGCGCGACGTGGGTGGCGCTGTTCTTCTTCCCCGCGGTGTTCATCTACGACACCGGCATCATGGCGGGCGGCGATCACATCGTCGGCCTGTGGACCGTGTCGTCCGTGCTCGCGTGGCTGCAGGCCAGAGAACACGACGACGCGCCGTCATGGGCGCTGGTCGGCATTCAGCTCGCGGGACTCACCGCGAAGTACACGAGCATCTACCTGCTGGTGCCGCTGATTCCGATGATGGGAATCGACGCGTTGTGGCGCGGGCGCGCGGTGCCGTTCGCGAAGCGCGTCAGCGGCCTGATGACCGGAGCCGCCGTCACGCTCGCCGTCACCGCTCCGTACTGGCTGCGCAACCTCGTCTGGTACCACAACCCCATCTACCCCTCGGGCTCGTCGATCTTTCCGAGCACGCCGTGGCACGAAGACGCGAACGTCTGGATCTCGAGCTTCGCGCGCGACAACACGTTCGCCGCGGCCATCAGCAGTCCGTCACACCGCGTGTCGGCTTCGATCGACGCGCTCAAGAACTACCACCAGACCATCTACGGCTGGGCCGACATGCAGGGCGGTCACTCGGTGATGGGCTCGGGCTACTTCCTCTCGATGCTCGCGCTGCCGTTCATCGCGCACCGCCGGCGGCTGCTCGCGCTCGCGCTGATTCTCAACGTCGGCGTCGTCGTGTGGTTCAACACCTACCAACATCACATGCGGTACCTGCTGGTGCTCGCTCCGCTGATGGCCGCGGGCATGGCAGCCACCGCCGTCGCGTTGTGGGAACTCTCGTGGCCCGGTCGCGTCGCGGTGGTCGGAGTCACGGCGTTGTTGCTCACCGCGTACGCAGACGTTCCCTTCCGTCGCACGCACCGCATGAACCGCGGCAGCTCGCCGGTCGAGAACTTCGGAGAGTTCCTCAAGCAACGCGGCGTGAGCGGTCACCTCAAGGGCTGGGCCCAGCTGGGCGATCAACTGCCTCCCAACGCGAAGCCGCTCGTGCACGGCATGGAGCCGCCCTTCGGGCTCGGCCGCCTCACCGTCACTGACGCGCAGGCGCTGCAGTTCGGCATCAACTACGGGCGGCTCGGTTCGACGGAGAAGATCTGGCAACACCTCCGCACGCTGGGCGTCACGCACCTCATCTGGAATGGCGGCTGGGTGATTCAGGGCGACAGCGTCACCGGTGAAGCGCTCTTCGTCGCGCTCGCGCACAGCACGATCAATCGACGCGTCGGCAACGGGCTGAACGTCGGGGAGCTCCCTCCGACGGCGCCGCCGCAGCCGGGCACGCATTTGCTCTACCTGGGCTGCTCAGGCCGCATGTGGCGCACGGGCGTCTACCCGCTCGAGACGCTGGTCGAGCCGCTGCCGCCGATGTGGGACCCGTGGCCCGAGCTGCAGCCGTACGAGCCGGTCGATCAAGCGAACGCGCAGGTGGTCGCCGTCGATCCCCGCGTGGGCTGGGTGGTGATGGAAGAGGCGTGCACGATGACGCCTCCGCCCGGCTACACGTTGATGTCCTCTCAGGCGTCCACCGCGCCTTTCAAGCTCAAGCACTTCGTGCGCGATCGCTGACTCGCGCGTTTCAGCGCCGAGCGGTCGGTGGCACCCGCATCTCGAGCCACAAGTCGAGCAGCCACGTGCCGTCGTCGAGCTTGGCGCGCTCGTACGTGCACGCAGTGCGATTGCGATCGGTGCAGTTCAGCTCGGCCTCGAACGTCACGGGCAGACGCATGGTCGAAGAGAGCGCGACGAGCTCTCCGTCGTCGGTGCGGCGATCTCCGTCTTGGTCGAACCACAGCTGCAGCTCGCCGAAGTGCACGTCTTTGATGGTGACGTAGCCGTCGCGATCATCGTCCAGCGCAGCGAGCGCTTCGAAGCCGTTCTCGGGCCGCTCCTGCGCGTCGATGAGCGTGAAGGAACCGAAGAGCTCACGCCCGCTGGTGATGCGGCCGTCGTGATCGAGATCGCGCACCAGCCACGCGGTGTTCGCATCGGGCCACGCAGACAACACCGCCGAACCCGGCTCGAACTCGAAGGTGCGATCGGCCTGACGCACCGAGATCTTCTCGGTCTTCGAGATGATGAGCGGCGTGCCCTGCCCGGCAAACGGTCGCGCGAGCCGGCGCTGAACGAAGCGGCTGCCCTTCTTCTTCGGCTCGCGCTTGGGCTGGGACAGCGGCGTGGGCTGGTTCTCGCGCACGATCTTCGGAGGAGGCGCAGGCGGCTCGGTGGCGAAGGCCGGAAACGCCGACGCGACGGCGAGCAGCGTGAGAGCATGTCGAATCGTCATGAGTGCCTCATTGTTGATGACTGCCCTGGCTCTGGTCCAGAGCGGGTGGGTGGTGGAAGAAGTGCCGGTCGTCGCCCCGCCGTATCGCTCCGTGGAGGCCGTGGAGATCGACGAAACCTGGGTGGGGGCGATCGGCTCGTTCTCGGCCGACGGGGGCCGCAGGCCGACGAACTGGGCGGTGTTCGCGTCACGCGCCGATGCGGGCGTCACCACACTCTCGGAGTTCACGTCGTGGACGTCTCCGGACGATGGAAGCGGCACTGGGTTCACGGCGGTGGTGGAACGAGATGGCGGTTACGAGGCATTGCGCGTTCGCGCGGAGCCGGCACCGACGTTGGTGAGCCTGGGAATATTTCCGTTCCGCGTCTTCGCGACGAGCTGTGACCCGGCCGTCTCCGAGTGCGTGGTGCTCGAAACCAACGGCGCGGTGACGCTGTGGACGCCCACGACACGCCGCGTGTTGCTCGAGGGCGGTGCCGAATCGAATCACAATCCCGGGTTCAACACCGTCAACGGAGCCGCGCTTCACCCCAGCCGCCGCTTCCTCGCGCTGGCGCTGTACCGCACGGCGGCCGTCGTCGAGCTCGCGACCGGTAAGGTGACGCTGTTTCGCGGAAACGTAATGGCGACTGCGCCCTCACTCCTCAAGGCGGTCGACGCGCTCGACGACGAGGGGAAGAGCCCACTCGCTCGCACGCTCGCGCGCGGCAACCTCGAGTGCTCGAGCGTGCCCCAGGCGTGGAACGAGAACGCGCTGGTGATCGCGCACACGGCGTGGGGCGACAACGGCGAGGGCGTGTGCAACGCGCAGCCCTTCGAGTTCGACGTCATCACGAAGCAGAAGCGCGGCGTGCTCGCCTACCCGTGGACGGTGCTCGATTGCCCGCGCGGCGGGTGGAGCTCCGAGGTCGGCACCTTCGTCACCGACTGCATCGAGGAGATCAGAGCGAGGATGATGCCGCGACGCCGCCCGCTCGCCGACGGAGGGTGGGACGACGGGGCCCCCCTTCTCGAAGAGCTCCCCGAAGCGGTGGCGCTGAGCCCGACGCAGATCTTCGTGATGGCGCCGCGCCACCCGACGAAGTGGCAGTGGTTCAAGGGCAAGGTGCGCAAGGCAAAGGAGCGAGGCGGCCTCGACTTCGTGCTCACGGGCCCCAGCGTCATCACCTTCCAGAGCAAGGGCGTGATGGTCGAAGAGGTGCCGACGTGGCGTTTCGGCCGGGCCCTCTTCGAAGCGCCGCTCGCAGACGACTGGCACCTCGTTCGCGCCGAGGGCGTGCCCGGCGACGCACACCACGAGCTGTGGCTGGTGCGCCTGCGTCAGGAATGAACGAGGTTCGGCGCCGACCGAATGCAGTCACGGCCCGCTTCCTTCGCCGCGTACAGCGCCTTGTCGGCGCGCGCGAACCAGGCGTCGAGGTCTTCGGCTGAGTCGCTGCGGGTGGCGACTCCGAACGAGGCGGTCACTTCGAAGCCGTCGAAGCGCTCGCGCTTGAGCGCCGACTGAATCCGCGCGGCGACCTCGAGGGCGCTGTCACCGCCGTGTTGCGGGAGCAGCACCAGGAACTCTTCGCCGCCCCAGCGCGCCACGAGGTCGCTCTGGCGAATCGCGTTGCGCACCGCCGTTCCCGCGGCCATCAACACGCGGTCGCCCGCCTGGTGTCCGTGGGTGTCGTTGATGGCCTTGAAGTGGTCCAGGTCGAGCATGATGCACGAGGGCGTGGCGTGCTCTCCGAGCGCCTCGCGAACGTGGTTGCGGAAGCCGTGGCGCGTCAGACAGCCGGTCAACGCGTCGCGCTCGCCCAGCTCGACCTGCCGGTGGAGCCACGCGAAGCGCGACGCGATGCCCACCACCATGGCGCCGATGAAGCCCACGAAGCCGAGGTACGAATCGACGCGCACGGGAATGAGATCGAACACCCACGCCAGCTCCATCACGCCGGTGAGCGCGTAGATGACGAGGCCGGCGCCGATGGCGGGCGCGCCGAACTGCTTTTCCTTCACCGCCTGCACCGTCCACCACGCCGACAGCGCCATACACGCCGCGAGCGCGAGCACCGAGACCGGCAGCGTCACGTTTTCGAAGAAGGGGTACAGCGGGTGGTACAGCGTGCTCGACACCAGGCTGACCGAGCCGAGCACCGCCAGCCCCGCCGCCGCGCGCTTGAGCCACAAGATGCGCCTCGAGAAGAAGTCACCGAAGAAGCGCACGAAGCAATACGGGAGCACGATCAGCGGCACGAAGACCAGGTAGGCGTTGAAGTCGACGTTGGTGCTCACCACGTAGCCGATGGTGTTGATGCCGGCGGTGATGCTCCCCAGCGCGAAGCACAGCAGCGCGAACGAGAAGAAGTGCCGCTCGCGGGTGCGCGAGAAGAACAACACCAGATGGAAGAAGCCCGCGAAGAGGAACAGGGCGACCAGCATCGCCACCCGCGCCAGCGAGCGGTCGTGGTCGTCGCGCACCACTTGCTCGGGGCCGGCCAGCACGCCGGGGGCCATCACGCCGCCGTTCCCGTAGAACGTGCGCAGGCGCAGCGCGAAGGTGTTGGGAACGCCCTCGCGCAACGCTTCCTTCGGCAGCCGGTACACCTGGCCGCGCAGGTCCTTCTCGACAAGTTCCCCGCCTGCACCGATGCGCCCACGCGCGCCGACCTGCACGCCGTTGACGAAGGCCTCATAGGCGTTGGCCGCCATGGGAATGCGAATGGCGTAGTCACGCGTGGTGTCGGGCACGGTGAAGGTGGTTCTGAGCCAGGCGATGCCGTCGTACTTCACGCCTTGAAACGGGAAATTGCCGGGCACGCGCACGGGCTGCCACGAGCCCTCGTCGCTCGTCCCGCCGACGTCGCTCAGCCTCGCTTCCCATGTGCCGTCGAGGACCACCGTGCGGTCGAGCTCGAGCGCGATGGGTGCACGCGGCGTCGCGCACAACGCAGTGACGGCGAGCGCGAAGGGCAGGCCGGGAGCCATGGGCGGCGCACCTTAGGCCGGTCTGCCCCGGAAGGCTCACCCCACGAGCTTCAGCGCGATGATCGTCGTCAACCAGACCACCAGCCCTTCCACCACGCCCAGGCCCACGGCGATCCCAAGCGGGCGGCGCGCCAGCGCAACGCACATCCACGGCAGGGGCAACGCGAGCAACGCCTCTCCCAGCACCACGAAGCTCGGAGCGAGCCCCAGGAAGAACGGCACGTGTTCGTAGTGCCACCACTGCGCCCTGGCGGCGAGCGCCTCGAACCCGGGAATGTAGAGCCCCGAGAGGAGCGCCATGCCCAGCGCCGCCTTCGGGCCTCCGAACTTCTGAAAGAGAAAGACCGCGACCGTGCCGTTGGTGACGAAGATGAGCGCCCAACAGAAGGGCATGTAGAGCGGCGTGTCCCACACCATGGGGCCACCCGGGTCGTAGAAGAGGATGTGGCGGTCGATGAGCCAGGTGTCGTTGAGCAGCTCGGTGAACCCGATGGCCAGGCCGAACACCAGCAGTCGGGTGAAGAGCGGCTCGGGGTGACGCAGACAGAACACCGCGAGCATCACCAGCTCGATGGCCGCCGAGGCCGTCGCCGCCTTCCAGCCGAGCGCCCACTTCGCCGAGGCGAGCGCGATGGCGATGGCGATGGCGTTGGCGAGCGCGATGAACTGCCAGTCTCGCTTCGTGATGGGAATGCTCATCCGGTGAGGCTCAGCGCGATGAAGTAGCCACCCCAAATCCACAGCCCGGCGATGACGCCGCGCACGACCCAGCTCAGCAGCCCGGTCCCCGGAGCCACCACGCCGCGGACCAGGAGCGGCATCGCGGCGCCAATCAACGCTTCACCGACGATGATGTACCAGGGCACGACACCGAGCCGGCGGCAGTTGTCGTAGGTCCACCAGCCGGCGTAGTGGGCCAGCGCCTCGAAGGTCGGCACGTACAGCCCGCTCACCAGCGCCGAGAGCAGTACGCCCTTCACCATTCCGTGGCGCAGGCTGAAGGCCCAGCCGAGGAACCCCATCGACAGCAAGATGCCCGCCCACGACATCGGCATGTACGCCGGAGAGTCGATGAGAAACGGGCCCCACTGCGCGTAGTGCAACGTGCCGGTGATGGACACCAGCCACCAGTCGGCCGCCAGCTCGGTGAGCCCCGCCGCGAGGCCGAAGACGAGCAGGTTCTTCAGCAAGTCGGTGCCGCGCCACCTGACGTGCGTGAGGTACAGCACCGAGGTCAGCACCACGCAGGCCCAGGCCGACCACGGCCCGAAGTCGAGCC
>JAEUJS010000680.1 GCA_016792935.1 Archangium sp. | reverse complement strand
TGAGCGCAGCGGGCGGAGGCGGCGGACGCCGCCGTCGCGGCGGCAGCGGCAAGTCCGTGATGGCCGAGATCAACGTCACGCCGATGGTCGACGTGATGCTGGTGCTGCTGATCATCTTCATGGTCACCGCTCCGCTCATTCAGCAGGGCGTGAAGGTGAACCTGCCCGAGACGAAGGCCGCCCCGGTCGAGAGCACCGACAAGAAGCTCGTGGTCTCGATCGACGTGAACAAGAAGGTCTTCATCGGCGAAGCCGAAGTGGCGCTCGAGGAGTTCGAGGTCAAACTGAAGGCCAATGCCAAGGCCCAGCAGGACAAGGAAATGTACCTCCACGCCGATCGCGACCTGCCCTACGGCATCGTGGTCGATGTGATGGCAGCGGCGCAGCGCGCGGGCGTGACGAATGTGGGCATGATCACGGACCCGATGGGCGCCTCGCGGAGTCCAAAGGACAAGAAGAAGCCCTGAACCGAGATGAGCGCCCAGGCCCAATCACTGCTGGTTGCACGACCGTCGCCGCTCCCGATGTTCGTCGGGCTGTCGGTGGCGGGGCACGTGCTCGCAGTGGGTGTGTGGCTGGTGCTCGGCTGGCTCTTCGCGGGCCCGCGCATGGAGCTCGATCAAAAGCCCATCAAGGCCTCGCTGGTGCGCCTCGGCAAGCCGCGCGACGACAAGTTGTTGCCGCGGAAAGAAGAAGAGCCGCCGCCTCCTCCGCCGAAGAAGGTCGAAGAGGTGCCCGTCGTCGGCCCCAAGCCGCCCGACACCGCGATCAAGATCCCGAGCAAGGACGCGAAGCCCGAGAAGGAACAGAAGAAGAACCTCTTCGACGCCTTGAACAAGACCGGCAAGCAGGCCAAGCCCGAAGAGCTCGAGGGTGAAGCCGACGGCGACCCGAATGGAGACGCCGCCAAGCAGGAAGGCGAGAAGTACTACGGCCTCCTGCGCTCGGTGGTGAAGCGCAACTACGACGTCTCGAACACCATCGACGAGGCCGAGCGGCGCCGGCTGCGCGCTGAAGTGGCCTTCCGCATCGGGAACGCCGGAGAGCTGCTCGACGTGGACGTCACCAAGCCGTCCGGAAACGAGCTGTTCGATGAGGCCGTGTTGGCGGCGGTGAAGAAGGCCGCTCCGTTCACGCCTCCACCCGAACACATCCGCGACGAATTGAAGAAGAACGGCGTGGCGATCGTTTTTACGCCGTGACCCTCTCCTCAGTTAAGAAGTCGTTCATGCACAACCGCTTCGTTGCGTTGTTGGTGGTGGTCTCGTCCGTCGTCTTCGCGCAGGGCCGCACCACGCTGGAAATCTCCGGCGCCAACTTCCGCCCGATGCCGCTGGCCGTCGCGGCGCCGCTCACGCAAGACGAAGGCTCGAAGGCGCCGGCCGTCGAGTTCGATGCCGCGCTGATGTACGACTTCGCGGCGTGCGGTCTCTTTCAGGTGCTCGACCGCAAGGGCTTCCTCGCCGACGCGAAAGAAGGCGTCACCGCTTCGACGATTCAGTTCGCGCGGTGGACCGACGTGGGCGCCGAGTCGCTGGTGAAGACCCAGCTGTCGATCGATGGCGCGAACGTGCGCGGCGATCTGCGGTTGTTCGCCGTGGCCTCGGGCCGTGAGGAGCTCAAGGTGAGCGAGTCGGCGCCGTCGTCGAACCCGCGCCTGCTCGCGCACAAGCTCGCGAACGCCGTCTACAAGTTCTACACGAAGGAGACCGGCCCCTTCGAGACGCGTATCGCCTTCACGCGCAAGTCGGCCTCGGGTCGCGACGTGTTCGTCAGCGATTGGGACGGGAAGAACGCCGCGCGCATCACCAACGGCGACGTCAACGTGTTGCCCGCGCTCGTGCCCGGCGGCGGAGTGGCCTTCACCTCGTATCGCAGCAAGAAGCCGTTCCTCTTCGTGGCGAAGGGCAGCGGTGATCCGCAGCAGCTCGTCGGCAAGGGCTCGATGGTCACTGGCGCGTCGTTCTCTCCCGATGGCAAGCGGCTCGCGGTGTCGATCTCCGAGGGTGAGAACGCGGAGATCTACGGCGGCGGCGCCGACGGCTCGAACCTCGCGAAGATCACCGACACCAAGTTCTTCCTGAACACGTCGCCCTCGTGGTCGCCGGACGGCAAGCGCCTCGCGTTCGTCTCGAACCGCGCCGGCACTCCGCAGATCTACGTGATGGGCGCTGACGGCTCGAACCAGAAGCGGCTCACCTTCCAGGGCAACTACAACACCACGCCGTCGTGGAGCCCGCGCGGCGACATCATCGCCTTCACCGCGCGCGACGAGCGCAACGCGTTCGATCTCTTCACCGTGAACGTCGAGAACTCGAAGGTGACGCGCCTCACGCAGGACGCGTCGGGCAACGAGGAGCCGGTCTTCTCGCCCAACGGCCGCCTCATCATGTTCACCTCGACGCGCGGCGGTGGCCGCGGGCTGCACGTCATGACCTTCGACGGCAACAACCAGATCGCGCTGCCCATGGAAAAGGGCGACGTGAACACGCCTGACTGGGCGCCCTGAACCATGCTCGTCGCGCTCGCGGTGGTGCTCGCAGCAGCTCCACCGGTCGAGGCGACGCGTGCACTGGAGCTCGAGAACACCAATCGCGCTGAAGCGCTCGTGCTCTACGAGCGCGCGTGCACGGCAAAGAAGCACCAGCCGTCGTGTGCGCAGCTGGCGCTCTTGATTGCAGCGACTGATCCGAAGCGCGCGTTCTCGATCGCCGAGACTGCGTGCAAGACGAGCGACCCGTTGTCGTGCGCGGTGGTCGGGCTCTTCATGCTCGACGGCACTGGCACTCCGAAGGACGAGAACCTCGGGCTGCAGCGGCTCGCGCACGCGTGCGAAGCAGGGCTGTTGGCCGCTTGCGGAGACGACACCAGCTACGAATTCGAAGGCCCCGGCAAATCGATGCGCTTTACGAAAGATCGAAGCGCGATTCCGCGTGGCGTCGAATGGCGCGTGTTCAAGACGAGCGCGCCCGATGCGAAGAAGCGCGCGGCGATTCGCTTCACCGGCCAGTGACCGCGCCGATGAGGTGCAGCACCACGCCGCCAGTCGCGAACCCGCCCGTGAGACCGATGGTGCCCAGCGCGAAGCGAGCCGTGCGGCCACTCGACGAATGACCCGAGGTGAGCCCCTCGACCGGCTTGCGTGCGATGGCGCGCGTGGCGACGAAGCCGAAGATCGCGGCGAGCAGGCCAGAGAAGATCATCGGGAGGCCGTCGTTTTCCGGAATCCCGGTCCAGAAGAAGAGGAAGGCGACAGCCGTGGTGAGGACGCTGACCGGCGGGAGCCACGTGTTGCGGGGCCTGGTGATCGCTCCACGCAACGAGCCGCCCTTCGAGAGCTCGAGCATCGACTCGAAGAGCCGCTCGAGTTCACCTTCCATCAGGAAGGCTGGGAGCTTCTTCATCTTCACCTTGACGCCTTTTCGATCGACCGTGATGCGATCGATGCCGAGATCGATCAGCCACCGCGCGCCGGCGCGCGCTTCGGGACGAGCGAGGAAGCGCTTCACCTCGGGCTCGGCGGCGTTGGAATCGACGTAGATCTCGAAGTCGAAGTCTTCGTCCTGCAGCTGCACCTCGAAGACCAGGCCTTTCTCCTTGTCTTCTTTGTCCTGCACGAGCTCGCGGCGGAGCACCATCGTCGGACCCGCGGGCGCCTCAGGCCCTTCGAAGCGCACGCCGTAGACGATGCCCGTCACGTTGCCGCTGTCGATGTCGAGCTCCGCGGTGCACGTCTGCGAGTCGAGCTTGAACGTCGTTCTGATGCCTTCGGTCGGCTCGAAGCCCATCGCACTTCCCACCGCGCGCAGCTGCACGTAGGCGCCACCGGTGGTCTCGAGGTGCTGTACGCGGCGCTTCATTTCGTTTCCGTCTTGAAGAAGGCCCAGCTCGCCTCGCTGGCGTTGAGATCGCGCGAGGTCTTGCCGATCAATTTCTCCATCGCGTACTGCCAGCCACCGGGCCACGTGTGCCCGCCGCCTTCGATGACGTAGAGATTCACGGGCGCTCTGCAGCCGGCCTCGTAGCGGGTGAGCGTGGTCTTGGTTCCATCGTTCGGATCGACGTCAGGGAGCGCGCTGAGCTTCGGCTCTCCAGCGCAGCCGTTCTTCTTCGCGAGGAATTCAGCGCTGCCGGTTGCGGAGAGCGTCTCTCCGCGCACGCGCGCGACCATGCCGCCCTTGAAAGGCACGAGTGGATCTTCAGTGCCGAGGAAGAGCGCGATGGGCACGGGCTTCGTCATCGGGCAATCGGCTTCGAGCTTCTTCGCGACCTGGCCGGTGATGGCGGCGGCTCCAGCGAACTTCTCGGAGAGCCGGCACGCGAGCGTCAGCGTCATGAAGCCGCCGTTCGACATGCCGAGCACGTAGACGCGTTGGGGATCGACGCCGTGCTTCGCGACGAACTCGTCGATGAGCGTGGAGATGAACTTCACGTCGTCGACGCCCTCTTCCGCCGAGGGTCCGAAGTCGCGCGCGTCGTGCCACGACTCGTACATGCCCGCGGGGATCACGAGCGTGAACTTCTCGCGCTTCGCGATGGGCATCAGCCCCGCGAGCTTTTCCTGCCCCTCGATGGTGCCCGCGCGACCGTGCAGTGAGAGCACCAGCGGCGCGCCCTTCCCCGCATCCCAGTGGAGGAATTTTCGCTCGCGGCCATCGACGGTGATGGTGCCGGGCTTGAGCTCGGGGTCGACTGGCGCGGCGCCCACGTGAGCGCACGCCAGCACGACGAACGGCAAGGTGAGCAACGACGAGCGCGAGGGCCTGAACACGCTCGAGAGACTACTCGCGCATCAGCGCAGCGCCCCAGTGGAACCCGGCGCCGAGACCGGTGAACGCGATGAGGTCGCCCTTCTTGATACGGCCCGACTTGCGACACTCGTCGTACGCGATGGGGATCGTCGCGGCCGTCGTGTTCCCGTACTTCTGGATGTTGTTGTAGATGCGGTCGTCCGCGAGCTTGAGCTGCTTCTGCACGCCCTCGCTGATGCGCAAGTTGGCCTGGTGCGGAATCAGCAAGTTCACGTCGTCGAGCTTGAGCTCACACTTGGCGAGCACGGCGTTCACCGACTCCGGCATCTTGGTGACCGCCATCTTGAACACGGTGCGACCATCCATCACGGGGACGTAGCGGCCTTCGCGCACGTGCTCTTCGCTGAAGTACGGGCGGTACTTGAAGCCGGCCGACGGCACGTAGAGCGACTCGACGTCTTTGCCGTCGGTGTGCAGCGAGAAGCCCAGGATGCCGCGCTTCGGATCGTCGGTCGGAGCGATGCACACCGCGCCGGCTGCATCTCCAAAGAGCACCGTGAGGTGACGGAACTTCGTCGCGAAGTCGCGATCCTGCTGCGAGACCGGGTCGGTGCTCTTGCCGAGCGCGACGTCCCACTGGTGTTTGCTCCACGGCATGAAGCCCGAATGAATCTCGGCGCCGATGAAGAGCAGCTTCTTGCCTGCGCCCGCGCGCACCAACGCGTCGCTGACCTGCAGGCCGTACACGAAGCCGCTGCACTGCTGCCGGATGTCGAGCGTCGGAATGTTCCCGAGGCCGAGCTTGGCCTGCACGATGCTGCTGACGCCGGGGAAGTAGTAGTCGGGCGTCATGGTGGCCACGACGATGTAGTCGACGTCGCTCGCCTGCCAGCCCGCGTCGGCCAGCGCCTTCTTCGCCGCCGCCACTGCGAGATCGCTCGTCGCCGTGCCCTCGTTCACGAAGTAGCGCTGCTCGATGCCGGAGCGCTCGCGGATCCACTCGTCCGTCGTGTCACAGACGCGCGTGAGCGCCTCGTTCTTGACGCAATTGTCGCCAGTGACGAAACCACTTCCGTAGATGCGGGTGTGCGCCTGAACCATGGCGCGCGAATATCTTTCGCGTGCGGGGTGGAGCAAGGGAACGCGACCGACACGTCGCGTCAGAAGGTTTCTCTTCGAGTGCGTAAAAGCGTTCGCAGGGTGCGCACTGCTCATCGCGGTAGGTGCCCGGTTCGCTACCAACAACGGCGTCGCCCCAGGGGGCTTTGCCACGCTCGTTGCAATGCCTCACACCGTCATGTTGCGACGCGGTCAGCGCACCTCAGTGCGAGATGCAGAGAAGATCGGCTTTCCCGAGCGAAATGAACGCGCGCGGGCGCTGTTGTCTTTGTGTGGTCAGAGCACGCGCGAGGGCACGGTGCTCATCGCGCAGGAAGGTGACGAAGTGCTCGGAGTCGCGGTGCTCCGTCTCGGAGATCCACACGCCGAGATCCTCGCGCTGGTGACTGATCCCAATTGCAGACATCGCGGAGTCGGCCGGCAGTTGGTGTTGGAGATGTGCCGTCGTGCGCGCGTGGCGGGCTGTTCTCTGCTGCGCGTGCGCGTCGCAAAGACCGACGACGGCGTGCATGGCTTCTTCCGCGCGCTCGGCTTTGACGACACGCACCTCGCGCTCGACCTGGCGCTGTGAACTGCAATGGGGTCGAAGTGGGTGACGATTGGGCTGGTGCCAAACGGCGCACGAGCCCCTCGAGCGAATACCTCAGTGGGGGGCGTTTGTGAGTTCCGGGTAGTTCCAACTACCCGAAGTCGACGACCGCCTGCGCGAAGCTGGCCGAGCGAGCGTGACTGGCTCGAAATCGGGGCACGTCGCGCCTCTCGGCACGGCCACCGTTTACCGCCGCCCACTTCGACCTTCAGGAATGTGTGACGCCCGCAGCGATGCACGGCTGTTTCGACAGCCACCTCGCGCTGTGATTTCCATCCGTGCGCGATGCGTGACGCGTGGGCCCTCGACGACAGCATTCACTTCCTCAATCACGGCTCGTTCGGCGCGACGCCGAAGGTCGTGCTCGCGAAGCAGGCCGAGCTCCGTGCGCGGCTCGAGAGCGAGCCGGTGCGCTTCATGGCGCGCGAGCTGGAGCCACTCCTCGACGCCACTCGGGCGCGTGTCGCTGAATTCCTCGGCGCCGACCCGGCCGATCTCGTCTTCGTCACCAACGCGACCACGGGAGTCAACGCGATCGTCCGCTCGCTCGCCTTCGACGTCGGCGACGAGTTGGTCACCACGTCACACGGCTACAACGCCTGCACCAACGTGCTGCGCTTCGCCGCCGAGCAGACCGGCGCTCGCGTCGTCATCGCGCCCGTGCCCTTCCCTGTCTCGAGCTCGAAGGAGATCGCCGACGCGACTCGTTCCGTCGTCACCGAGCGCACGAAGCTGGTGTTGCTCGATCAGATCAGTTCGCCCACCGCAGTCGTCTTTCCCGTCGATGAGCTCGTCGCGGAGTTCGAAGGGCGCGGCATTCAGGTGCTGGTCGACGCGGCGCACGCTCCGGGCCACGTGCCGCTGAATCTGGGGCGCACCAACGCGAGCTTCACCACCGGCAATCTGCACAAGTGGGTGTGCGCACCGAAGGGCGTCGCGTTTCTGCACGTGCGGCGCGAGCTGCAGGACCGCATTCGCCCGACCGTCATCAGCCACGGCGCGAACAGCAAGCGCACCGATCGCTCGCGCTTCCAGCTCGAGTTCGACTGGATGGGCACGTCGGATCCCACTGCGATCTTGAGTGTCCCGACGGCGCTCGACTTCATGGGGTCGCTGCTGCCCGGAGGCTGGCCGGCGTTGATGAAGGCCAATCACGATGGCGTCGTCGCGGCGCGAGCTCGGCTGCTCGACGTGCTGCAGACGCCAGCGCCCTGCCCGACCGAGCTCCTCGGAGCGATGGCCAGCGTCATCGTTCCCTGGCCCGAAGCAGGCCTCGAGAAGAAGCTCTTCGAGACGTTCCACATCGAGGTGCCGGTGATTCCGCGCGGCCCGCAGCAGACGCTGGTGCGCGTCTCGATGCAGCGCCACGTGCGTGAGCAGGACGTCGAGGCGCTCGCTGCCGCGTTTCGTTCCATGAAGTCAGGGGGCGCGGTGTAGCCTTCACGGCTCGCCAATGAACCGTTTCGCCGCGATCGACATCGGAACCAACTCCACGCTGTTGCTCGTCGCCGAGCGCGATGATGCGGGCCGCTTCACCGCCATCGCCGAGCGCTCGGAGATCACCCGGCTCGGTCAGGGCGTCGATCAGACGAAGACGCTCGCTCCCGAGGCGATGGAGACCACGCTCAAGACGCTCGAGCGCTACGCCGCCGAAGCTCGCGAATTGAACGTGCAGGGAATGGTGGTGAGCGCCACCTCCGCCGCGCGCGACTCGAGCAACGGAGCCGAGTTCATCGCGGCGGTGAAAGCCCGCGCTGACCTGAAGGTCGAGATCATCTCCGGTGAAGAAGAGGCGCGGCTCTCGTGGGCCAGCGCGTTCTCCGACTTCGGCGGCCAGCAACCGCTCGTCGTTCTCGACATCGGCGGTGGATCGACCGAGTTCATCTTCGGAGCGGTGAACGGCGACATCAGCTTCCGCCACAGCTTCGACGTCGGCTCAGTGCGACTCACGGAACGTCACGTGCGCGCCGATCCGCCGAACGACGAAGAGCTCGACGCCATCGACGAGCTGCTCAAATCCACGTTCGCGAAAGTACCGAAGGCCGCAGCGGGCGCGCGCATGGTCGGAGTCGCCGGCACCGTCACCACCGTCGCCGCCGTCGCGCATCACGTCGTTCCGTATGATCCCCAACTCATTCACGGATCGACGCTGTACCTGCCGGAGGTCGAGGCGG
>JAEUJS010000567.1 GCA_016792935.1 Archangium sp. | reverse complement strand
AACGCGCGCGCACGCGAGACCGCTTCATGGCCGTCACGCGCCAGTTCGACGCGGTAGTGCCCTGAGAGGCCCAGCGTGGCGATGCGCGAAAAGATCGGATCGTCGTCGACCAGCAGCACCAGCGGCTCGGTCTGACGACGTGGGAGCTCTTTCTGCTGGCCCGCGGGCATCGGCAAGGTGAACGCGAACAGCGCACCGCCGGTCGCTGGCGCTTCCGCCCAGATCTCTCCGCCGTGACGTTCGACGTAGTCGCGGCAGATCGACAACCCGAGCCCGTGCGCGCGCTCGAAGGCCATCAACACGTCGTTGGGATCAGCGACCTTGCCGTCGTCGGCGACTTCGATCAGCGCGACATCTCCATCGGGCCGCTTGCGCAACCGCGCGCGGACGACGACTTCCTTCGCGTCCTTTCCGTGCGTCAGAGCGTTGGTGATCAGGTTCTGCAACACCTGCCGGATCTTTTGATCGTCGGCGAACACGTCGAGCGACAGCGGAGTCTCCGCGCGCAAGGCCACGCCACGCTCACCGGCGAGGATCTGCAATTCACGCGCAGCGTCCTGACAAGCCTCGCTGACGTCGAACACGCGCGAGAAGAGCGCGATGCGGCCGTCGGCTCCGCGCGCCTGCTCGAGAATGTTCTCCACCAGCGACAAGACCTTCTTGCCCGCGCGGTGGATCGCCTCGGCGCTGGTGCGCTGATTCGCCGAGAGCACCTCGTCGGTCAGCAGCAAATGCGCGTAACCGAGCAACACGTTGAGCGGCGCGCGGAGATCGTGGCTCAACACCGCCATGATCTCGTTCTTCTTCCGATCGAGCGTGCGCAGTCGGTTGTTGGCTTCGACCAGTTCCTTGTAGCGCTCGACGTACGCGTCCTCGAGGGCCTCTTGCGAGCGCGCCGCGGTGGCCTGCACCTGCTGCCGTTCGATCGCGTTCGCGAGCGCGAGCCCAACGGTCTGGAGGAAATCGAGCTCTTCCTGTTCGAGCGGAGCGCGCCGACGAACGACGAGCGCGGCGACCTCACGCACTTCGGCGGACAAGGGCACCACCCAACCGGCTTCGGTTTCCACTGGCTGACGCGTCTCGATCGCGCGACGGAAGGAAGGAGCGACCGCCAGATCGATCGGCGTGCGCTCGTCTTGATCGATCAGCGCACCGCGCCCCGTGGCACCGGGTGCACCGTTGGTCTGCACCTGCAACAGCGCGACGCGATCGACGCCGAGCCCTTCGCTCATGCGCACCGACACCATGCGCAGCAGCGCTTCGATCGACGCACCCGAGACCGAGAGCCGAGTGACCTCGAGCATCAGCTCGAGCCGCTTGCGGATCAGATCGTCGTGCTCGACGTAGCGACGCGCCTTGAGGCTCGCGGAGAGTTGTCGCTCGAGGCCTTCGAACGATTCGGCGACGCCATCGACGTCGAGTCGCTGCAGCGACGCGCGCCACCCTTCACTGCCATCGATGAGCACCGGAATGCGGCGCAGCTCTCCGCGCTTGCGAACTTCGGCGAGCAAAGAGGGCGCGATGCGCGCGGTCGAAGCGAGGACGACTGCGTCGGGTTTCTGGTGGGGATCACGCCGATCCAGCGCAGCTGAGCCGATCGCCGTCTCGCACTCGTAGCCCCGCGCTTGCAGTCTGGCGACGAGGGAGTCGGCTCTGCTGCCGACGATGAGGACGCGACCGCTCATCTTGATGCGCTCGCTCGCCTCTGCGCTTCGCGCAGTGACTTCTCCTTCGTCGCCGGTCGGCTCACTCGCTTCATGAATCGTCACAACTCTAATCGGGAACTCTGCGTCGATGCCGCTGACTCGAGTTCAGTCCGACTGTGGATGTAGGGAGAATCACGACGATTTGTGCGTGGTGCCCTACCTTGTCGGGTACAGTGCGCGCGCACCGAGGCGGTCTTTGACCCACTCGGAGGCTGGCCGGCAACCAAGTCAGCAGCCCTCGGCTGCTGGGTAAACACAGCTGAACACCACGCAGTCACCCGCAACTGGTCACCATGCTCCGTCCCCTGCTCCTTCTGACGATCGTTTCATCCGTCGCTCTCGCGCAGAACGATGACTGGAACACCTTTCCTCCGGCGCCCAAGCCTGCCGATCCGCCGAAGACGGAGCCCGCGAAGGCCACGCCGCCTCCGGCAAACACCCCGCCTCCTGCGCCGACCTCGAAGCCCGCTGATCCCCCTCCTGCGAGCAAGCCGCCTCCGCGTCTGCAGGCCGCGCTCAACGAGATGAACGGCGTCGATGCGGGCGTGAGCGATGACGGCACGACGATCGTCTCGAAGAAGGAACGCTTCGAAGCGGGCACCGAGCCGCACAGCCCCTCGACGTGGGGCAACGCCTGGGACGCGAAGGAGAACTCGCGCGTCACCGTCGGTCAGGTCGGCGTCGGCAACCTGTGGGTGCCTTCCGCGCGTCTGGGCGGCAAGGGCGTGGTGCGTGTCTCGCTGATGGGCGAGTACATGAACCAGCAGAACTTCCCCGTGCTGCAGTCGCAGAACATCCGCTCCGCGGTGACGTTCGCGGCGAGCTTCCAGCCGTTCGATTGGGGCGAGATCTTCGTGTCGTACGGAGCAGCGGCCAACACCAACAACCGCACCTCTCCCAACCTGATTCAGGCGCTCGGCGATCTCTCGCTGGGCATCAAGGCCTCGCGCGAGTGGGCGAAGGGTCTCCACGCGGGCGCTGATCTGCGTCTGCTCACCTTCTCGGGCGTCGGCAACCAGGGCATCGATCGCTTCGCGGTCGGCTTCCGCCCCACACTGCTCGGCACCTTCGACTTCCGCACGCTCACCAAATACGTGCCGCTGCTCTTCACGCTCGCGCTCGGCTTCACGCTCGACTCGACGTCGGGCCTCGTCACCAACCAGCGCCTCAACGCGAGCGAGGAATACGCGCTCAACGTCAACCGCTACCACCGCTTCAACTTCGGCATCGGCGCCGAGCTGCCCTTCCCGATCGTCACGCCGACCATCGAGTACTCACTGGCCGCTCCGCTTGGCGTCGCGAATGGCGAGCTCACCGGTCCCGACGGCAAGTTCATCAACGCTGGCGCTGCGATGAACCAGCAGCTGGGCCTGGGTCTCAAGATCACCGCGATCAAGGACCTGACGCTCACCACCGGCTTCAACTTCGGTCTCGCGCGCTCCGTCGGTCTGGGTGTGCCGGCCACTCCGCCGTGGAACTTCTTCATCGGCGCCGGCTTCGCGATCGATCCCTTCCAGCGCGGAGAGACCAGGTTCGTCGAGACCATTCGCGAGCGGAAGATGGAAGTGGCGAAGGCTCCGGCGGCGACGCGCGTCGAAGGCGTGGTGACCGACGCGTCGAGCGGCGCTGCGCTCTCGGGCGTGATCGTCTCGTTGAGCGGCATCAAGCCGGCGGCGACGGACGAGACGGGTCGCTACGAGTCACTTCCCATCACCGCCAAGAGCGTGAAGGTCACGGTGGCACGCGATGGCTTCAAGGCGGTGGAACGTGAAGTCACCGTGGATGCGACCAAGCCGACCAAGCTCGATCTCGCGCTCGAGCCCGACGTGAAGAAGGCGAAGTTCGAGGTCAGCGCGACGGGCAACAAGAAGCCCGTGAAGGCCGACATCGCGTTCAGCGGCGCGAGCGCGGCGAAGCTCCAGACCCTCGAGGCGCCTGCTCCGGCGGAGATCGAGTTGCCGGCGGGCACGTACACCATCACCGCAGCAGCCGAGGGCTGGCTCGCTCAGACGCGCGACGTGCAGGTGCAGGCGGGCGGCAAGCTCGTGGTGGCGTTCGATCTGCAGCCCGCTCCGAAGAAGGTCCTCGTGATCTTCAAGGGCGACAAGATCGAGATCCTCCAGCAGGTGCGCTTCGCGACCGGCAAGTCGACCATTTTGCCGGAGAGCTTCGGACTGCTGCAGCAGGTCGTCGACGCCATCGTGAAGAACAACGTGCGGCGCGTGCGTGTCGAGGGTCATACCGACAACCGCGGCGTCAAAGCGCAGAACCAGACCCTGTCGGAAGATCGTGCACGTAGTGTGAAGGAGTACCTCGTCGCACAGGGCATCGACGCAGAACGGCTCGAGTCGGTGGGCTATGGTGACAGCAAACCCATTGCACCCAACCTCACCGCGCGGGGCCGCGAACTGAATCGCCGCGTGGAGTTCATCGTGCTCGACAAGTAACTGGCGGGAGCCTTCCACATGAAACGCGTCAATGGCCCAGCCGGCTCGGCGGCTGATCTGCTCTCGCTGCTCGTCGTCTCGGCGGGGCTCTTCTTCGGTTGTCCGCCCGACGACCCTCCGCCTCCACCGCCGCCGAATCCACCGGTGGTGTCGCTGCTGGTGCAGGAGAGCAACGTCTTCGGCACCGAGGTGCGCGGGAGCGTCAACGTCAGCGGCTGCAAGACCGTCGCGCAGGTGCTGCTCTTCCACCAGGACCGGCAGCTCATGGAAGTGGCGTTCAACGCCACGCCGACACAGTGGTCCCTGCCTTCGGGCGCGTTCGCCAACCTGTACTCGCAGCTGGGCTTCGCGACCTCGCTGACGCTGAAGGCCAAGGCCACGTGTGACGACGGGCGCACCAACACCAGCACGCCGATCGGTGTTCGCTTCTTCCCCATCTCGCAGAAGTTCACCGGACCGGGCGGAGAGCAGCTGGTGCCCGACAACTTCCTCGCCGAAGGTGGTCTCGGCGGTTCGGCCAACACCTTCCTCGGCTGCGTGCGTGTCGGCACCGGCGGCACGTCGATCGCGCGCGTCGATTCATCGGGCCAGCTGCTCGGGCTGATCGATCCGATGGCGATGCCGTTCAACTGCTCGCTGGCGACCAGCATCACCGACTTGAGCCCCACGTCGGGCTACCGCTGGGTGATCGAGCCCGGCGCGGGAGCGTTCGCGCTCTGCCTCTCTGCGTCGTGCGGCAACTTCTCGGTGGGAAAGGTGGTTCGCAACGCGAAGGCCAAGCGCCTCGGCGTCAGCCGCGGTGGCATCGCCGGCGTGTGGATCGACGAGACCGGCACGATGAACCGCGTCGAGAAGCTGTACCCGGGCGGCAACGACACGACCAACGACGTCGCCGTCAACTTCGGCTTCCCCGTCATCCTGAACGCTGACCCGCTCGTCGACGACGGCGCCGGCCAGGCGTTGTGGGTCTCTCGGTGGGAATTCCACATCGGCACGAAGATCGCCAACATCGTCCCCTACCGCTTCGACCTCACGACCGGTCAGCTCACCAACGGCAACGCGGCGTGCATGAACTTCCCGTGCGTGCTCTTGCAGCAGCAGTACCCGCTCGATGACACCAGCGAGCCGATCATGCCGGTCGGCTTCTTCTCGCCGACGGGAGACACGTTCACCATCCCGCTGCTCTCTTACGCGATCGACAACTCGCTGCAGACCACCGTCGTCTCGTGCGCCACCGCGTTCGGCAACTGCCAGGGCGCCGCGCGCCGCTGGTCGAGTCCCACCTTCGGCGGAATGTTGCGGCTGGTGGTGCCCTTCTCGGCGAACAACATCTACGCCGCGGTGGGCCCGTTCCAGGTGTACTTCCTCAACGCGCAGTCGGGCGTGGTGATGAACCTCGGCGAGCGGCCCATTCAGCCCTCGGGGAGCAACGTGGTGCTCGGGCTGCAGCCCGGCGGCGGCGCGGACTTCTACGTGTTGACCGGCCCCGACTTCGCTGGAGCGTTCCCCAACGAGATCATCGCCGTCGACACGCCGCAGCAGGGCGAGCTGTGGCGCGTGAACTTCGGCAGCGGTGAATCGCCCAACACGGGAATGACGATCGCGATCGACTCGGCCAACGCCGTCTGGTTGCGCGCGGGAACCGATCTCATCAAGCCGCTTCCCAACAACGAGTACCGCATGGCGCGGGGTCCCACGATCCTTCCATGAAGCGTTCGCTGGTGGTGGCGCTGGCGCTCTGCGCGCCAGCGACGGGTTGGGCTCAGACCGACGAGTTCATCCAGGAACAACAGGGCTGGGTCGCGTTCTTCGGCACCAAGAAGCTGCCGGAATCCGTCTTCGTGTTCTGGCTCGACGCGCAGGCGCGGCTCAACGGAACGGCGACGCAGACGCAGGTGCTGCTCCGCCCCGGAGTCGGGGTGCGCTTCCGTCCCGACATGACGGCGTGGATTGGCTACGCGTGGACGCCCACCCTTCGCGAAGGCAACGTCACCATCGACGAGCACCGCCTGTGGGAACAGTGGACGTGGGATCTCGCGTTCGACAACGGCATGAAGGCGCAGTTGCGCTCGCGCTTCGAGCAGCGGCTGTCTCGCGGAGAGCTCGGTCTGCGCTTCCGCCAATTCGGTCGCGTGCAATCACCGAAATACGGTCGCGCGATCCTCGTGGCGTGGGACGAGATCTTCTTCGCGTTCAACGACACGAAGTGGGGCCAGCAGGCAGGCTTCGATCAGAACCGGCTCTTTCTCGGCATCGGCATGTTCATCGACTCCGCGGTGCGCGTCGAAGCCGGGTACATGAACCAGCTCGTGCATCGCCGCGACGCGCCGGACCCCATGCGGCACATCGCCGCGGTGAACGTGTTCGCCAACTGGTGAGCCTGGTCGTTCAGCGTCTCGCGACGAGGAGCGCTTCGACGTTCCCCGCGGGCCCGTGCACTGGCGAGTCGATCAAGCCGACTTCGGTGAGTCCGCTCTTCGAGACGAAGGCGCGAATGCGCTCGATGGCCGCAGAGCGCGCGGCGGCGTCACGCACCACTCCGCCCTTGTCGAGGTGATCGGGGCCGACCTCGAACTGCGGCTTCACGAGCGCGATCAAGGTGCCCCCGGCCTGCAGCTTCGGCAGCACGGCAGGGAGCACGAGCTCGAGCGAGATGAAGCTCACGTCGATCACGATCACGTTCACCGGCTCGGGGAGATCTTCGTCGGTGAGGTGGCGCGCGTTGACGCGCTCGCGACTGATCACGCGCGCGTCCTTGCGGAGTTTCTCGTGCAGCTGCCCATATCCGACGTCGATGGCGTGCACGCGCGCTGCGCCTTCCTGCAGCAGACAGTCGGTGAAGCCGCCGGTGCTGGCTCCAATGTCGGCGCAGACGGCGTTCTTCACGTCGAGCCTGAAGGCGTCGAGCGCCGCCTTGAGCTTGAGCCCACCGCGCGAGACGTAGGGCAGCGCCTCACCCTTGAGCCGCAGCTCAGCCTCGACGTCGACTCGCGTGCCGGGCTTGTCGATGCGCTGATCGTTCACCACCACCTGGCCCGCGATGATCAGCGCCTGCGCGCGGGTGCGTGACTCGGCGAGCCCGCGCTCGACGACCAGCACGTCGAGCCGTTCCTTCCTGGCGCTCACGAAAGAGCTCCGAGAGCCTGAGGGTGAGGGAGCGCCTCTTCGCGCCAGCCCACGCCGTCAGCTCTTCCGCTCGATCGAGTACCGAGCGAGCGCAGCGAGCGGACCATCGTCACCCTCGAGCGGAACCACCGCCGCGATCGCGCGAGCGACGTGATCGGCCGCCATCGCGCGCGCCTGCTCGAGCCCGACCACCGCGGGAAACGTGTGCCGCCCCGCAGCCGCGTCAGCACCCACCGGCTTGCCCATCGCCTCGGGAGACGACGTCACATCGAGCACGTCATCGGCGATCTGAAACGCGAGCCCAACGGCGTCGCCATACGTCTCCGCAGCGGCGAGCGCGGCGGCATCGCCCCGCCCTGCGATCGCGCCCATGCGGCACGCGGCCTTGATGAGCGCTCCGGTCTTCGCGCGGTGCAAACGGTTCAAGTAGTCGAGCGTCGCCGGCCGATCGTCGGCGATGTCCAGCACCTGACCGCCGACCATGCCCGCGGAGCCCGCGGCGATCGCCAGCTCGGCCACCAATCGCCCGCGCAGCGCGTGCTCGGCTTCAGTGCCACGCGCGACGAGCGCGAAGGCATCGGTCTGCAGCGCATCGCCCGCCAGAATCGCCATCGCCTCGCCGAACGCCTTGTGCGACGTCGGCCGGCCGCGGCGGAGATCGTCGTCATCCATCGAGGGAAGATCGTCGTGGATCAGCGAATAGGTGTGGATGCATTCCAGCGCGCAGGCGGCGTCGTTGGCGGGCTCTCCGCCGCCGTTCGACGCGCGCGCGACGGTGTCAGCGAAGGCAAGACACAACACCGGGCGCAACCGCTTGCCGCCGTCGAGCAGCGAATACCGCATCGCCTCAGCGAGCCGCGGAGGCGCGTGGCGAGCGAGCTGATCCATGCGCGCGGCGAGGAGCAGCTCGACCCGCTTCTGCTGCCCCGGGAGCCAGGAATCCAAAGAGAACGAAGCCATCACCGAAGCTCAGAACGGAACGTCGTCTTCTTCGCTGCCCGCCGGCGCCGGCTTCTTCGGCGCGGGCGCAGGAGCGACCGACGTGGTGGCCACGGGCGTCGGCGCGTCGGACAGCTTGAGCGGAGCGGTCTTCCCGTCTTCCGACAGCAGCTGTTCGATCTTCTTGTCGGCGTCCGCGAGGATCGTCTCGCCCTCTTTCACGAGGCGAATGCCTTCCTGAAAGCGCTCGATCGAGTCTTCGAGGGTCAACTCACCACCCTCGAGCTGCGAGACGATTTCCTGAAGCCGCGAAACGACCTCGCCGTACTTCCCGCGCGCTGGAGTCTTCTCTTTGGACACGGTGCTTCCCTATCAGGACTTCGTCTCGTCATCGACGACGCGAACCGTGATCGACCCATCCGAGAAGCGGAGCTCGAACTGCTCGCCCCTCTTCAGCTCGGCGGCGCGGCGGATGACGCGGTCCTGCGCGCGTGCGAGCGCAAAACCGCGCTCCAACACCTTGAGCGGGTTGAGCGCTGAGAGCTGCGCCTTGAGTACGTCGAGCTGCTGCCGCTCGGACGAGAGGCGCATCGTGAACCGCTCGAGCTCACGGCGCAGCGCGACGAGCCGACTCCTACCTGCAGCGATTTCAGGGCGCGGATCATGACGTTGCAGCGCGACGCGGAGCTGACCGAACCGATGCCGCTCGAGGCGCTGGCGTTCCCGGACGCGCGCGTTCGCCGCCGCGCCGAGCTCACGAAGGTGCTCGCGACGCCGCAGCAGCTGCGCGCGCGGGTTCTGATCGCGAAGCCGCGTCTTGAGCTGCGCCAGTCGATCGCGCTCCGTCCGGCTGCGGCGGGAGAAGGCGGAGCCGAGCTGTTCGGCGCTCCGGCGCAGCGAGAGCCGTTGACGGGCGACACGGCCGCGCGGGTCGACGAGGCGCGCCTTGAACTGAGCGAGGCGGTCCCACTCCGCGCGGCGGCGGCGCTCGAACACGACGCGGAGCGCCTCGCCCGTCGCGCGGAGCGTCAATCGCTGATCCGAAAGCACACGCCGCGGGTCGCGCAGACGCGCCTTCAGCTCACCGAGCTCAGCTGAAGCAGTGCGCAGTCGTTTCCGCATCGCCTCGCGCAGCCGCTGCGAAGCGAGCGTCACGATCGGCCTGACGCGGGCGAGGTCGTGACGCGGATCTCCGAGGCGCGCGCGCAAGTCGGCGAGGCGCGCGCGTTCGACTCGGCTCACGCGGCTCAACACCGCGCGCATGCGGTCGGCGCCGTTGGAGAGCACGAGGCGTTGGCTCGAGAGCTCGCGGCGGGGATCTCCGAGGCGGCGGCGGCTGTCGCCGAGCGCGCTGCGTTGGCGCTCGAGCAGCTTCTCAGCGGCGCGGTGGGCGCGGCTCTTCAGGTTCGCCAACGTCGCCTTCAGTTCGACGAGTGAAG
>JAEUJS010000565.1 GCA_016792935.1 Archangium sp. | reverse complement strand
CGAGGTCAGCAGACAACTCTGCTGGGGGAATCGACACGCCTCCGCCTCCACCTCCTGAGGTGGTGAAGAACGACACGCCGAAGAAGACCGACCTCACGCCACCGCCGAAAGAAGACCCCATCGGCGTCGTCGAGCAGCCGACGGGCAAGCCTCCCAAAGTCGGCGCCATCGTCACCACGGGCGGAGCGGTGGCCGCGGCCGGCGTGGCCGTCACCTTCGGCATCCTCTCGGGGAGCGCGAAGTCGCAGTTCGACGCGTCGCTGGTCGATTTGGGCAACGGCATGAAGGGCAGCACGTTGCCCGAGACGCAGGCGCAGCAGCTCGCCTCGCAGGCCAACACCGGAGCGGCGGTCGCAGTCTCGGCCGGAGTGGTCGCCGCGGGCCTCGCCGTCGTCTCGGCGATTCTCTTCCTGAAGGACTGAGGGTTCCCCATGCGTCGTCTGCTCATCACGTCCTCACTCCTGCTCTGTACGTGCGTCGATCCTTCGCAGCTCGCGGGCTTCGAGTGTGACTCGCAGGGCAACTGCAAGCCGCCGAGCAACATGAGCGGCGGTGGCACGGGCGGAGGCACGACCACGGGTGGTGGCAACACCAGCGGTGGCGGCGTCGCGACGGGCGGCGGCACCGGCGCGGGCACGTCGGGCGGTGGTGGTGGAGCGACGAGCGGCGGCGGCGGTGGTCAGCCCTGTAGCGCAGGAAACTGTACCGGCTGCTGTGACTCCAACGGCCAGTGCGCGAACGGCGACGCGAACGCGGCCTGCGGAGCGAACGGCGCGAACTGCTCGGTCTGCACCAGCGCAGAGAAGTGTCAGGCGGCAGCGTGTCAGCCGCTCACGGCGAACGGCGGCTCGTGCAGCCTCGGCACCGACTGCGTGTCGGGCTTCTGCGTCAGCGGCATCTGCTGCAACGGCTCGTGTGGCGGAGCGTGTGAGACGTGTTCGGCGATGGGCAACGAAGGCCGCTGCACGCCGCTCGCCGAAGCGACCATCATCGCCCAGTGCGGCGCGTACGCGTGCGACGGCGTCACCGGCGTGTGTCCCACGAGCTGCACCTCGACGCGCAACTGCGCGCCCGGCCGCTTCTGCGACAACGGCCAATGCGAGCAGCTGCGCAACACCGGAGTGGCCTGCACCGCCAACACGCAGTGCCAGACGGGCTTCTGCGCCGACGGCGTGTGCTGCAACAGCGCGTGCTCGGGCTCGTGCGATCGCTGCAACCTCGCGGGCACCGGCGGCACGTGTTCACCCGCGCCCGTGAACGACCCCGGCAGCCCCGCGTGTGGTGGCTCGGTGGTGTGCAACGGCACGCTCGCCGACTGCCCGATTCTCTGCACCAGCGGCTGCCCGACGAACACCTACTGCAGCGGCATGTACTGCGCGGCGAAGAAACCCAACGGCGTGGCCTGCGGCATGGGCACCGAGTGTCTGTCGACCAACTGCATCGACGGCGTGTGCTGCGACACGGCCTGCGGTGGCGCGTGCGACGCGTGCAGCGTGGCGCAGGGCGCGGCGGTCGATGGCACGTGCGCGCTCCTCGGCCCCTCGCGCATCTGCCGCACCAGCGCGGGCTCGTGCGACACCGAAGAGCGCTGCAGCGGGACGAGCGCGGTGTGCGCTGCCGATTCCTTCGCTGACGCCGGCGTGTCGTGCGGCACCACCAGCTTCACCGCGTGGTCGGCGTGTGACGGTGGCACGGCGTGCGCGACGAGTGGCACGCAGACGCGCACGCGCACCGATCGGCTCTGCAGCGGCACCGGCACGTGCGGCATGACCAACACCGGCGAGTCGATGGCCTGCACGCGCACCACCGATGGAAACGCGTGCGGTACCACCACCTATGGGGCGTATACCGCGTGCACCTACGCGATGACCTGCAGCACGAGTGGTTCGCGCACGCGCACGCGTACGGATCCGCTCTGCCAGGCGGGCACCTGCGCCGCGGTGCAGAACACCGAGACCGACACCGCGGGCTGCACGCGCACCACCGAGAACACCAGCTGCGGCACGCCGACCTACGGCATGTACGGCGCGTGCTCGTACGCCGGCACCTGTTCCGAGACCGGTTCGCGCACGCGCACCCGCACCGATCCCGTCTGCCAGTCGGGCAACTGCGGCTCGACGACGGCGATGGAAAGCGACACCACGGGCTGCACGCGCACCACGACGGGCCAGTCGTGCGGCACCACGATGACCGGCGCATACGGCTCGTGCATGTACGCAAACTCGTGCTCCAACACCGGCTCGCGCACGCGCAACATCACCAGCTACACGTGCGGCTCGAGCGCCTGTAACACCACTACCACCGTCGACACCGACACCGCCGGCTGCATCCGCAGCCAGGACGGCAGCTCGTGCGGAACGACGGCCTACGGCGCGTGGAGCGCGTGCAGCTACGCCAACGCCTGCTCCAACACCGGCTCGCGCACGCGCACCCTCACCACCTACACGTGCGCAGGCGGCGGTTGTCCTTCGACGACCACCCCCGAGACCGACACCGCCGGCTGCAATCGCAACCAGGACGGCGACTCGTGCGGCACCACGGCCTACGGCGCGTGGTCGGGCTGCAGCTACGGCACGGTGTGCGCCGAGGCCGGCTCGCGCACACGCAGCGTCACCACGTACACGTGCGGCGGCGGAAATTGTAACTCGGCGGGCAGCACCGAGACCGACACCACGGCGTGCGTGCGAGACACCGACCTCACCGTGTGCAGCGGAACGCCGAGCTGCAGCTGCCAGTGCCCGTTGTGCGAGGTGCGCTGCAACGGCAACCGGTGCGTCAACGGTACGTGCACGGGGCAGACGTGGTTCGCCGGTGGCTGCTCGTGCGGCGGGCCCTGCGCTGCGCGTCCGGAAGATCCGACGGAGTGATCAGCTGATCAGCGACTGCAGCTCTTGCCAGCGCTTGTAGAGGCGGTCGACGTCGGTGGTGGCGCGCGCGAGCTGGCCGGTGAGTGACGACACTTCGCCGGCCTTCGAGAACACCGCAGGGTCCGCCAGCTTGCTCTCGATGTCGGCCTTCGTGCGCTCGGCGGCTTCGATCGCCGCTTCCATCCCATCGAGCTCGCGCTGATCTTTGTGCGAGAGGCGCGTCTGCTTTCGCTCGGGCGCGGCTGGCTTGTTCGAGGCGGCCTGAGCCGGAGCTGGAGCGACGCTCTTCTGCACGACGGGTGCGGCCGGGCTCCGCTTGAGGCGTTGGTACATCGACCAGTTGCCTTCGTAGCGCGTGACCTTGCCGTCGCCTTCGACCTCGAGCACCGAGGTGGCGACCTTGTCGAGGAAGTAGCGATCGTGCGTGACGAGCAACACCGCGCCGGTGAACTGCACCAGCAGCCGCTCGAGCACGTTGAGCGTGACGAGATCGAGATCGTTGGTGGGCTCGTCGAGCACCAGCACGTTCGCGCCCTGGAGAAACAGCTTCGCGAGGAGCAACCGGTTGCGCTCTCCACCCGACAGCGCGCTGACCTTCTGGCGCTGCATCGGCACCGGGAAGAGCAGGTCGTCGAGATAGTCGGCCAGCCGCACCTTCTTCTCTCCGAGCTGCACCCACTCGTCGTGCCACGCGTTCTCGGCGACCGTCGCTTCGTCGTCGAGCGTGATGCGCTGTTGATCGAAGTACGCGATGCGTGTGCGCGGCCCGAGCGTCACGGTGCCTTTGGTGGGCGGGAGTTCCGCGAGCAACGTGCGCAGCAGCGTCGTCTTTCCAGCGCCGTTGGGACCGACGATGCCGAGTCGTTCACCGGGCTGCACGATGAGATCGACGTTGGTGAACAGCGTGCGTTCGCCGTAGCCCTGCGAGACGCGCTTGGCCTCGATGACGGTCTGCGAGAGCCGCGGCGCGGTGGCCATCTGCAGCTGCGGCACCCTGGGTCGGGAGAAGCCCTTCTCGGCGAGCAGCTTTCGCGCGCGTTCGATGCGGGCCTTGCTCTTGGTGCGACGCGCCTGCGGACCACGGCGGAGCCACGCCACTTCCTGCGCGATCCACCGCTCGCGCTTGTGTTGCCCGATGTCGGCCTCTTCGAGGCGCGCGAACTTCTGCTCGAGGTAGGTCTCGTAGTTGCCGGGGTAGCTCACCAGCCCGCCGCCGTTCGCGCTCCCGGGCGGTTCGATCTCCACCATGCGCTCGACGAGCCCGTCGAGGAAGTAGCGGTCGTGCGTGACGAGCAGCAAGGCGCCCTCGAAGTTGTCGAGCTCCTCTTCGAGCCACTCGACGGTCTGCGCGTCGAGGTGGTTGGTGGGCTCGTCGAGCATCAGCAGATCGGGCTTCGACAGCAGCACGCGCGCGATGGCGACGCGCTTTCGCAGACCGCCGGAAAGCTCTGCGACGGGGCGTTCCCAGTCCTTCACGCCGAGCCGGTCGAGGAGCTTTCGCGCTTCGTGCGCGGTGTCCCAGCCGCCGAGACGATCGATCTGCTCGGCGAGTGCACTGACGCGCGCGAGGATCTTCTCGTCGTCGTGTTGCGTGGCGAGCAGCTCGGACAGCCTGGCGTGTTCTTCCAGCGCTTCGCGGAGCGGGGCCTGGGCGACTTCGAGCTCCGACTTCACGGTGGCGCCTTCGGGGAAGGTCGGTTCCTGCGCGAGAAAGGCGATGCGCGCGCCGCGTTGCACCTGGAGCGTGGCGCGATCGGCCTTCACCTTTCCGACCAGAATCTGCATCAGCGTCGACTTGCCGCAGCCGTTCACGCCGACGAGGCCGACGCGTTCGCCTTCTTCGATGACGAACTCGACGTTGTCGAAGAGCGTGCGGCTCCCGAAGGAAAGTGACACGTCAGCGGCTCGCAGCAACGTCATGACGCGGCCTGTATCACCGATGCGGTAGGGTCAAAGACATGACCGCGCTCCTCCAGAACTTGAAGAACATGGCCTCGCCGTCGGGCCTTCGGCTGCTGTGGAACTACCTGCGTGCCGTGCCCGGTGGAGGCCTGATTCTCGGGCGGATTCTGGGACGCATGGCGCCGTACACCGGCACGATTCGCCCCGAGGTGCTTCAGCTCGAGCCCGGCTTCGCGAAGACCCGCATGCACGATCGACCGGGGCTGCGGAACCACCTCAAGTCGATTCACGCCATCGCGCTCATCAACCTCGCCGAGGCGACGACCGGACTCGCGATGATGTACTCGATGCCCGACGACTCGCGCGGCATCCCCACCAACTTGTCCATCGAGTACGTGAAGAAGGCGCGTGGAACCATCACCGCCGAGTGCAGCTGCGCGCAGATCTCCTCGACCGAGAAGAGGGAATACGAGGTCGTCGCCGACTTGAAGAACGAGGCCGGTGAAGTGGTCGCGCGCGCTACTGCGAAGTGGATGGTGGGGCCGAGCTGATGGCGCCCAAACAAGTGACGGTGCAGCACGACGCGGCGCTCTCGGCTGATCAGGCTGAATCGCTTCCCTTCGGCCAGGCCCACTGGTGGCTGCGCGTCGATGGTGGCGACTTCGTGAAGCTGCCCGGGAAAAAGGTGCGCGGAGACGTGGCCTTCAAGCAGGTGCTCTCGCTCGAGCCGGGTCGCTACGTGCTCGGTGTCGGAACTCCGCGCGATGGCGTGCGGGTCGAGCTGGTGGTCGATGCGTCGACTCCGGAACCGGCGGCGGCTTCGGCGGCTGCCGCTCCTGCTGGTGCGAAGTCTGGCGGTGGCAAAGCGACGCTCGATCTCAAAGGCAAGAGCGTGGTCATCACCGGTGATCTCGAGACGTACGACCGCGATGGAGCGAGCGCCTGGCTCGAAGGCCTCGGCGCGCTGGTGAAGGGCTCGGTCTCGAAGAAGACCGACTATCTGATCGTCGGCAGCGCTCCCGGAGCGACCAAGGTTTCGAAGGCCGCCGAGCTCGGCATCAAGCAGCTCACCGAGGCGCAGCTGCGCGAAGGGCTCGGTCTCGAAGCGGGGGCGTCGGCTCCGGTCGCGAAGGTGGCGACGGGGCCGGCTCCGAAGCCGTCGACGAAGGGCACGGGGAAGGAGAAGGCCGCGCGGCTGCTCGCGGAGCTCAAGCCCACGCAGGCGCTGCTCGACTCAGCAGAGAAGATGGTGGGGCCTGATCATTTCCGTGATCTCGGGCTCACCGACACCGAGCTGTGGGGCTTCGTGATTGGTCCGCGCGGAGGCAGCTACACGGTGCACATCGCGCTGAATGATCGGCCTCGCTACGCGGTGCGGTGTCATCGCGACTTCCGGTTGTGCGCGCACGCGGTGGCGCTGCTCGTCACTTCGCAGCGGCACTTCATTCCGCCGGCTCCGGCGCCCGCAGGGCATCGCGAAGCCGCGCGCTACGAGTCGATCTGGGAGTGACCTTCCTCGAGGTCGAGGTGCGGTCCTCTCTGTTCGGCAAGGCGATCGACACCCAGCCATCACTTCGCCCCCAGAGCCGTTTCAGTTGAACTTGATCTTCGGGAACTCGACGCGCGCGGCACTGAGCGCGCCCTTTTCGAGCTGACAGCCCTTCACGTTCACCACGCGCAGCGACTGAAACTTCTCGACCCAGTCGAGTTTCTTCACCGCGGTGTTCTGCAGGTCCAACTCGAACAGGCCCTTGAAGCACGCCAGCGGAGCGGGATCGTCGAGATCGGTCAGCGTGAAGTCGACGCGCCGCAAGAACGTCAGCGCCTCGGGCTGCGTGCAGATGGCGTTCACCAGCCACTTCACCGCGCGCTTGTGCCCGAGCCCAGGCGAGCCAACGTACGAGAGCTCGGTGACGTAGCCGCGTTCCCACTTCGCCGCGCCGTAGCCTTCACGCACGACCTGCGAGAGCAGATCTCCGAGCAGCGCAGCGGCGTGGGCGTCGAAGTAGTCCTTGTGGCGTTTGGTCAAAGCCTCGTCGCCCGGCTGTGCCTCGAGCGCGAGATCGATCGCCAGCAGCTCACCGCGCGGATTTCCGTCTTGCTGGAGCAGATCAGACAACACGTGCCACGCATCGCGTGCGTGCGGGTCCTTCATCAGCGTCTGCACGACCTCGTCGCGGGTCATTCGCCTGTGGCGCCGATGGTTCCAGCCAGCATGTCGGCAAATATGCCGGAAAAACGCCGACCTGGTTGCAGGTGGGAAATCCGACGCGGAACCCGGCGGGCTGCGCGCTGTCGGTAGCCTGCATGAGAGAACAGGTCCGGGGAGATGCGCTGTGCGTTCGAGTCCTCTGGGGTGAGCGGCGCGTTGCCACCCACATGTTGAGCGCCGGCCAGTCGTTGAACCTTGCGAGCAACGGCGACCAACTGCCGCGTGCCGATGCGCCGATTCGCTTCGATGTGAGTGCAGGTGGGCGCTTCGAGGTGGGCTTCGTGGAGGGCGTGGTGGGTGAGGTGATGCGCAACGGCGAGACGCCGCTCTCGCTCGGCGACGTGGTGCACCGTGGCCTTGCCGTGGAATCGGATGGTGGTTGGGCGTGTGAGCTCGGCCGCTCGGACACCGTTCGTCTCGGTCGCGGGCCCATCTGGCTCGAGGCGGAGCGGGTGGCGGCTCCGAAGCAGACCAGGGGTGGCTTCGCGCTCGACTACGGGTTTCTGAACACATTGCTGGTGTGTTTCGCGGGCTTCGCGCTGATGGCGATGAGCGCGGAGTTCAACGTCGACGCGGATGATCCCGACGACTCGACGTCGATGGACACCACGCGCATGAGCCACATCCTGGTGAAGGCCGCGCAGCCGCTGCCGCAGAAGGTGCAGCCGACGACTCCGGAGAAGCTCGCGACGAAAGATCCGGAGAAGGTGAAGCCGGCGCCGGGCAAGCCTGCTCCGCCGAACAAGCCCATTCGCGACACGGGCGGAAATCAGAACCAGGACAGCGCGAAGACCATCGCCGGGAAGATCTTCGGCGGGAAGGGCGCGACGGGAATCTTCGGCGAGGGCGGCATCGGCAAGGAGCTCAAGGGCGCGCTCGGCAACGTCGTCGCCACCGCGGGTGATGGCCGTGGTGGTTGGGACATCAAGGGCAACGGTGCGGGCGGTCCTGAAGGTGACCCGGAGCGCATTGGTGCGATTCCGACGAGTGGCATCGCCGCGAAGAAGGGCATTGGTGCGCTCTGCAAGGGTCCGGGCCCGTGCAAGAAGTCGGACATTCCGCCGCCGAGCTGGGAGGACGAGGTGTCGATCTGCAAGGCGGAGGGTGGCGGCCAGTGCATGGACAAGGAGCTCATCCGCAAGGTGATCGCCGGTCACCGCGATCAGATCCGCTTCTGTTACGAGCAGGCGTTGCAGACCGCTCCGTCTCTCGCGGGCAAGGTCGGTGTCTCGTGGGTCGTCTCGTCGGCTGGCTCGGTGCCGACTGCTCGCGTGGAGACCTCGACGGTTCGCAGCGAAGCAGTCGGTGACTGCCTCGTCTCACGCATCCGCACCTGGCAGTTCCCGGTCGGCAAGGGCGCTGGCGGTTACCGCGTGACGTACCCGTTCGTGTTCAAGCCGTCGGGCGGCTGATCACCTGATCAGAACGCGGGGCCGAACGAAAATCGAAGGGCAGGTTGCACCGCCGGCTGCCCCGCCGGCGGTTGCGTTATTCCCGGCAAGAGCATCACTTGATCGTCGGTGATGGGATTGCCGAGGAACAACGCACCCGCATTCGCGCGCGCGACACCGATCCACGTCGTGAAGCCGAGCGCGATGGAGATGGCGAGAATCGGCGTGCGCCACGAGTGACCGATCTGCATGCCGGGCCCGAGCATCACGAGGCCTGAGCCCGGCAGTGAAAACAGCGAGCCGCGCACGTCGAGATAGAAGCCCTGAAACGCTTTGCCCTCGATGCCGTAGCGCGCTCCGAGATCGGCGACGAGCTGGCCGAGTGCACCGCCACCTCCGTTGAGGAAGATCGAAAGCCCGCTCGTCAGATGCACCTCGGCTTCGACGCTGAGCATGAGTCCAAACAGGCTCATTGGTGCGAACCACAACGCGAGTCGCGCGGGCTTGAGCTCTGGCCGCGTTCGCCTCGGCACCAACACCGGCGGCGGAGGCGGCGCGGGGAGCTCGTCGATTCGGGGCTGCTCCACCACCTGCTTACCCGGTTCCTCGCTTGGCACCAACGGCGGTGTCGTCGAGATCACGAGCGCGAGCAGCAACGAAGTCATCGTGAGCGAAGGTACTCCGTGCGCCTTTTGGGTGGTTGATCTGTGAACTGAATTCTTGTTCAGTCCGTGCCGTGTTCGCCACCCAACGTCGTCGCCCCAGGGGGCTTTGATGCATCCCGCGCTCCTCGACTGCCACTCCGTCGTTCGCACCTGGTTTCACGAGACGCTGGGAGAGCCCACCGACCCGCAGATTCGCGGCTGGCCGCTGATTCGCGCGGGGAAGAACGTGCTGATCGCCGCTCCGACGGGCTCGGGCAAGACGCTCACCGCGTTCCTCGCGTGCCTCGATGAGCTCTTCCGCGCCGCGGCGAAGGGCGAGCTGCCGGAAGAGACGCGCGTGCTGTACGTGTCTCCGCTCAAAGCGCTCGGCAACGACGTGCAGAAGAACCTGCTCTTGCCGCTCGAGCAGCTGAAGGAACGCGCGAAGTCAGCCGGCATCGAGCTGCCCGAGATTCGCGTGATGGTGCGCACTGGAGACACGCCCGCGAAGGAACGCGCGGCGATGGTGAAGAAGCCTCCGCACATTCTGATTACGACGCCGGAGTCGCTGTACCTCTACCTCACCGCCGGAAAGAGCCGCGACACGCTCGCCAACGTGCGCACCGTGGTGGTCGATGAAATTCACGCGCTCGCTCGCGACAAGCGTGGCTCCCACTTCGCGTTGTCACTGGAGCGATTGAAGTCGCTCACCGGCCGCGCTCCGCAGCTGATTGGACTGTCCGCGACGACGCGCCCGCTCGATCGCCTCGCGCACTACTTGAGCGGTGAAGCGCGTGACGGTGTGCAGTCGGTCGAAGTGGTCGAGGTCGGTCACGTGCGCCCGTGGGAGCTGTGGCTCGAGACGCCCGACGAAGAGCTCACCGCCGCTCCGACGCACGAGATGTGGGGCCAGGTGTACGACCGCCTCATCGAGCTGACGTCGCAGCACCGCACGATGCTCATCTTCTCCAACACGCGGCGGCTCGCTGAACGCGTGGCGCACGACCTGGGGGAGCGCATCGGCCACGAACACGTCGCCTCGCACCACGGGAGCATGGCGCGTGAACTCCGCCTCGCCGCCGAGGAACGACTCAAGAGCGGCAAGTTGAAGGTGATGGTGGCGACCGCCTCGCTCGAGCTCGGTCTCGACATCGGGTCGATCGATCTCGTGGTGCAGCTCGGCTCTCCACGGAGCATCGCGGTGATGCTGCAGCGCCTGGGCCGCTCGGGTCACCACAAGTCGGCCATCTCGAAAGGCGTGCTCTTCGCGATGACGCGCGACGAGCTGGTGGAATGCACGGCGCTGCTCGCTGCGATCTCGCGGAGGAATCTCGACGCGGTGCGCCTGCCCGACAAGCCGCTCGACGTGCTCGCGCAGCAGGTCGTCGCGGAAGTCGCCGCGCGTGAGTGGAAGGAAGACGAGCTGTTCCAGATGTTGCGGCGCGCGATGCCGTACGAGCAGCTCACGAAAGAGGAATACGAGAAGGTGCTGGTGCTGGTGAGCGAGGGGGTCTCCACCACGCGCGGCAAGTCGCGCATCCACGTGCACCGCGATCGCGTGAACGGAATCTTGAGGCCGCGTGCGGGCGCGCGAATGATGGCGCTGCAGAACGGCGGCGCGATTCCCGACTTGTTCTCGTACGCGGTCATCGCCGAGCCCGAGGAGAAGCAGGTCGGCACGCTCGACGAAGACTTCTCGATCGACTCGATGGCGGGCGATGTGTTCGTGCTCGGCAGCACGTCGTGGCGCATTCGCAGAATCTTCAACGGGCAGGTGAGGGTCGAGAACGCCCACGGTGCGCCTCCGAACATTCCGTTCTGGAACGGTGAGGCGCCGGCACGCACCGATGAGCTCTCAGCCGAAGTCGCGCGGCTGCGCGAGACCGTGTTGCAGCGTGCCGACGCGCGCGAGTGGTTGGTGAATGAGCTGAAGCTGCCTCCGACGGCCGCTGACTTGCTCGTTCAGTACGTGAAGATCGGCACCGCGGCGCTCACGAGTGTGCCGACGCAGACCACGTTGGTCGCCGAGCGCTTCTTCGACGAAGCAGGCGGGATGCAGTTGTTGATTCATGCTCCGTTTGGAGCGCGCATCAATCGCGCCTGGGGCCTCGCGCTGCGCAAGTCGTTCTGCCGTTCATTCGATTTCGAATTGCAGGCCGCGGCGACTGACGACGGCATTCTGCTCTCGCTCAGCGAGCAGCACTCGTTTCCGTTGATCGACATCTTCGACTTCGTCTCGCCGAAGACCGCTGAGAAGACATTGGTTCAGGCGGTGCTGCAGGCTCCGATGTTCGGCACGCGGTTCAGGTGGGCCGCTGGTCGCGCGTTGACGCTGTCGCGCACGCAAAACGGCAAGAAGGTGCCTCCGCCGATTCAACGCGCGCGCGCGGAAGATTTGATCGCCACGGTCTTCCCCGAGCAGGTCGGCTGCCAGGACAACCACGGAGGCATGGAGCTCGAGCCGCCCGATCATCCGCTCGTGAACGAGACGATGAAGGACTGCCTGCGCGACTTGATGGACATCGACGGCCTCGTCGACGTGCTCACGAAGTTGAAGAAGGGAGAGATCAAGAAGGTCGCGGTCGATCTCCCAGAGCCGTCGGTGTTCGCGCACGCACTGCTCAACTCGGCGCCGTACACCTTCCTCGACGATGCGCCGCTCGAAGAACGCCGCGCGCGTTCGGTGTCGTTGCGCCGAACGCTTCCGCCTACCGATGCGGTCGCCTTCGGAGCGTTGGATCAAGCGGCGATCGATCAAGTCATCGCCGAAGCGGCGCCCGAGTTCCGAGACGCAGAAGAACTCCATGACCTGCTGTTGCAGCTGACGCTCTACCCGCTCCCCCACGCGGGAGAGGGCAAGTCCCTGCTGAAGTCGCTCGAGGCTCAACGGCGAGCAGGAACCGTCAACGAGCTGCTCTACGCGGCAGAAAGAGTCCCGTTCATTCAGGCGCTGTACCCCGAAGCCACGCTCACGCTGCAGCCGCTGCCGGGAGACGCACCGGTCGATCGCGAGACGGCGGTTCGCGCGCTGATGAAGGGCTGGATGGAGATCGTGGGGCCAGTGACGATCCCCGAGATGATGGAGCGGCTGCGCCTGTCCCGCTTCGACGTCGAGAACGCGCTGGTGAAGCTGGAATCCGTCGGCCTCGTGCTCCGCGGCACGTTCCGTCCGACCGCGACAGCCGAAGAGATCGAGTGGTGCGATCGCCGGCTGCTCCAGCGAATCCATCGCCTCACGGTCGGTCGTCTGCGCAAGGAGATCGAGCCGCTCTCGCAGCAAGACTTCATGCGCTTCCTCTTCCGCTGGCAGCACGTCGACTCCGAGTCGCGGCTGCGCGGCTCAGGAGGGCTCGCCAGGCTCACGACGCAGTTGCAGGGTTGGGAAGCGCCCGCCGCCGCGTGGGAACAGGAACTCTTCCCCTCGCGCATGCGTAACTACCAGGGCGACTGGCTCGAGGACGCGTGCTTCTCGGGCGACGTCACGTGGGGACGGCTGACGCTGAAAGATGCGAAGCCAGTTCCGACGGTGCGGCGCGGACTGGAAGTGACGGAGCCAGTCGAAGCGCCGCGGCGTACTTCGGTGCAAGGCCGTGCGGCATCGCTGACCTTCACGCGTCGCGCTGATCTCGAGTGGCTCTTGCAGGCCGCACGACCCGGAGCGGTGCTCGCCGATGGACCGCGTCCGTGGCCGACTGATCTCTCGCATGCCGCAACCGACGTTCTGAAAGTGCTCGAGCGTCGCGGAGCGTCCTTCTTCAACGAGCTCCAGTCGGGTTCGCGTCGCCTGCCGGTCGAAGTGGAAGACGCGCTGTGGGAATTGCTCTCGCGCGGCATCGTCACCGCAGACGCCGTTCAGAACTTGCGCGTGTTGCAGTCTCCGAAATTGCGTCGGCGTCAGCGTGCGTTGCAACGCGGTGGGCCGGGTCGTTGGTATTTGTTGCAGCAGCACGACGCGCTCCAGCCGACGGAGATCGAAGAGAAGCTCGCGTGGCAGTTCCTGCATCGCTACGGCGTGGTGTTCCGCGATCTCGTGGTGCGCGAGCCGCTGTCACCTCCGTGGCGTGAGCTGTTGATGATCTATCGACGCTTCGAAGCGCGCGGCGAAGTGCGTGGAGGGCGCTTCGTGCACGGCTTCACGGGAGAGCAGTTCGCGTTGCCCGAGGCGTTGGAGGTCGCGCGCGCAGTGCGTCGAGCCGAGCCGAACGGAGAGGTCATTCGTCTGGCCGCGGTCGATCCCCTCAACCTGACGGGGGTGGTGACGCCGGGCGCGCGCGTGCCCTCGATGCTGGGGAAATACGTGCTCTACCGCGACGGCGTGCCGCAGGTGGCCGCTGAGGAGCCGACGGAAGCCGCGAACTGACTTTCGCAAAGTTGTGTGTAGTTCGCGGGCGGGAGCGGCTCGTCATGTGTAGCTTGGGTGCATGGAAACTCTGAGCGAGCTGCTCGGCTTCGGCGGCAAAGCGTTCATCATCTTCATCACCACGGTGGCGAGCACGGCGGCGTTCTTCGCGCTCGCTCGGCGTCGGCGCCTCGGCAGCGGCGCGCGGTTGGACGTGAAGCCGCTGCACCAACGCTTCGAGGCGCTCGGAGATGCGCTGCGCAACGGCGTGCTCGACCGGGCGGGTGTGAAGTCGCTGCGCAAGGAACGCAAGGCCCAGCGTGAGACCGAGAAGAAGACCCCGAGCGTGAAGCCCAACGTCTACGTGCTCGACTTCGACGGAGACATTCTGGCGTCGAGCGTGACGAGCCTGCGCGATGAGGTGACGGCGATCGTCTCGGTCGCGAAGCCGGAAGACGAAGTGGTGATTCGGCTCGAGAGTCCGGGCGGTGGAGTGCCGCACTACGGGCTCGCGGCGGCGCAGCTCGTTCGGCTGAAGGAGAAGAAGCTGAAGGTCACCGTGTGCGTGGACCGCGTG
>JAEUJS010000131.1 GCA_016792935.1 Archangium sp. | reverse complement strand
ACATCGCCGCCTTCAATTCGTTCGCTGCGTCTTGCGGTCCATCGCCCGTCGAGCCCGCGCCCATCAGCGTGTGGATCTCGTCGATGAAGACCACCCGCCGAGACTCTTGCGCTCGTCGGTCCGCAACCCGCGCCGCCGTTCGCGAAGCCTGTCGAGCCGTCGCTGTCGGCAGATGGCTTCAGTCTGGATGCGGGGTTCTCGTCGCCTCGGGCCGCGCGACGAAGATCTTCAGTCGCTGAAGACGACGAAGGGAGCCGCCCGGTGTGAGCAGCTCCCCTCGGTTCACCAGCGCGGTGTGCTGATTAGATCTTCGCGCCCGGCGTCTTCTGGAACACCGAGTTGAACTCGGTGATGGCCTTGTTGAGGTCGGCCTTGATGGCGTCGTTGAGTTCCTTCTTCTCTTCGATCGCCTTCTGGATGCCGCTGAACTTGCCGTCGCAGAACTCGAGGAACTCCTTGCCCCAGCGCGTGATGTCCGCGACGGGGATCTCGCGCAGCCAGCCGCGCTTGCCCGGATCGTCCTTGTTGGTGGCCGCGTAGATCTGCATGACCTGACGCGCGACCGGCAACGGCTCGTACTGCGGCTGCTTCAAGAGCTCGGTGAGGCGCGCGCCGCGGGCGAGGGTCTCCTGCGTGGCCTTGTCGAGGTCGGAACCGAACTGCGCGAAGGCGGCGAGCTCGCGGTACTGCGCGAGGTCGAGCTTCATCGAGCCGGCGACCTGCTTCATGGCCTTGATCTGAGCGGCCGAACCGACGCGCGACACCGAGAGGCCGACGTTGATGGCCGGGCGGATGCCGGCGAAGAACAAGTCGGTCTCGAGGAAGATCTGGCCGTCGGTGATGCTGATCACGTTCGTCGGGATGTACGCCGACACGTCGCCGGCCTGCGTCTCGATGATGGGGAGCGCGGTGAGCGAACCGGCGCCTTCCTGATCAGACAACTTCGCCGCGCGCTCGAGCAGACGCGAGTGGATGTAGAACACGTCGCCCGGATACGCCTCGCGTCCCGGAGGACGGCGGAGCAGGAGCGAGAGCTGACGGTACGCGACGGCCTGCTTGCTCAAGTCGTCGTAGATCACCAGGGCGTGCTGCTTGTTGTCGCGGAAGTACTCGCCCATCGCGCAGCCGGTGTACGGCGCGAAGAACTGCATCGGCGCGGGGTCGGCCGCGGAAGCCGCAACGACGATGGTGTACTCGAGCGCTCCGTAGCGGGCGAGCTTGTCCACGACCTGCGCCACGGTCGACTGCTTCTGACCGATGGCGACGTAGACGCAGACCATGTTCTGGCCCTTCTGGTTGATGATCGCGTCGATGGCGACGGCGGTCTTGCCCGTCTGGCGGTCACCGATGATCAGCTCGCGCTGGCCGCGGCCGACGGGCACGAGCGCGTCGAGCGCCTTGATGCCGGTCTGCATGGGCTCGTGCACCGACTTGCGCTTCACGATGCCGGGGGCCTTCAACTCGATGCGGCGCATCTGCTCGGCCTGAATGGGGCCCTTGCCGTCGATGGGGTTGCCGAGCGCGTCGACCACGCGGCCCAGCAGCGCCTTGCCCGTGGGGACCTGCGCGATCTGGCCCGTGCGCTTGACGGTGTCGCCTTCGCGGATCGACAGGAAGTCACCCATGATCGCGACGCCGACGTTGTCTTCCTCGAGGTTGAGCACGAGGCCGCGGGTGCCGTTGCTGAACTCGACGAGCTCACCCGACTGCGAGTTGTCGAGACCGTAGACGCGAGCGATGCCGTCGCCGACCGCCAGCACGGTGCCGGTCTCGGACACGGTGACCTGCTTCCCGTAGTCTTTGATCTGCTCGCGGAGGATTCGGCTCACTTCATCAGCGCGGATTTGCATCGTTGTTCCCTGGTGAGAGGGGCGGTTTCGCCCCTGATTTCGAGCGCGGCGTGTAGCACGGTGCCCCGCGCGTCCAAGCGAATTCGGGTTGGGGCGGCGAGCCGTTCTTGCGAACGCCATCAGTTGATCAACGGCGCAGGTTCGTTCGGCGCAGTCGCTGCTCGCTCCGCATGACGTGGACGATGATGACCCGGTCGTCGTCGTCGACTCGGTAGAAGACGCGGCAAGGCGGCTCGACGATCTGCCGGTAGCGCGCATCGCGAATTTCGCGCGGTCGCGAACCGGACCGTGGAAAGAACGCGAGCTGACCGACGTGGTGGAACACCTTCGCCACGAATTCGCGTGCCGCGCTCGGCTTGTCGAGGGCGATGTAGTCAGCGACCGCGTCGAGATCCGCGAGGCTCGGTCCAGACTATTTCAGCCATCGCGCCATGCGCCGCTTCGCCTGAGCGTGAGTGAGCACGCGTCCCTCTTCGAGTGCGCGTTCACCTCGCGCGATGCCCTCGAGGATCCGCATGCGCTCCTGGAGTGCCTCCCACGTCTTCACGTCAACCAGGTAGGCGCTCGGGAGCCCGTGTTGCGTGATGGCAATCGGCCGCCTCGAGCGCTCGAGATCCGCGAGCAACCGCGTCGCTTTCCGCTTCAGCGTCGTGACGAGTTCCGTGCGCATGAGTGACACTCAAGTATCACTTCAGCCGCTCGGCAAAAGCCACCGGGCGCAGCGACCCGCCAGAACGTCAGTGCATCAGCGCCATCAAGGAGAACGCGATCTGCGGCCAGGGCGGGTTGTCGCCGCCAGCCTCACCACGGAGCTGCACGTCACCTCGCGGACCGTAGGTGGTCTGATCCTTCGCGACGTTTCGGCCCGGGTACGTCATCGACTTGCTGGGCGCGCGGAACATCATCTCCTTGTCGTCGAACTCGAAGCGGTAGATGCGGCCCTGGAACTGGCCGGTGATGACGGTGCGCGTGCCCTCGCTCATCTCGCGGGTGAGCAGGAAGTTCGCGCCAACGATCTTCTGATCAGTGACCGACACGTCGAGCGCCTGGTTCTCGAAGATGCCGCCCCACGAGCCATCGGTGCGCTTGGTCATGTTGAGGTCGGGGCTGCGCACGCGCACGGCGTCGAACGAGACGGAGCGGTTGTAGAGCAGCACTTCGCCCGTCGGCTTGAACTCGTTGTTCGCCTCGGGGACGACGGTGGGGAAGCAGGTGGACGCGAGCAGCGCGCCGACGACGAGGAAGCGCATGTGTTTCTCCCGGGTTGATCAGCTGATCAGGTGTTGAGCTTTTCGTTCTCGAGCACGAGGTACTCGAGGAGCGCCTTCTGCACGTGGAGCCGATTTTCGGCCTCGTCCCACACCACGCTCTGTTTGCCGTCGATGACCTCGGCGGTGACTTCCTCTTCGCGGTGCGCGGGGAGGCAGTGCAGGAAGATGGCGTGCGGCGCGGCGAGCTTCATGAGCTCGGCGTTGACCTGGTAGCCGTTGAGATCGGCGAGGCGCTGTTTGCTCTCGGCTTCCTGGCCCATCGAGGTCCACACGTCGGTGATGATGACGTCGGCGCCCTTCGCGGCCTCTTTCGGATCACGCAGCAGCTGCACGTGGTTCTTGCTCGTCGCGACGACGTCGGGCGCGGGGTGGTAGCTGACCGGTGAGGCACAGCGCAGCTGGAAGTCGAAGAGCGAGGCGGCGCGCGTGAACGAGCGGCCCATGTTGCTGGCGGTGTCTCCGATGAAGGCGAGCGTCTTGCCTTTCACGGGGCCGAGCTTTTCTTCGATGGTGAAGAGGTCGGTGAGCACCTGCACGGGGTGGCCGCCGTCGGTGAGACCGTTGATGACGGGGACCTGGCAGTGCTGTGCGAACTCCTCGATGCGGGCGTCGCCGAAGGTGCGCATCATGACGACGTCGCAGTAGCGGCCGGTGACGCGCGCGGTGTCGGCGAGCGGCTCTCCGCGGGACATCTGCGAGTTCTGCGCGGAGAGATCGATGCACGAGCCTCCGAGCTGGAGCATCGCGGCCTCGAAGCTGAGGCGGGTGCGGGTGCTCGCCTTCTCGAAGATCATCACCAGGGTTCGGCCGGCCATCGTGCGGACCACGCGGCGGTGGCGGCGGGCCTTCTTCAGCTCGGCGGCGCGACGGAAGAGCCCGAGGTGTTCGTCGAGCGAGAGGTCGGTGAACTTGAGGAAATCGCGCTTGGTGGCCACGCGCGGGTCATGGCTCATGCGGCGGTGATCAGCAACGACGAACGTCAGGCTGGGGCCTGAAGAAGTTCTCCGGCCACACGCGCCCGGCGTCGGCCGGGAGGCACATGAACGTCGAATACGGAGGACGCTTTCGGATCTCCTCATTTTCGATGATCGCGCGAATGCGGATGGAGCACTGTGAGTGGCCGTCAAATCCACAGGCGCACAGAAAGCCCCGCGGACACTCGGCGTCGGCTCGACAATCGGGAAGCTCGCAGTCGTAGACCGCACCGGCGCGACACACCGGCGCAGCGCCGGCATCGACGGCCTCCGCCGCGGTCAGGCAGCGTGCCGCCTCGGCGCGTCCGCTGAGGGCACCGGGCCGCAGCCACGAGCAATCGAGTCGCACGCCACAGGCACATTTACGCTCGCCCGTGCAGTCCGAGTCCTTCCGACACGAAGCATGGGGACCGGACAGCAGCACTACGACGAGCATGGCCAGCATTGCGTCAACGATAGCGCCGAGCGCGCAGGCGACCCATCACGTCCCGGAAGGCGGTCTCGACGCCCCTTCCGTTGGTCGCAATCGTCCCGAACACGGGCGCAGTGGCCCAAGGTAAAGCGCGCCTCGTTTCTTCGATCGACATGACGCTCGGGAGATCGCGTTTGTTGGCCAAGTAGGCCACTTCGATGTCGTCGATCGAACGACCAAGATCGCGAAGGTCCCTGACCGTTTCCCTCACAACGACTTCATTCCGGTCA
>JAEUJS010000522.1 GCA_016792935.1 Archangium sp. | reverse complement strand
GGTCGACACCGCGGCCTCGTTCGCGGAAGACGCAGCGCGCGCGGTCGGCACGTGGGGCGCGGTGCTCGACACCTTCGGCAAGGGCGCGCACTGGTTGTCGAAGGCGGGAAAGATCGCCGGCCCGGTGTCGGACGCGATCGGCCTCGTCAACGACATGCGCCGCGATGCTTCGTCGAGCGAAGGCACCTACCGCAACAACGTGCACGTCGGCGCGTCGGCGCTCATTCTCGCGGGTGGACTCGCCGGTGGCCCCGTCGGCGTCGCCGGTGTGCTCGTCGGTCTCGGTGTGAAGCTCTTCTTCGATCGCACCAGCGAGTCGTACGAAGACGCCCACGGCGCGCTCAAGCGGCTGCCTGACATCAAGTGAGCGAAGCCCCCTGGGGCGACGCCGTTGGGTAGCGAAACGATCAGCGTTTCGACCAGGCCGCGATCGCCGCCGCCTGCACGTCCTTGATCGCGACGCCGTTCTTCGTGGCCAGCGCTCGACAGTCTTCGAATTCCGGAGCGGCGTTCAGCACCTTCTCGCCGCGCACGCCGAGCTTCATGCGCACGGCGCCCCATGGGGTCTGAACGGGCTCGAAGCGGCGATCGAGAATGGTGCGGGTGACGCGGTGTTCTCGCACGCCCAGGGTGGTCGTCTCGGTGAGCAACACGTTGGCGAGCTCTTCGCGGTGCGCGTCGTCGCAGAGCACTCCGACGAGATGACCGGGGCGGCCCTTCTTCATCACCACTGGCGCGATCCACGCGTCGAGCGCGCCCTTTTCCATCAGCGTCTCGATCAACGCACCGAGCAGCTGCGGAGAGCAGTCGTCGAGATTGCACTCGATGACCACGAGGGTGTCGCTCGCAGCTGAAGCAGTCGTTCGACCGAGCGACATGCGCAACACGTTCGCGCGATCTTTGAAGTCTTTCGTGCCGCAGCCGTAGCCGATCTTCTGCACGCTCATCGGCGGCGGCGCTTCGATCTTCGCGAAGCTGCGCAGCAACGCCGCGCCGGTGGGCGTGACGAGCTCTCCGACGCCTTCGAAACGGACCGGGAGATCCTTCAGCAACGCTAGCGTCGCCGGCACGGGAACGGGGACGACTCCGTGCGCGATGCGAACGGTGCCGCTGCCGAGCGGGGGCGGTGAGGAATGGACCGTCGGGTTGCCGAGCAGATCGAGCACCACCGCGGCGCCGCAGATGTCGACGATGGAGTCGACGGCTCCGACTTCGTGGAAGTGGATCTGCTCGAGCGTGGTGCCGTGAATCGCGGCTTCCACTTCACCGATGCGGCGGAAGACCTCGAGCGCCCGAGCGCGCGCACGCGTCGACAACTTCGAAGCGGAGATCAGCGCGTCGATCTCCTTCCACCCGCGGTGCGGATGATCTCCTTCAGCATGCGTCACGACGACGTCGACGTGCGTGCCGACGATGGCGTGCCGTTCGGCCTTCGTGACCTTGAAGTCCCAGCCGGCCACGCCGAGCGTGCGCAGCGGCGCTTCGATCGCTTTGACGTCCACCCCGAGATCGATCGCGGCAGCGAGGAACATGTCCCCCGCGATGCCACCGACCGGCTCGAGGTAGAGGATCTCGCTCATTCGTTCGAGGTCAGTACGCCTTGCAGAGCACGATGCGTCCATTCGACGGAGCGCCCGTCAACACGCACTTGCCCGGCTCCTGCTTGAGATCGAACGGACGGTTGCGCGTCGTGAGCTGGAACTCGTCCTTGAAGCGCTTCTCGGTCTCCGGAGTGCCGTCCCAGTGCGCGAGGAGGAAGCCGTCGTCTTGCCTGGCCTTGAGCTCGTCGATCGAGTTCACCTCGAACGTGTTCGCCCTCTGGAATTCCAGCGCACGCTTGAAGAGCGAGCTCTGCATGTCCTCGAGCGCCTTGCCGCAGAACGCGACCGCGGCATCGACCGCCACGAAATCCTTCGGAGCGCGCTCACCCGGAGCCGCCGGCTTCGCATCACGCCGCGCGATGACGACCTGGTTCTTCTCGAGATCCTTCGGACCCATCTCGACGCGCAGACACACGCCGCGCAATTCGTACTCGGCGTACTTGAAGCCCGGACCCTTGGTCTCGTCGTCGTCGATCAGCACGCGAATGCCGGCCTTCTTCATGTCGGCGGCCATCGCCTGCGCCTTCGCCTTCACCGGCCCGCGCTCGTCGCCCTTGCCGATGATGATGATCACCACCTGGTGCGGCGCGAGCTTCGGCGGCACCACGAGGCCCTGATCATCGGAGTGCGTCATGATCAGCGCGCCAATCAAACGCGTCGAGACGCCCCACGAGGTCTGCCAGACGTATTCCTTCTTGCCTTCTTTCGACTGGTACATCGTGTCGAACATCTTCGCGAAGTTCTGCCCGAGCATGTGCGACGTGCCGGCTTGCAGGGCCTTCTTGTCCTGCATCATCGCTTCGATGGAATACGTGTTCACCGCGCCCGGGAACTTCTCGCTCTCGGTCTTCTGACCCTTGATGACCGGCATCGCCATGAAGTCGTGAGCGAAGCGCTCGTAGACGTCGAGCATGCGCAGCGTCTCTTCCGTCGCGTCGGCTTCGGTGGCGTGACAGGTGTGGCCTTCCTGCCAGAGGAACTCGGTGGTGCGCAGGAAGAGGCGCGGCCGCATTTCCCACCGCATCACGTTGGCCCACTGGTTGATCAGAATCGGGAGATCCCGGTAGCTCTGCACCCAGTTGGTGAACGAGCGATTGATGATCGTCTCCGACGTCGGACGAATCACGTAGCGCTCGCCTTCCGGCAACGGCTTGCCACCGGCGTGCGTGACGACCGCGACCTGCGGAGCGAAGTCAGCGACGTGCTTCTTTTCCTGCGCGAGGTAGCGCTCCGGGATCAGCACCGGAAAGTACGCGTTCTGGTGGCCCGTCTCCTTGAACATGTCGTCCAGGGCGCGCTGCATGTGTTCCCAGATCGCGTAGCCGTTCGGGCGAATCACCATCGAGCCGCGAACGTCGCTGTTGTCCGCGAGCTTCGCGCGCTTGACGAGCTCGTTGTACCACTCGCTGAAATTCTCAGTCCGCGTCGGGAGCTTGAGGTTGTCGTTGCCGCCCTTCTTCGGGGCGTTGGCGTTGGCGTTTCCACCGGACTTCTGTGCGTCTGACATGGGCGGGTCCCTAGAGGATGGAAGGGCGTAACTCAATGAATTGCCGTGGGTGCGGTTCGACCCTGCGACGTCGATCTGACCCCCTGTCTGACCCCTGATCGGCCCTGATCACGGGGGTGATCGGCGGGCGTTCGACTTGCAGCGACCCAGGGTCGTGAACTCCCCGCTCCCCACGGACAGTTCGAATGCGGCTCAGACTTCGTCCACCAGTGCCCCCGGAGTTGCCTCCGTCCGGCGCAAGCGATTGCTGTTGATCGCGGCGATGTCGTTGCCGTTCGCCGTCGCTGCGTTGCTCGCGGGCCTCGGTGAAGCGCGCGGCATCTGGATGATCGTGTGGGGCGGCATCGTCGCCTTCCTCGCGCTGCAAGACGCCGACGCTCCGAAGTGGAGAGCGATCTCGTTGCTCAGCGTGGGCGTGATGATCGCGCCGCTCAGTCGGCTGTTCGACGTGCACAGTCAGGCCGAGGTGGCGACGGTGTGCCTGGTGCCCGTGCTGGTGTCAGTTCTGTACATCGAATCGTTCCACGTCGTGCTCGCGGTGAGCGTCACGGGCTGGCTGTCGAATCTGCTCTTCATGAGCCAGCAGCAGTGGGACCTCAGCGACATCGTGATGTTCGCCGTCGTCACCGCGGGCGTGCAGCTCGGTGTGCTCCTCTCTTCCGCGAGCGCTCGTCGTGCCCGCGCCCTCGACCGCGTCCTCGAAGCGCAGAACGGTCAAGCGCTGCGACTCTCGGAGACGCGTCGTGCGCAGGCCGAACGCCTCGCCATCGTCGGCCGCCTCGCGTCGGGAGTGGCGCACGAGATCAACAACCCGCTCGCGTTCGTGAAGGCCAACGTGAGCCTGCTGCAGCGCGCGCTGGTGACCGAAGACGAGAAGCTCACGCCGCCGGAGCTCGCGGAGATCTTCGAAGACACCATCGTGGGCGTCGATCGCATCTGCCAGATCGTGCTCGACCTCAAAGGCTTCGCGCGTGAGGACTCGGGGCTCGTCGAGCCGGTCGATCTCCGCGATGCGATTCAGAGCGCTGCGCGTCTCGCCGCCGTGCGGTTGCCGCGTGACATGCGGGTGCTGGTCGAGGTCGCGAAGGGCTTGCCGCTCGCTCGCGCCAATCAGCGCAAGCTCGCGCAGGTGATGCTCAACCTGCTCGTGAACGCGGGTGAGGCGCTCGAAGAAGCGAAGATCGAGAACCCGCTCGTCACCATCGCGGCGACCTACGACGCGGGCCACATCAAGCTCACCGTGACCGACAATGGGCCGGGCATTCCGAAGGACGTGATGGCGAGGCTGTTCGAGCCGTTCTTCACCACCAAGGCGCCGGGCAAGGGAACGGGACTCGGGCTCGCGCTCTCACGTGAATACGTCACGTCGTTCGGTGGAACGCTGCTCGCGCAGAACGCGGAGAAGCAGGGCGCGCAGTTCATCATCACGCTGCGAGTCACCGCGGGCACGGGCGAGACCCCGCTCCCTGGTTCGCTCGATCTCGGACCCGAGCGCTCGTTGTTCGTCTCGAAGCTGAAGGCCGCCGACGAAGCGCGTGCAGCGAAGCTGGCCAAGACTGGCTGAGTCACGGCCGCGTCGCAGTACCCGCACCGGTGTACGTCACACCATCACGACCGACGCCCTCGAACTCGAGCAGCAATTCATCTCCAGTCGCGGGCACGCCCATCGCCGGCGTGAGCGCATTGGTGTCGGCGGGCGCGGTGCCGAAGGTGATCGGCGGAACGAAACCGCCGGCGCTGACCAGCTCCCACTTCGTCACGCCCGTCGAGTCAGTCACCACGAGATGCGAAGCCGCGCGCGGTGGATCCCACGTGATCTGATTCCCCGAGAACGTCGCGGAGATCTCGAGCCGCGTGAGCCCGCGCGAGAGCTTCAACGTGAGCGGCTCATTCGGGCAGCTCTCGAAGCGCTGACTCGTCGAACGCTGAGACTCTCCGCTGGTCGCCGAAGTGACCGCGCGAGCCCCGACGTACATCGAAGTCAGCAGCGGAGCGTTGAGCGTGAACGTTCCGTCGGCCATCGAAGGCGCGGTGAGGCTGCAGCGCGCTCCGCTCTTTCCGCAGAAGGACTCGACCTGCGCGCCGACGAGTGTCTCGTCGATCGCCACCACCTCGGCGTTCGGCACCGCGGCGCCCTGCGCGTCGATGATCTTCCCGGTGAAGCGGCACATCTTCGCGAGCTGCACGGCCATCGGGAGCACGTCGATGGTGCCGAGGTCGAGACAGCCTCCCGTCGCGCACGTGCCTTCCATCGCCGCGCGTCTCAGCGAGCCCAGCGTGTACGGAAGCCCGGCGTACTGTGCGCGCACGGCCTGCGGTTCCATCGAGATCGGAGCGCTCATGCAAAACGCGCCTTGCGCATCGGAGCTCACGGGCTCGAACCCGCGGTAGCCGAGGGTCACTCCCTGTGCGGTCTGGTTCTCGGCCTTCAACGCACCGTGCGCGCAGCCGAGCACCTGTGACGCGCCGAGCACCGCGAGGAACGTCTTGTGGCGCACCGGCAAGCGCGCGACCGCTCCGCCGGAGAACTCGTTGCGCTGCAGCGTCACCAGCGCGCTCTCCGGAAGCGGCAGATCGTTCTCGCTCAGCAGCGGCACCGGGCCGATGACGGTCCACTTCGCGGTGGTGACGTCGAAGCTCGCGGCTCGCACCTCGAGCGTTCCGTTGCCCGGCATCGCATCGACGAGCTGCGGCCACGCGGTGAACGGAATCCGCAGCAGCAGCGAACCGTCAGTGCCACCGCCCAGCTCGGCGTACGCGAGCGCGAGCAGCGGAGGACGCGTCGCATCGAGATCCACGAACAGCGTCGGCTCGGTGTCGAAGCTCGCAGACTTCCCGCTCGCGCCCATCGGAGGATCCGCCCAGTCGAGATCGTTGAGCGGCGCGGTGCAGCGCGTGTCGAGACATTCCCACGCGTCGAGCGGAACGAGCGCCGCGCTTACCGTCAGCTCGGTGTACGGCCCGACGGTGATGGCGCGCACGTACGGCGCGTAGCCCATCGCTTCGACGCTCAGCACTACGCGCTGCTTCGCAGAGACGGTGGTGGTGATGACGTAACCGCCGGCGCTCGACGTGGTGTTGCTGCTCAGCACTTCGCCGCTCGTCGCGTCGCGCACGGTGACGGTCGCTTCGTTCAGCGGCTCGCCACGCTTCGACCAGCCGCCAGCGACCATCGTCCCCGACAACACGAGCTGCGCCGATTCCGGGCGACGAATCGCCGGAGGGCACGCGCAGAGCACACAGAGAAGCAGTACCGGCAAAGAAGCCTTCGACACGCGCGCCACCGTATTACAAGGCGCGCCCATGACCCTCCGCGCATTGCTCGTGGTGTTGTCGTTCTCGTTCACTTCGTTCGCACAAGACGCAGGCGTGCAGCTGATTCCGAGAGACCTGCTCTTCGGAAATCCCGAGCGCACGCGGCCGCAACTCTCTCCCGACGGCACGTTGCTCGCGTGGCTCGCGCCCGACGACAAGAACGTGTTGCAGGTGTGGGTGAAGACGCTGGGCAAGGAAGACGGAGCGATCGTCACCGCCGACAAGAAGCGCGGCATCCGCCAGTACTGGTTCACGCCCGACTCGAAGGGCGTCGTCTACATGCAGGACGGTGACGGCGATGAGAATTTCCACGCGCTGCACGTCGAGCTGGCTTCGAAGAACGTGCGCGATCTCACTCCGTTCCAGGGAGTGCGTGCGGCGGTCGTCGCGGTCGGTCACGGCAAGCAGGCGAAGGAATTCCTCGTCACGCTCAACGTGCGCGATCGCAAACACTTCGACGTGTACCGCCTGTCGCTCGACACGGGCGCGCTGGTGCTCGACACCGAGAACCCCGGTGACGTGAACGGGTGGATCGCCGATGCGCAGCTGCAGGTCCGCGCCGCGGTCGCGAGCACCAAGGAAGGCGGCACCGAAGTTCGCGTGCGCGACATCGTGAAGGCGCCGTGGAAGCCCGTCATCACCGTCGGTCTCGAGGAACAGCTCGACGTCGTGGACTTCACGGAAGACGGCAAGGCGCTGATCATTCAGAGCAGCATCAACTCCGACACCGCGCGTTTGATCGAGAAGAACCTCAAGTCGGGCGCTGAGCGTCCGCTCGCTGGCTCCGACACCAGCGACGTGCTCGGCCTCATCGGCTACCCGGTGCGTCACGGCGTGCGCGCGGCGGCGTTCGATGTCGGTGGTCGCTCGGCGTGGACTCCGGTCGAGCCGTCGATGAAGAGCGAGCTCGAGGCGCTCAAGGCTGCGTTCACCGGCGACTGGAGCGTGGCGAGCATGGATGACGCGGACTCCAAATGGATCATCGCAGAGACGCGCGACCTCGGGCCCACGCGCTTCTTCGTGTGGGATCGCAAGACCAAGAAGGCCGAGCTGCTCTTCTCCGCGCAGCCGAAGTTGGAAGGGTTGCCGCTCGCGAACATGACGCCGGTCTCCATCACCGCCCGCGATGGTCTGGTGTTGCCGAGCTACCTCACGCTGCCGGTCGGCAAGACGAAGAACCTGCCGATGGTGCTCCTCGTGCACGGTGGTCCGTGGGGCCGCGACACGTGGGGGCAGAACTCGAGCGCGCAGTGGCTCGCGAACCGTGGCTACGCAGTGCTGCAGGTGAACTTCCGCGCGAGCAGCGGCTTCGGGAAGAAGTTCCTCAACGCGGGAAATCGGCAGTGGGGTCTCGCGATGCACGACGACCTGCTCGACGCCGTCGCGTGGGCCGTGAAGGAAGGCATCGCTGACCCGAAGAAGGTGGCGATCATGGGCGGCAGCTACGGTGGTTACGCGACGCTCGCGGGTCTCGCGTTCACGCCCGACACCTTCGCGTGCGGCGTCGACATCGTCGGTCCGTCGAACATCTTCACGCTGCTCTCGACGATTCCCCCGTACTGGACGTCGCTGAAGACGATGTTCACCAAGCGCGTCGGCAATCCCGATGATCCGGCCGACAAGGAATTCCTCACCAGGGCCTCCCCGTTGTTCTCGGCGCAGAAGATCAAGTCGCCGCTGCTCATCGGGCAGGGCGCGAACGATCCGCGCGTGAAGCCGGCCGAGTCGGAACAGGTGGTCAGCGCGATGGAGAAGAACGGTCTGCCGGTGACGTACGTGCTGTACCCCGACGAGGGTCACGGCTTCGCGCGTCCGGAGAATCGCATCGACTTCTACGCGCGCAGTGAGGCGTTCCTCGCGTCGTGCCTCGGTGGTCGTGTCGAGGCGCTCCCGAAGGAAGGGAAGATCGCGGGCTCGACGGCGGTGGTGAAAGTGGTCGCGGCGAAGGCTGCCGCTGCTCCGGCCGCTCCTGCGAAGAAGTGAAAGGCTTCGTGCAAACGAGTAGCAACAGGGGGATGCACGTCGCCGAGCTCTCAGAGAAGCATCGCGGTGAGCTGCAGTTGGCGACCGAGCGCGCCCTGCAGCAGTGGGCGAAGGACATCTTCGTGCCCGCGCAGATCCTCGAGGCGATGGAACGCGTGTTGTTGTTCCTGAAGCAAAACGGTGGCGCGTCGAAGCAGGCACGTCACGTCACTTCGCTCGCCTTCGTGGTCGGAGAGCAGATCGTGCAGCTCGGCGGTTGGAAATGGATGAGCGTGAGTGAAGACGGCTCGCTGAACCCGGCGATCGTCTCACCCGATGGAAAGCGCGCGGCGTTGTTGATCGATCTGGTGACCTTGTGGCTGAGCGGAGAAGCGCGCGGCTCGGTGGGAACGCTGACGCGCGCGTGCCTGGATCAACAACAAGTCGAGCCGCACGACGGAGTGATCTCGCTGTGAGCCCCGAGCTCGAGCTGTCGGTGATCGATCGCATCGCGGCGCTGACGCGCAACGCGACGATGTGGGGAAGCCCGGAAGAGCTCGAAGCGGTGGCGGTGCACTTCACGCACGTGCTGCTCACGGCCAAAGAACCCGAGTGGACGATCGAGAAGACGCTCGAGCGATGGAAGGGTCCGCTCGCAGGAGACGCGGAAGAGCACGAGGCGATGCGCTCACGCATGTGGGGCGCGGAGCTCGAGAAGTCGCGCGTTCAAGTCGTGCAGGGCTTTCTCGTGGTGTGGACCGGGCTCGAACGGAATTCCGATCGCGAGGCGCTCTTCGGCCCGTGGATCGAGGCGCTGCTCGACGTGCCGCAGCGTGCGGGAACCCCGGATCGCTTGAACATGATCCTCTTCGCGCTGATGGGCTTCGTCGCGGCGAACCCGCAGGCGTACGTGCAGGCGCTGAACCTCGAGCGTCATCGCATCGGCGGGCACGAATTGCGGCCGTTGCCGGTCGTTGCTCCGAGCGGGCCGACCGACGCGGGCATGACGTATGGGCGGAACTTCAAGACCTTCCCGAAGGTGATCGAAGGCATTGGCGCGATGGTGACCACGCTCCGCGGCGAGCGCGCCCGCGGCACCGAGAACTGACCGTCAGTTCTGCTCGGCAAAGAACGCGGCCATGCGAGGCCACGGGTCAGAGCCAAGACTGTGCGTACCGCCGGGCAGCGACTGCAGGCGAAACGTCGGTTCGAGTTCCTCGAGCTGGCGGCCAGAAGGCTCTTGCTCGGTCAGCGGAACGGTCTCGTCCTTGTCGCCGAGGAGCGCGAGATAGGGGCGATCGACTTCCTGGATCGATTTGAAGAGCTGCGCGTCAACAAACAGCTGTTGCCAGAACGTGCCGCTCCGCAGCCAGACTCGCTTCGGATCGCTGCAGTCGTTGGTGCGCATGCGCTCGAAGGTGGGCGGCAGCGTGCCCAGCTCACCGAACGAAGCCGCGCCACCTCCGTAGGTCCCGATGGCGCGCACCTCAGCACGGCGCGCGGCGGTCAGCGTGACGATCTCCGAGCCCGCGCTGTGGGCGACGTAGAAGAGCTGCGATGCATCGGCACGCGGCAGCGTCTTCACGTCTTCGGTCAGTGCTTCGAGGTCATTGATGCGATGAAAGAAGTCGAGGGCGCAGTACCGGTCGGCGTCGCCGCTCAGGTGCTGCCGACGGAGCTCCGGAAAGACGAACACCACGCCGAAGCGCTGCGCGACGGAAGATGCGAGCACTGCGGCGTCCTGTGGGTTGAAGGCCTCGCGGAGCGTTCCATCGCCCGGTTGGTAGACCCACAGCGGAGCTGGTTCATTCCCCGACGGGAAGCCCACCACGTAGCGGAGGGTGGTCTCCGCGTCCGCCGAATAGCTGCGCTCCTCCGTTGGCCCGCAGACGCAGCCCATCAGGGGGAAGACGAAGAGGAAGAGCGTCGTTCGCATCGGCATTCGTGCACCACGTCACAACGGCGATTCGATTTCCTCTTCAGCCGCCGTGGCCGGGGCCGACGACCTTGCCGAGGTACGTCTCGAACTCGAACGTCGGAGAGTTCTCGCGATCGTGACACCCCGTGCACGTCTTCGCCTCGGCCGCCCGCACGATGTTCGCCTTCATCGGCGACTTCACGTGCAGTGAGCCCGGCCCGTGGCACGCCTCGCAGCCGACTTCCTGTCGTCCCGCGATGACGTCGAGCCGGCACACGCCATCGGGCTTTTGCCAACCCGTCACGTGACACGTGACGAAGTCGAGGTGGTTCTGCTTGCCGACCGCCTCGAGCGCTTTCCACGCCAGTGGGTGCTTCGTCTTCTTCCAGAAGTCGGCAGCCGTGACGTGACACGACTCGCACTGCGCTGAACCCACGATGCCCGGCGCATCGACGCTCGCGGGAGGACACGACACGCCCTTCTCCTGCGCGTACTTGAAGTTCATCAGCCCGACGTCGACGTCGTAGGCCTTCTCGATGAGGGCGACCTTCTCGTCCTTCGCGAACGACGTCTCGAGCGGAATCACGCGCGCCTGCGCCACGCTCTTCCCCGCGGGAATCACCACCGGAGCGGCCGCCAGCGCTTCACGCCGCGCGATGATCTCCTCGAGCTTGGCTTTGCGCAGCGCCTTGAGCTCTTCGTTCAGCATCGGCTCGTTCACCTGCGCGCGGAGCAACTCGATGCGCTGATCCATCGCGTGCAGCTCGCGATCTCGCTCGCCGTCTCCCTTGAGCCACTCGACTGTTCCATTTCCCTCGAAGCGGAGCGAGAGCTTCAGCATCGAGCGACCCTTGCTCTGAATCTGCGCGACCTTCGTCACTCCGCCAGCGAAGCGACTCTCTTCCGCGGTGAACGCGTCTTTCGATTTGATCGCCAGCACCAGATCGAGCCCGGTGGGATCGATCACCTCGCGCAGCACTTCCGAGAAATACGTCTGCACGACGGCGACCACGAAACGTGCTCCAGCCTTCTTCACCGCGGGCACGAGCGCTGAGGCGTCCTTCACCGTCGGCGCGTGAATGATCGCCACGCCGTCGATCACCTTGAACGAGCCGCTCGCCAACTCAGGCAGCGCGAGGCTCGCGTGAAATTCCGCGCCGCGTGCGTCATCGAGCGGGCCGGGTACGCGCACGTCGAGGCCCATCGCCTTCCACGCGTCCGCGAGCGCCTTCGCCTTGCGCTCCTGTTGCGGCACGGCGAGCTCGGGAATGTTCGCGTCGCCGAACAAGCCGTCGCCACAGTCGACGAAGTGCACGGGCCCCTTCGCGGTCTTCCGTGCCTCGGCCACCTGGAACGCCGCGCGCGAAATGCTGCCGCGCATGTTCTCCGAGCAGCCGCACGGCCCCAGATAGCCGCGCACTTCAGACGAGAAGAAGAACGTGACGTCCTGGGGCGCGGTGGAAGCTGCGGTGTTGCCGTCACGCGTGGTGCACGCGGTCAGCAGCACCGCGAAGACGACTGCGCTACCAGATGATGCTCTCGACCAACTCGTCGACCTTCTCACCGAGCGCCTCCAGGCCGTGCGACTTCGAGAGATAGCCGTCGGCTCCGACCTGCGCCGCGAGTTTTTCGAGCTCGGTGTCGTTCAGCGAGCTGAAGAGGACGATGGGAATGTCCTGCGTGTTGTATTCGTTCTTCAGCGTTCGGCAGATGTCGGCGCCCGTCGCTTCCGGCATGTGAATGTCGGTGAGGATGAGGTGCGGGTGGAACTCGCCGAGCAGGCGCTCGAACTCCATCAGCGTGGACGCGCCGCGAACGTCGTAGCCACGCTCTTCGAGAACGGCTTTCTCCATCTGCAGCGTGATCTCGCTGTCGTCGATGAGGAGGATTCGGCGCTTTTCCACGCGGGTGCTGATAGGAGGGTGCGCCCGTTTTTTCAAGTCTCGTATCGAGGGCTTTCGACCATGCGCGTGCTCCTCCTGATCAGCCTCTTCTCGCTCACCGCTCTCGCGGACGTGAAGCTCGGCTACGTCGACTTGAAGCGCGCCATCGAGCTGACCGGCGAAGGTCAGGCCGCCAAGGCGAAGCTCAAGGCCGAGGTCGACAAGAAGAAGGCCGAGTTCGAGCTCGAGCAGCGAAAGCTCCGCGAAGACAGCCTGCTCCTCGATCGCCAGTCGTCGGCGATGAGCGAAGAAGTGCGCGTGCAGAAGATGAAGGAACTGCAGGGGCGCATCCTCCAGAACGCCGAGAAGGGCCAGAAGCTGCAGGCCGAATTGCTCGAGCGCGAACAGGTGGAACTCAAGAAGATCTTCGACCGCATGGACCCCATCGTGAAGCAGATCGCCGAGCGCGATGGCCTCGCGATGGTCTTCGAGCGCACCGATTCGGGGCTCATCTACGCGCCGATGAGCTCGGATCTCACCAACGAGCTCATTCGCACCTACAACGACAAGTTTCCGGTGAAGGGCTTCAAACCGCCGGTGTTGTCGCCGGCCCCCACGCCGAAGCCAGTTCCGGGTACGCCAACCACGCCGCCGACCGGTCCGGCACCGAATCCCACTCCGGCGCCGAATCCCGGGCCCGGACCCGCAGCGCCTCCGAAAGACGCGCCGTCGAAATGAGCGTTCTCAACCGTGCGGGGCGAACGAGCCAATGAGTTTGAGCGCCGCTGAGCTCGCCGCGTTGGTGGGCGGCAAACTCGAAGGTGACGGAGCCGTTCGCGTCTCCGGCGTGAGCGGTCTCGAGCGCGCGACGCCCGAGCACCTCTCGTTCTACGGAAACCAGAAATACAAACAGCAGCTCGCCGACACGAAGGCAGCCATCGTCTTCGTCCCCGACGACGCGCCTCCGCGCGGCAACAAGACGTACATCCACGTTCCCAACCCGCACCTCGCGTTCGCGCGCGCGTCGCAGGCGTTTCACCCGAAGAAGGTGCACGCGCCCGGTCGCTCGAGCAAGGCGTCGATTCACGCCGACGCGAAGGTCGATGCGACGGCGACGGTGATGGACTTCGTGACCGTCAGCGCTGGAGCGACGGTTGGTGCTCGCGCCGTCTTGTATCCGGGCGTCTTCATCGGAGAGGGCGCGAGCGTCGGCGCCGACACGGTGTTGCACGCCAACGTCGCGGTGCTCGATCGCTGCGCCATCGGCGCGCGCTGTCTGTTGCACGCCAGCGCGGTGATCGGCGCTGACGGCTTCGGCTTCGCGCTCGACATGGCGGTGCCCGAGCACGTGAAGATTCCGCAGGCCGGCATCGTGCGCGTCGAAGACGACGTCGAGATCGGCGCCTGCAGCTGCGTCGATCGCGCGACGACTGGCGAGACCGTCATCGGCCGCGGCTCGAAGATCGACAACCTCGTGCAGGTTGGGCACAACTCGACCGTTGGTCAGCTCTCGATTCTCTGCGCGCAGGTCGGCCTCTCGGGCACGACGGAATTGGGGCAGGGCGTGGTGCTCGCGGGCCAGGTCGGCGTCGCTGGCCACTTGCGCATCGGCGATCTCGCGAAGGTCGGGGCCCAGGCCGGCGTGATGGCCGACGTCGAAGACAACACCGTGGTGCTCGGCTCTCCGTCGATGCCGAGCCGCGACTACATGCGCTCGGTGGCGGGGTTCATGAAATTGCCCGAGCTGATGAGGGAGCTGCGTGACGTGAAGAAGCGTCTCGAGCAGCTCGAGAAAGAATCGAAGGAGAAGAAGCCATGATGGACATCCGCGAGATCCAGAAGCTGCTCGCTCACCGCTATCCATTCCTGTTGGTGGATCGCGTCACCGAGATCGAGCTGGGCAAGAAGCTCGTCGCCTACAAGAACGTCACGGTGAACGAGGAGTTCTTCAACGGTCACTTCCCCGGCCACCCCGTGATGCCCGGTGTGCTCCAGCTGGAAGCGCTCGCTCAGGCCTGCGCCTTGCTCGCGTACAAGAGCAGCGGCCTCAACCCCGATGATCTCGTCATCTATTTGATGGCCATCGACAACGCGAAGTTCCGCAAGCCGGTGGTGCCTGGCGATCGCCTGACGCTCACCGCCGAAGTCGTGAAGGCCAAGGGCAAGCTGTGGAAGCAGCGCGGCGTCGCGACGGTCGATGGCGCGGTGGTGTGCGAAGCCGATTTCCTCGCGACGGCGGTCAACAAGAACGAAGCGGCTGCGAAGGCAGAGGAGGCGAAGCCGTGAGCATCCACCCCACCGCGATCGTCGCTCCTGGAGCGCAGATTCACGAGACCGCCGAGATCGGCCCGTACGCCATCATCGGCAAGGACGTGAAGATCGGCGCCGGCACCACGGTCGGCTCGCACACGGTGATCGAAGGTGACACCACCATCGGTCAGAAGAATCGCATCTTCCACCACGCCTCGATCGGCGCGCCTCCGCAGGACCTGAAGTTCCACGGGGAGCACACCCGCCTCGTCATCGGCGACGAGAACCAGATTCGCGAGTTCACCACGCTGCACCTCGGCACCGAGGGCGGCGGCGGCCTCACCAGGATCGGCAACAAGAACCTCTTCATGGCGTACGCCCACGTGGCGCACGACTGCATCGTGGGCAACGGCAACGTGTTCGCGAACTCCGCCACGCTCGCAGGTCACGTCGAGATCGGTGACTTCTGCACCATCGGTGGCCTCGCCGCCGTTCACCAGTTCACGCGCATCGGCAAACACGCCTTCCTCGCGGGCGGAACGATGGCGGTGATGGACGTGCCTCCCTACTGCATCGCGCAGGGCGATCGCGCTGAGCTCGCCGGTCCCAACGCGGTCGGCTTGAAGCGCCACGGCTACACCGACGAACAGCAGGCGCGCATCAAGGACGCGTACCGCCTGCTCTTCCGCTCGAAGATGGGGCTCAACGAGGCGATCTCGCAGTTGCAGGCCGAGATGGGTCAGCACTCCGAGATCGCGCTGCTCCTCGAGTTCGTCACCACCAGCAAGCGCGGCATCACTCGCTGAAGTGGCTGTTTCTCCCCCAACGCCGTCGCCCCCAGGGGCTTCGATCGGCCTCATCGCGGGCAACGGGCAGCTCCCTCTGCTCTTCGCGGAGGCCGCGCGCGCGCAAGGCCTCGCGGTGCACGTCGTGGCGATGGAAGGTGAGGCCGATCCTTCCGTCGCGAAGTTCGCCGCATCGCTCGCGTGGGTGAACGTCGGGCAGGTCGGCGCGGCGGTTCGCCATTTCAGAAACAACGGTGTTTCCCGGGCGGTGATGGCCGGTGGTGTGCGTCGCATTCGCTCGCTCGCGCAGGTGCGCCCTGATTTCGGACTCGTTCGGCTCGCCGCCGGTTTGCGGAGCCTGCGTGACGACGAGCTCCTGCGCGGCATCGCGAAGTTCTTCGAGAACCATGGCGTGCAGATCGTCGCTCCCACCGACTACGTGAAGTCGGTGCTGGCTCGCGAGGGCCATCTCGCCGGGCCTCCGCTCACCGAGAAACAGAAGCGTGACGTCGAGCTCGGTCGTGAGGTCGTCGCGACGCTCGGTCGAGCGGATGTCGGGCAGACGGTCGTGGTGAAGGACGGCGTGGTGCTCGCGGTCGAGGCGATCGAAGGCACCGACGAGTGCATTCGCCGCGCAGGGAAGTTCGGCGGGCCCGGAGCCGTCGTCGTGAAGCGCAGCAAGCCGCAGCAGGATCTGCGCTTCGATCTCCCGGCCGCGGGACCGGTGACGCTGGAAGTGATGCGCGAGTCCGGCGCGCGCGTGCTCGCGGTCGAAGCGGGCAAGACCGTGCTGCTCGACGCCCAGTTGCTCTTCAGCGATGCAGCGCGGCTGGGTCTGAGCGTGATCGGAGTGACCTGAAGATGAACGCCCCGGCGAAGCAGTCGTTCCTCCAACGCAAGCTGCCGATCGGCTCGGTCGGCTACTACGTGTTCCTGGCGTTGATCGCGGTGCTCTTCCTCGGCCCGCTCGGCGGAGTGACCGCCGCGTACATGAACTACGCGCTCGGCTTCTTCGTTGGTGGCCAGGTGCTCGCCGGAATTCTCGGCTCGACGGTGACGTACTTCTACGGGCCCGAAGGCCGTCACGGCGCGAACTACATGCAGACCATGGCCGCCTCGGTCGCCTCGATGGCGGCGATGGGCGTGCTGATTCAAGCGATGGTGTGGCTCGGTATGCCGATGCCATCGACGACGACGTTGGTCGTCTACTTCCTCTGCATCGGCATGTTCGGCGTCGGCGTGGGAATGCTCTACACGCCGATCCTCGTCGACAAACTGAAGCTCACGTATCCGTCGGGCCTCGCGGTCGCGAACATCCTGCGTGCGTTGACCGACGCGCGCCTCTTGAAGCGCAGCGTGGCGACGCTGGGCGGTGGCCTCGGCGTGGGCATCACGCTCTCGGTGCTGATCCACAAGCTGCAGGGCTGGCTCGAGAACGCGGGGCCCAAAGAGAAGGAAGCCCCTGCGTTTTCGCTTCTGTCGTGGGCGGGCACGTTCTCGGCCGTCACGTTCGGCGGCGGAATGATCGTCGGCGCGCGCGTCGCGGTGAGCGCGATCCTCGTGGGCGGCATCGGCGTGCTGATCACTCCGTGGCTGATCACCAACAAGTTCATCGGCCCGCAAGACCCGTTCCGGAAGATCGGCTTCATCTTCGCGCTCGGCACCATTCTCGGAGCGGCGATCATTGATCTCGGCCTCCTCGCCTTCGACGCGATCAAGAAGATCCGAGCCGCGCGCGCGGCGGCTCCGGAAGCGACGACCGAACAGCCCACGAAGGTCGGCCGCTTGATCGTGTGGGTCATCTTCTGGGGCATCGCGCTCACCATCGTCGCCACGCAGATGCTGAACGTGCCGATCGGCTGGGTGCTGCTCGCCATCGCGCTCGCGTTCGTCTTCCAGATGATCAACGGCATCTCGCAGGGCATCACTGATCAGAACCCCATCAGCTCGGCGTTCGTGGTCACGGTGCTGCTGATGGGCTTGCTCGGTCTGCGTGATCCGCTCATCGGCTTGATGGGCGGTTCGATCTTGCTCGTCTCGTGCACGGTCGGCGTCGACATGCAGCAAGACCGCTCGACCGGTTGGCGACTCGGGTCGGATCGCTCGATTCAGTTCCGCTACCAGATGCTGGGCATCGTCTCGGGAGCCGTCGTCGCGGTGATCATGACCCGCGTGTTCCTCGAAGGCTTTCCGGTGTTGAACGAGAACCTGCACGCGCACCCCGAGCTCCGCGAGACGGCGGCCAAGGGCTGGCAGAGCGCGATGACCTACAAGTTCGTCGGCGTGCTCAACACCTTGTCGGAAGATCAGAGCAAGACGCTCAAGGTGATGGGCCTCGGCGTGATCGTCGGGTTGATCATCGAGGTCGCGCGCAAATTGATCTTCAAGAACAAGGCGTACCTCGCGTGGAAGGAGAAGACGCCAGTGAACAAGGCGGTCGACTTCACGCTCGACGCGCTGATCATCGCGTCGCCGTACGCGTCGAGCTTCGGTGGCTTCGTCGACTTCGAGAGCTCCGTGTGGTGGGGCATCGGAGGCATCGTCACCTCGGTGATCGGCTCGATCAGATCAGCAGGCGAGCCTGCTGGGGCAGTGAAGAAGAAGGAACCGCCTCCGGCCGCAGGAGCAGAGGCGGGGGAGCCGTTGCCCGAAGACATGAGCGGCACGAGCCTCGTCGGTGGTGGACTCATCGCCGGTGACAGCTTGTTCGCGCTCTACCTCGGCATCTCAGGGCTGATTGCGCGCGGTGCCGTCGGGAAGATCTTCGGCTTCTGATTTCTCTGCGCGAGCGCCGAGCGCGACGAACGCTCCGGCGATGGCGATTGGTCCGCCGCTGAAGAGCAGGATCGGCGGGACGAGTACGAGCGGCACCAGTCCGACTGAGAGGCCGAGCATCAGTGCGGGTTCTTTCAGCAGAAACCTTCTCGGCAGGCCGAGGCGCGTGCGGTTGTCGGTGATGGTGCCGTGCGCGAGGAAGAGCGCGGCGATCAACGCCTGCACGCCGATCGCGAGCGGCGCGCCGATGACGGGCACGAAGACCAACGTCGCTCCTGCGGCCGCGGTGAGCGCCCAGAGAATCAGACTGCGTACACGCGGGAACAGCGCGCGCAGTGCGCGACGCATCACCTCGAGCGCGCCGATGTTGGGTTCGGGAGCGTCTCCGTCGAGCTTCCGCTGAACGTGGAGCGTCATGCGCTCGAAGGCCGGCGCCGCGAAGGCGCTCTGCGCGTGCCACGTCAGGAAGATCGCGGCGAGCGAAAGCACCGCGAAGAGCAGGAGGTACTCGAACGTCACTGCAACGGCAGCGACGTGCGCTCCTTCTTGCGAGTGCGTCCACGCGATGATCGTTCCGCTGAGAACTGCCGCGCCGATGATCAACGCGATGCCGATCACGACGGTGAGAATCGTCGGCAGGAGCAGCAGACGACGCAGTTCGCCGTCACTGATTTGCCACCAGAACGCTCGCGGCAGCTGGACCAGCGCCCACGCGAATCGTGCGAATGGGTTCTTCGGTGCCAGGCGCATCTCGAGCGTTCTGCCGGAAACGTCTGTACGAGTCTCGCGCGGCGAACTGGCAGCGGCGGGAGAGGGGATCGTCGCGCTCCGCACTCAGTTTGAACGCGACGCTGCCGAGGACATTCCTGCTTAGGCTGACGCACATGGCTGAGACGAAGACCAAGCCCACGGGAATGAGCGTCGAGTACTACCTCTCCCGCCGCGGCAACGAGCAACAGCGCGCCGACTGCAGAAGACTCATCACGCTGTTGCGCAAGATCACGCGCAAGCCGCCGAAGATGTGGGGCCCGAGTATCGTGGGCTTTGGCAGCTACAAGTACGTCTACGAGAGCGGCCACTCAGGTGAAGCGCCGCTCACTGGCTTCGCGATTCGCGGTCGCCACCTCGTCATCTACCTGCTGCCCGATTCGTACGAACAACACGCGTTGCTCGACAAACTCGGCCCGCACTCGATGGGCAAGTCGTGTCTCTATTTCAAACGGCTCGACGAGCTCGACGCCAAGGTGCTCGAGAAGTTGCTGAAGCTCTCCATCGCGAGGTTGAAGAAGCGCCACGGAGGAAGCTGACGCATGCGGAAGCTCCTCGTCGTCTTCGCAGTGCTGGTGCTCGCGCTCGCCGGCGCGCTCATCTGGCTGCGAAAGTCACAAGAGACCTGGGAAGCCGGTGGCCGCGAACGATTCCCAATGCGAGGCACGACGCGCCTCCGCCCCGACGGCCGTTCGTTCCGCGTCTGGTGTCAGGGCGCTGGTTCTCCGCTCATCGTGCTCGAGGCGTCAGGGCTCGGTGGCGCCGATCAATATGAAGCGCTGATGACGCGGCTCGCTGAGCACACCACGGTCTGCGCATCGGATCGTGCCGGCTTCGGCTACAGCGATGCGCGCACCAGCGAGACGACCATCGCCGCGCTCGCCGACGATCTCTGGAGCGTCACCGAGCAACGCCCCGCGGAAGGGCCCATCGTGCTCATCGGCGCGTCGTACGGCGGGCTCATCGCGCAATACGCCGCACGCGCGCATCCCGACGACGTCGGAGCGCTCATCCTCCTCGACTCAGTCAGCCTCGACGCCTTCGACGCGCTCGAGAAGCCGTGGACCAAACTCGACGACGCGATCGAACAGGCGCGCAACGCGGCACAGATGGGCCTGCTCCGCCGCATCGATCCGCTGAAACTCGGAGACACGAGAGACGCCTGGCTCACCTACCGCGCCTCGACGTGGACCACGACGCAACGGCTCCTCGCGACGCGGCATCACGCGAAGGACGAGTTCGCGAAACTCCCTCCGTTGCCCGAGGACCTGCCGCTCTTCGTCATTCGCCACGAGCGCGTCGGAGACCTGCTCGGGCCGTCTTCGACTCCGGAAGAGCACGCCGCGCTCGAGCCGCTCTGGCAGGAATCGCAGAAGAAGCTCGCCGCGCAGTCGGCCAAAGGCGTGGTCATCGTCGCCGAGGGTTGTGGGCATCTCATCGCTGCTGAGAATCCCGACTTCGCCGCGAAGAAGATCCTCATCGCCATCGAAGCTGCGCGCGAATGAGGCACAATGCCCACCGATGGCTCCCGCGAAGTCGCAACCCTCGACGCCCTTCGCGAGCCGTGAGCTCAACGGCGAAGTGTTGCTCGAGGAGCTGACCGATCTCCGCAACGCGCAGATTCACCAGAAACACCTGAACGATCTCGTCGTCGGCCTGCGCGATCTCGAAGGCGTGCGCGTGTCCGAAGCGTCGCAGCGGCTCAAACAGCTCGCGGCCAATCGCTTCAGCGGAACGCCGGCGCTCGCCTCGCTGCTGGTGCGCTGGGCCGCGAAGTTGAAGGCCGAAGCCGACGTGCCGCTCCTCATCGCGCACTTCGAACGCGTGGCGATCACGTCCGCGATCGTCAGTGCCATTCGCCGCGCGGCCGACACGCTCAAGGGAGCGCGGTGATGGGCAGTCCGCACACCATCTCCGATGAAGCGGCCGACCAGCTCGCGCAGTGGACGCCGCGCGCGCGCCTGCTCTTCGACGAGCTGCTCGACGACGCGGGCACCGATCTCCAACGCGAATTTCTGCAGCGCGCCGTCGCGTCTGCGCACACGCCCGCCGAAGTGCACGCCTTCGCCGACGAGCTGCGCGGTCTCTCCGATGAAGAGGCGTACGAAGCGTGCACGCTGCAGGAAGACGCGCCCGAGGACTACACGGTGTCGCAGTTGCTTCGCGCCGAGGCCGATCCGCTCTTCGCGTTCGAGTTGAAGGGCGGCACCATCGAGCCCAACGAAGACCTCCACGGAGGCACCACCGAGAATCAGCTCCCGGGGCCGCTCGCGAGGGGCAAACGCGACCTCGACGACGACCGGCAGAAGCTCGATCCCCTCTCCAAGGCGGTCTCGGGAAAGAAGCCGTCCGACTCGTTCGAAGCCGAATCTCCCGGGGCTCGCGCTCCGAAGAAGATGGACTGGAACGATCTGAGCGGTGGCAATCAGCCCGCCGCTCCGAAGAAGGAAGGTCCCAGCACCGCCGGTGGTCAGCGCTTCCTCGAGAGCCTGCTCGCTGAAGCGACGCGCTCTCTTCACATCTCGTGGCGCGAACAAGACGTCGATGTACCTGGTGGAATCGCGCTCGCCGACGCACTCGCCTCCGCCGCCGGAGCGCTCACCCGCGGCATTCCCGTGCCCTGCGCCGTCGGCCCGAACCCCGGAGATCACCGCCGCTTCGTGGTGCTGCTGCAGCTGAACACCTCGGGGAAGAACCGCGCCTGGCAGCTCTACGACCCGTTCAGCGCGGAGCTGGTGTGGGCCAACGAGGGAGATTTGCTGGCCAAGGCCGAGCTCCCGTTCGCCAACAAGGTGAATCGCCGGTTGACCCGCATCGTCTTGCCGCAGAGCCTTCGTTCCTCGTTCTGAAAACCATGAAGATCTTCGCCCTCGCCCTTCTGCTTCCCAGCCTCGCGTTCGCCGACGCGATCAACGTGACCATCACCACCCAGGTGACCAAGAACAAGGGTGCGGTCACGGTGCACATCGAGATCATCGAGCCGATCGCGGGCTTCCGCCTCGTCCTCACGCGCGACGGAGGCAAGCCGCAGGAATGGAAGGGCGGCGGCAAACCCGGCGTCACGCGTCACATCGAACTCACGCAACCCGACGGCATCTCGAATTGGGCGGGCGAGCTGACCATCAACTATCCCAACGGTCAGACGGGCTCGATGCCGCTCGAGTTCCAGGGTGACGTGGTGGTTCCGATGGACATCAAGGTCGACAAGCAGAAGGACGTGGATCTCGAGGGCCGCAAGCTGCGCTTCACCGCGAACCAGCAGGTGTCGAAGGTGCACTTGAAGGTGTTGATGGACACGGGTGCGGCGGTGATCGACGACGACATCGCGTTCAAGGGCGAGCCCGCAGGCACGAAGCTCGAGGTCACGTGGCCCGCGGGCAGCGGCACCATCTTTCGGGTCGAGCTGCGCGTGTTCGGTCTCTCCGGCGTCTACAACGGTGTCGAGCTGACGCCGTGGCGCATCGACATTCCGCACGAAGAGGTGAACTTCGCCTCGGGCAAGTGGGACATCCCCGACGACGAGGCGAAGAAGCTCGAGGCGAGTCTGAAGCTCGTGCAGGACGCCATCGAAAAGTTCAGCAGCATGGCGGAGATCAAACTCTACGTGCTCGGCCACACCGACACGGTCGGCAGCACCGCGTC
>JAEUJS010000491.1 GCA_016792935.1 Archangium sp. | reverse complement strand
GAACCCTTCAGCAACGCGCCCGTCTCGCGTTTTTATTACAACGCTCCGCAGCACCAGCAGGCGCTCGCCCGGTTGCTGTACGCCGTGAACTCGATGAAGGGCCTCGCGGTGCTGGTCGGAGAGATCGGCGCCGGCAAGACCACCCTCGCGCGGCGCATGCTCGATTCGCTGCCCGAGGAAGAATACGAGGCCGCGCTGTTGGTGATCATCCACTCCGGGATCACCGCGAGCTGGCTGCTTCGTCGCATCGCGCTGCAGATCGGCGTCGAGAACCCGGCGCAGGAAAAACTCGCGCTGCTCTCTCAGCTCTACCAGCGCCTGCTGCAGATCTACGAACAGGGCCGCAAGGCCGTGGTGTTGATCGACGAAGCACAGATGCTCGAGACCCGCGAGCTGATGGAAGAGTTCCGCGGCCTGCTCAACCTCGAGGTGCCCGAGCGCAAGTTGATCAGCTTCGTGTTCTTCGGCCTGCCCGAGATCGAGAAGAACCTGAAGCTCGACCCGCCGCTCGCGCAGCGCGTGGCCATGCGCTACCGCCTCGAGCCGTTCACGTCGGACTCCACCGAGGCGTACGTGAAGCACCGCCTGCGGCTCGCTGGTTCGGCGCGCAACCCGTTCACGCCCGACGCCATCGAGGCCGTTCATCGCCGCGCGGGAGGCACGCCGCGCGTCATCAACACCATCTGCGACAACGCGTTGTTCGAGACCTTCCTCGCGCGCGCGCCTGAGATTCGCGGAGCGTTGATCGAGCAGATCGCCGACAACCTCGGCCTCGACAGCGGCGCCGTGGCGACTGCTGCCGCTTCTGCGATCGCCGCAGCTGCTCCGGTTCCGCCGCCCGCCGTGGCGCCTGCGCCGCCCGCGGTTCCTCCCCCTGCGGTCACGCCCGTGGGGCCCGGGCCGATCGCGGCAGCTGCGCCGCCGCCTCCTCGTGCTCCGGCGCCGGCCGTCACGCCCGTCGGTCCGCCGCCGATCGCCGCTGCGCCCCCGCCGATTCCGCGGCCCGCGCCCGCCGTCGCTCCCGCGGTGCCTGCGTTGACGCCTCCGCCGCCCGCGATTCAGGTGTTGTCGGTGCCGATCACCGCGCCCAACCCGGTGTTCAACGTGCCGGTGCCTCCGAAGCCTCCGAATCCGGCAGCGGCTCCAGTCGCCGCGGCGATCAAGACTCCTGCGCCTGCGCAGCCTCCGCCGCCTCCGGCCGACGCCGCCGCGCCTGCCTCCGATGTGCCTCCACCACCTCCGTCGGCTCCGAATGCCGCTGGAGGCGCTGCGTCGAAGCCTCGTGCAGCGGTGGACCTGGCGGAGATCGATCGCTACCTCGAGGGACTCGGCAAGCTGTAGCGCTGAGTGAGGCTCGACCCAGGGCGAGCCGGTGAACGTGAAGGAGCGCTGGTGCAGTCATCGCGTCGCCGCTGGCGAATCGTGCTCGGTGCGGTGGCCCTGCTGTTGATCGCAGGGGCGCTGGCGCTGCGGACGGATCGTGCGGGCGAGGCGGTGTGCGAGCAGTTGCGGGAGCGGCTCCCCAAAGCGACGGGGATGAAGGTCGAGCTGGGCAAGTGCTCGATCGATCCGCTGACGGCGAGCGTGGAGATCTCGCGCATCGCGGTGACGCCTCCGCCTGCACCAGAGCCGTTGCTCACCGCTGATCGCGCCGCGGTCTCGTTGCGCGGTCTCTTTCTGGGTGGGCTGTCGCTGCAAGACGTCGAGCTGATTCGCCCGCACCTCGAGCTGTCCCTCGACGCGCCGAGTGGAACCAAAGCCGCCGGGTGTCCGGTTGATGAGCTCAAGAAGCTGCGCATCGCGCGGCTGAAGGTGGTCGATGGCTCGGTGGTGGTGCACCGCCCCGCGCCGCCGCTGGCACCCGGAGCGAAGAAAGAAGACCAGCAGCCCAGCATCTCGGCCCGCATCGACGCCCTGCAAATCGACGCCTCGCTTGATCGGCGTGAAGCCTCGCTGGTGCTCGACGCGCGCGGCGGCTCGGTGAGCATCGACTCGCGCACGCTGCGGCTCGGGAAGATCGCCGTCGAAGGCGCGCTCGATCTCGAAGCGGCCCAGGTCGAGTTGGTGCGTGGTGAGGCGTCGGTCGAAGGCGTGACGGCGAGCGTGAGCGGCGCCATCGACGCGTTGTGCGACGACGCGCCCACGTTGGATCTGTCGGCGCAAGCGTGGGTGCCGATGGATGCGCTGACCCGCATCGGTATCCCCCTTCCTGCACCGTCAGGTCAGGTGCTCGCGCGCGTGACGGTGGGAGGCAAGGCGACCGAGCCGACGGTGCGCGGTGAGGTGCGTGGCTCGAAGGTCGTCATCGGCCCCTTCACGCCCGGAGATTTTTCGGCGCGCGCGGCGTGGAACGGCAAGCGCGTCTCGCTCGAGGAATTCTCGACGCGCGTCGGAGAGGGAGACGTGAAGGTCGTCGGCGAGCTCTCGCTGGAAGGCAACTTCCCCGTGACGGCGCGCATCGACGCGAAGGAAGCCTCGCTGGGTGTGGCGCTCGCGCGCGCGTCGGTGAAGGGCGCGTGGGTCGACTTCCCTGCGTCGGTGAGCGGCGTGGTGAAGGGCAACTTGCTGCCCTCTCCGGTGTTGGGTGGCGATCTCGAATTGCGCGCCGGCAACTTCAAGCTCGCCACGCGCGCGTTCGACGGCCCGCAGAACGTCGGCACCGAGATTCTGGCGTTCAAGAGCGCGGCGGGCCGCTTCCACTTCGGAGTGACCGCGCAGGCGGTGAGCTTCGACGACGTGGCGATTCGCGTCGGCGCCGAAGAGCGCACCCGCATCTCGGGCCGCGTGAAGCTGCTCATCTCAAACCCAGGCGCACCCGGCATCGATCTCGCGGTCAGCGCTGACGCGGTCAACCTCGCCGACTTCGTCTCTCCCAACGCCGTGATACCCGCTGTCGGGCAGATCGCCGAGATGCCGTGGGCGGGCGAGGGCAGCGCGCGCGTGAACATCACCGGGCCGCTCAGCAAGATCGTCGTCGACGGACAGACCACGCTGCGCGACTTCAAGCTGCGCGGCTATTCGCTCGGCGTGGTGCAGACGCCGGTGCACTACTCGGGCGACACGCTGTCCTTCCCGTCCGTCGTCGCGCAGAAGGGCCAGACGCAATACTTCGCCGACGTCGCGCTCTCGTTCAAAGAGACGGGCTTGCTGGCGAGGGCCACCGCGCAGCTGCCTGACGGCCGCGTGGAAGACGTGGTGGACCTGTTGGCCGACCTCTCGCCCAGCATCCAGAACCTGCAAGACCGCGCGCTGGTGGGCCGCCTGGGAGCCCTGATTGCCATCGAGAGCCCCGTCACTGCGCTGGAAGGCGTGATCCTCGCGCGCGTGCGTGACGTGAAGTACCTCGATCGCGGGCTCGGTGAAGCCGACGTCGTCGCGCGCTTCGACAAGGGAGAGGCGCTGGTCCTTGATCCCACCATCTTCACCGGCACGGTCGGCAAGCTCGCCGCGAGTGGACGTTGGGGCTTCGCGGGGCCGCTCGATTTCTCGCTCGCAGTCGAGCACGGCTCGCTGCAGGAACTGATCGATCCCGATCGTGAAATCCCAGCGACCGGTGAGTTCGTCGCCAAGGCGAAGATCGGCGGCACCACCGATGAGATGCGCATCAACGGGTGGATCTCCTCGTCGCTGGTGTCGTGGAAGGAGAAGCCGCTCGGCCCGTTGCACCTCGAGGCGAAGACCGTCGCGCGCGACGCGGAGATCACCGGCACCGCCTTCCCGGGCCTGCAAGTGCAGCTGCAGCTGGCGATGAAGAACGAGTGGCCTTTTCGCCTGCAGTCGCAGGTGTCGTTCAACGATCTCTCGCCGTTCCTCCCGGAGAGCGCGGCGGGAGTCGCTGTGAAGCTGAAGGGAGCGGTGGCCGCCGAAGGGCCGATGAAGACCTGCGCCCAGCGCAACGCCGGCGGCACGTGCGTGAACTATGCGATGGGCTTGTCCGAAGTGCGCGCCCAGGCGGCCCTCGACGAGGTGTCGATCGCGCGCGGTGAAGTCGCGGCTTCCAACACCGAGACCGTGCGGCTCGCGTGGAATGCGGGCGCCATCGTGGTCGACTCGCTCGAACTGAAAGGGCCCACCACCCAGCTCACCGCGGCAGGCGCGTGGGGCCCCTCGACGGTCGACCTGAAGACGCGCGGCTCGATCGATCTGCGGCTGCTCGGCACGCTCGTCAGTTCGCTGGAACGCACCGCGGGCAAGCTCGACTTCACCGCCGCGTTTTCGGGCCCGGTGAAGGAACCGGTGCTCGCCGGCACGGCGTCACTCATCGACACGCGCTTCGGCGTGCGCGGGCAGGATCTCGCGGTGCGCTCACTCTCGGGTCGCGCCGACTTCTCGGGCTCGCGCATTCTCATTCAAGACGTGCAGGGCTTCTTGAACGACGGCCGCATTCGCGCGCGTGGCGATGCACGCTTGCAGGAATTTTCGCTCAACTCGATTCGCCTCCAGACCGACGTGGAAGACGTGACGGTGCAGGTGCAGCCCGACGTGCCGGTGACGCTGACCGGCTCGCTGTTGCTCTCGTCGGCCGACGCCGAGAAGTTCCAGCTTCAGGGCGGGCTCGACGTCGTGAAGTTCCGCTACACGCAGCCGATGGCGCTCGAGTCGCTGGTGGCGAGCGCGAAACAACCGCCTGCCTCGAGCGACGCGAAGCCCAACGAGTGGCTGCGGCTCGACGTCAACCTCGACGCGAGCAGTGGCGACGTGCGCATCGAGAACGATCTCGCGCGAGCGCGGCTGGCCGGAAAGTTGAAGCTGTCGGGCACCAACGTGAAGCCGGTGCTGATCGGCGTCATCGAGACGCAGGAAGGCGCGCAGGCGTTCTTCCGCGGCAACACCTACAACGTGCAGCGCGGTCAGCTGCAGTTCAATGGGCTGTGGCCGACTTTCGATCTCTCGGCTCAGAGCCAGATCCGCGAGTATCTGGTCACCGTGAAGGCGTTCGGTCGCTTCGAAGATCCCAAGGTGTCGCTCTCGTCGGAGCCCATGCTCCCCGACGCCGACGTGTTGTCGCTGGTGACGCTCGGCGTGACGTCGCGCGAGCGCATCAGCGATCGCAGCGCCGGTGGCATCGCGGCCGAAGCGCTCTACTCGGCGTCGGGCCTCGATCAGCAGGTGCAGCGCTTCCTGCAACAGAGCGTGGGC